>DASRPK010000044.1:0-16053 GCA_035646395.1 Gemmatimonadaceae bacterium | reverse complement strand
CGCATGCGGGCGATTTCCGCTTCCTGGTCGATCTCGACGTCGTTGGCGAACTGGAATACGCTTTCGTCCTGGCCGGCGCCCTGCGCGCTGAACAACTCGCGTACCATCGTGATCGCACCCTGATGGTGCTGGATCATGAAGGTGAGAAACAGCTTGTCGAATTCCTTGCCCCGCGCCGCGTCGAGCTGCGCCATCTGCTCCGTCGTCAACATGCCGGGCATGAGCATCACATGCTCAGACTCACCCATTTTCATCTTCATGCCGGCGGGATCCGGCTCCGGAACCGGTTGACGGCGGTCGCGCAGCCAGGACTGCATGAATACGATCTCGTCGGCCTGGGAAGTGCCGATGCGTTCTGACAGCCGAACAACGGCGGGACTCGCCCCGTGCGTTGGCGCCCACTTCGCCATCTTGATCGCCTGCGCGTGGTGGCTGATCATGCCCGACATGAAGTGGATGTCGGCGGCCGTGTACGGAAGCCGCACGCTGTCTGCCCGGGCCCGCGCGATCGCGGCTTCCGCGCCCATCGCGCCCCTCGGCAATCCCGTGGCAGGATCGACACGACCGCTGCTGCAGGCGAGCGAGACCGTAAGTCCGATAAGCGAGAGTCTGGCGGCGAAGCAGCACATATGCGCGATATTACGTGCTAATCGCGGTTCAGTGGAATACCTCGCAAGTCACATCGTGAATGCCGAGTCCGCTCACATCGTCTCTGTCGCTCCAGGTTCCGACCTCAGTCCATCCTGGAGTTCGCATGCGTAGCAACGTGGGAGTCGGCTTTTTCCTCCTCGCATTCTCAGCGTGCCAGACGCCGCCAGTTCGGAGCGCGCCGGGTCCGTGGCCACCCATCGCAACGTTTTCGATTCTTGCGATGGACTCCGCAACCGGGGAGATCGGCGGAGCCGTACAGTCGCGCGTTTTCTCGGTTGGAAACGGAGTGCTCTGGGCCGAAGCAGGTATCGGCGCGGCAGCGACGCAGGCGATCGTCGATGTGAGCTACGGACCGCAGGCGATCGCGCTCCTCAAGCAGGGTCTCAGCGCCGAACAGGTCGTGGCGCGCGTCCTCGACGCCGACCCCGATCCAAGACCTAACGACTGGACCAAGCAGGGACGGCAGTTCGCGGTGATCGATGCCAACGGCAAGGTCTTCGCCTGGACCGGACCGAAGGCAACCGAGTGGGCAGGACACAGGTCATGCAGCGCCGCAGGCACGTTCTGCACGGCGCAGGGCAACATCCTGGCCGGCGCCGCGGTGGTGGACTCGATGGTGATCGCGTATGAGCGCACCGCCGGCCAGCACATCTCCCTCAGGCTGCAGGAAGCACTCGAAGCCGGTCAGCGCGCCGGCGGCGACAAGCGTGGCATGCAGTCCGCCGCCATGCTGATCGTGAAGAAGGGTGGAGGCGTGTGGCTCAACAACGATGTCGTACTGCGACTGCAGGTGGATGACAATCCGGAGCCGATTGTCGAGTTACGCCGGCTCGTGGAGCGCGCGGCGAGACAGCGGCGACGTTAGGGGGTGCGAAGGGTGCATAGGGTGCATAGGGTGCATAGGGTGCACGTGGCTCTTCAGCACCCTCTTGCACCCTCAGCACCCTCAGCACCCTCAGCACCCTCAGCACCCTAAGGATTCCTCAAGCGCCTGAGCAAATCCCCGAGCCTGTTCATCTCCTCGCCATATGCCGCCCAGTTGCCGGCGCGTTGGGCAGCGATCGCGCGATCGTAAGCCTCCTGCACCTGTCGCAATAGCGTCGGGTCCACTCCGGTGGATGTTGTTCGCACAGCCGTTGTATCGGCGGCCACTGCCGGCCGCGCCGATGGTCCACCGAATAACAGCGCCAGGCCGGACTCCAGCGTCTCCGACATCACCACCTGGTTCTGGTGAGCGACGACCACGCGCTTCAGCTCGGGAATCTGACCGCCTTCCGCCCTGAGAAAAATCGGCTGCACGTAGATCAGCGATTTCTCGATCGGGATCACCAGCAGCTCGCCCCGAATCACCTCGGAGCCACGCTGATCCCAGAGTGTGATCTGGCGCGCGATCTCCGTGTCCTGGTTGATGCGGTTCATGATCTGCCGCGGCCCGAAGACGAGACTCTGCTTCGGGAACCGGTAGACCAGCAGCTTGCCGTAATGTTCACCATCGTTCCGCGCGACCATCCATGCCGCGAGGTTGTCCTTCTGCCTCGGCGTGAAGGGGCTCATGAAGATGTACTCGGCCTTCTGCTCGTCAGGCAGGCGCATGACGATGTGCCGCATGAACGGGTTCCGCTCGCGCCCCTGATCGATCTGCGGGATCTGCCACTGATCCTCCCGGTGGTAGAAAAGCTCCGGCTCCGTCATGTGGTACGTCGTGTACAGTGCGGCCTGGGCGCGATACAAGTCCTCCGGGTACCGCAGGTGCTCGCGCAAGTCCTCCGGCATCGCCGACAATGGCTCCATGATTCCGGGGAAGATGCGCGCCTGGGTGCGGATCAGCGGATCGTCAGGGAGCGCGATGTACGCCTTCACCGTCCCATGGTAGGCATCGACCGTGACCTTGGCCGAGTTGCGCATGTACGTCGTGCCATCCGTCAGCCGGGCCGAATTTGGGTAGCGGCTGGTTGCGGTGTACGCGTCCAGGATCCAGACGAGGTCACCAGCCTTCGTCAACACCAGGTACGGATCGCCGTCAAATCGCAGGAACGGAAGCGCACGCCGCGCACGGTCGGCGATGTTCCGGCGGTACAGGATCTTGCTCGACGAGGTGATGTCGCCCGACAGCAGCAGCTTGAGCGTGGCGAAGTGCCACGACAGCGCGGCTCGGCGCCAGAACGTGAGCGGCACGCCGCCGCGTCCTTCGTACGCGGCAGAGATGTTCTGCTCGCCCGACGGATGGTCGAACTCCGGCATCCGCGTTCCCACAACGGCGTATTCGTTGGTCAGTTCGCCGTAGTAAATCTGCGGACGTTTCACGGCGAGATCGCCCGTCGTGACCGGCGGCAGGTCCTTCACGAAAAGCACCGGCAGGCCTTCCGTCGTTACCTGGTTCACCGGCGCCAGCGTCAGGCCCATGCCGTGCGTGAAGGTCAGGTGATCGTTGATGAACGATCGCGTCGGCAACGCGCCGGTGTTCAGTTCGCGCGCGGACAGCAGCACCTGGCGATACCGGCCGTCGATGACGTACCGATCGTCGTCGACCGAAACGAAGTCGTAATACGTGCGGATCTCCTGGAGCTGCCCGAAGGTCTGCAGCAGTGGTTCGCGTTCCCAGAGGCGGACGTTCTCTATGGTAGGCCCGTTGTTCCTGATGTCGTTCAGCGACAGCGCGACGTCGCCGGGAAGGTCTCGCGTCACGACGCTGTCGATCCCCCAGGCCAGCCGCGTCGCCGCAATGTGGTTGGCGATGAACGGCCGCTCGCGTCCCAGCTCGGTGGGAGCGACGACCAGCCGCTGGATGATCGCCGGGTACGCCGAACGTCCCAGCAATCCCACCACGAAGTATGCGATCACCGCCACCGGCGCCGCCGGAAGCACCCGACGCCTGACGATTCCCCAGCCGATGAACGCAGCACCCAGCAGTGCGGTGATGGCAGTCAGGTGCAACCCGGGACGCCGCGCGTTCAGGTCCGTGTAACTGGCGCCAGTGAACGGACCAGTGGTGGAGTACACAAGCTCCGGGATCTGGATGACCCAGATGCGCAGCGCCGCCAGCACCAGAAACACGATCAGAAGAATTCCCAGGTGCGTACCCGCGCGCGGCGAAACGGAAAGTCTCGGATTCGGTGGCCGGATGTCACCGCGCACGAGATACACGAAGCCACAGAGCAGAGCCGACACCACGGTCAACGTGGTCAGCAGGCCGAGAATCATCCCCCACGCCGGCATGAAAAACGTGTAGAACCCGATGTCGCGATTGAACACCGGATCAGTCGTGCCGAACGGAGCGCCATTCAGGAACTGCAGCGCCGTCATCCACGCCGCACTCGCGCTGATGCCGGCGAGAAAGGAGAAGACGAGCGCCGCCGGTGTCGTCAGGCGCGGGAGCCTTTCGATCAGTTCGACGAGATTCTCCGGCACCTGCTGAGAAAACACGTTCACCGGAGAAGCTCCGCGTCGGGCGATGCGCAGGTTCACAGTCAGGAACGCGTACGACAGCAGACCCACGCCGATGAACAGCAGCGCCTTCGTCAGGAGCTCGGTCGTGAACACGCGCTGGTACCCGATTTCCTGGAACCAGAACCAATCGGTGGCGAAGCGCATCGACGCCGGAAAGACGATCAGCGCCAGCACCACGCCGACCAACAGTACACGTATAACCATTTTCGCCGCCGGGCCTTCGGCACCGGGCACCAGGCGGAGATTTGGCGATGATTCCATGGCAGGATCGCTCGCGGAGAGGATTTCCTTCCCATCATCACGCGCCGAACGGCGCGTCCACCCGCAGGAAATCTGCGTCCCCGCGCACCGCCGGGTCAGGGGCGTACGGAGGACACTTGGCGCGCGCCGCTCCGGAAGCCTTCTTTGTCGAGTGCCGAAGCGAACTTATGGCATTCCGGGCTTCACGTCGCGAGTCGCGATACTCGTCGTCGCGCTGGCGGCGGCGGGAACCGCTTCGGCGCAGGGCACGTCGCGAACACGCGTCCGGGCCGTCGTCCTGCAGCGCGACGCCGTCTTCGACTCGGTCGAATCGCGTTTCCTGCCATACCGGATCGCCAACGCGATTCATGCCGAAACGCGCCCGAACGTGATCCGGCGCGAGCTGCTGATCGATGTCGGTGATCCGTATGACGACGCGCTGGTCGCGGAGTCGGAGCGGAATCTCCGTGCCCTCGGAATCTTTCGCGACGTTCGCATCGACCGGCAGGAAACGGATTCAGGCGTGGTGCTCATCGTGCGCACGCTCGACGCCTGGACGACCACGATCGGCGTTGGCGCGGCGACCAGCGGCTCCGAATCGGTCATCGACCTGTCGCTCCAGGAACTGAACCTGTTCGGCACGCGGACGGTGGCGCTGCTTGCCTATCGCAACGATCCCGATCGCAGCTCGATCACGTTCGGCTTCGACACGCCGCGAGCGATCGACAATCGCATTGGTGTTGGAGCAACGATCATCGAACGGTCGGACGGTCAGGGCGCCACCGCGTCACTTCGTCTTCCGTTCCTCAGCCTGTCATCGCGCTCCGGCGCCTCGCTGGTCGGATCGGTCGTTGAAGGCCGGATCCTGCAGTTCCGCGATGGCGCAATCGTCGATTCGCTCTGGCGGGAATCGGCCCTCCTTCGTGCCGATGCGGCGTACGCCGTTCGCGCCGGACCCCGTGGCTACCTCCGCATCGGCTTGCTCGCGCAGGCGCTGCGCGACGATATCGTCGCGCTCGAGGATCGCGACCGGATTCCCTCGACGCCGGCACTCGTCGCCGGTCCGTACGTTTCGGCGCGCACGCCACGATACATCCGTGTGCGGAATGTCGAGCGCATCGGGCGCACCGAAGACGTCGACCTCGGCAGGTTCGCCACAGTGTCACTGCTCGCGGCGCCGAAAGCCTGGGGATCCGACCGGAACGGGATCGGCGGATCGTTAGGCGCCGGTGTGGGGGCGAGGATCCCCAGCGGCTTTGCCCGGTTCACCGTCCGCGGCACGTTGCTGCAGACCTCCGAGGGCACGGACACGGCCACAGCCGAGGGATCGGCAACGCTCGTCGGCCAGCGGGGAGAGCGACACCTCCTCGTGCTGCACGGATCGGGCGGCATGCAGCGCAATGTCATCCCGGGCAGGGAATACGACATCGGGCTCGGCGCAGGGTTGCGGGCCTATCCATCACACGCATTCACGGGAGACCGCTACTTCATCACCGCGGCCGAATACCGGCTTCTGGTGTGGCCCCGCATGTTCGGCCTGGTCGGCGTTGGCGTGGCGGCATTTGCCGGACATGCCGGCGCCTGGGACGGAGACGCCGTCAGGCGCACGGGGACCGAATTCGGTGGAGGGCTGCGCCTGGCGTCGATCCGGGAGGTCGGCGGCATCTGGAGGCTGGACCTGTCCCGGCGAGTCGCCGGCAGCGGGTTCAGCGGCGGCTGGGTTGCCTCGTTAGGCAGAGGCTTCGTGTTCGGCGGGATCTGACATGACGCCGGCATTCGGTGTGATGCTGGCGTACCTGGGAGTGCAGCTCGGAATCGGCGTCTGGATCTCTCGCCGGATCCGCAACGAGTCCGACTATCTTCTCGCCGGCCGCAATCTCGGCTACTCGCTGGCGACGTTCTCGATTTTCGCGACCTGGTTCGGCGCCGAGACGCTGGTGGGTTCGGCCGGCAACGCCTATCGCGACGGCGTTTCGCTGGGCAACGCCGAGCCATTCGGATACGGGCTGTGCCTGATTCTCGCCGGGCTGGTCTTCGCCGGTCCGCTCTGGCGGCGCCGCCTCACGACGTTGGCGGACCTCTTCCGGCAACGCTACTCGGTCGGGGTGGAACGGCTGGTGGCGTTGATCGTGATTCCGGGATCGGTGCTCTGGGCGGCGGCCCAGATCCGTGCCTTCGGCTATATCCTGACGACGAGCAGCACGATTTCGCCCAGCGTCGCCATCGCCTGTGCCGCCGGCTTCACGATGCTGTACACCATGTTCGGCGGACTGCTGGCCGACGCCACCAACGACGTGATCCAGAGCGTCGTGATCACCGTCGGTCTCTTCATCCTGCTGGGTGGCGTGGTCATCGAGCTGCAGCAATCCGGGCGGTTCGCGGAAACGTTAGGTGCCGTTGGTCCGGTGTCGATCCTTCCCGCCACGGGGGCGTCGGCATGGGCAATCGCCGAGGAGTGGGCTATTCCGATCTGCGGTTCAGTAATCGCTGCCGAACTGGTCGGGCGTCTCATCGCGACACGAACTCCGAAGATCGCTAGTCGCTCGTCGCTTGTCGCTGGTGTTCTGTACATCATGGTTGGCACGATCCCGCTCGTCATCGGATTGCTCGGTCAACGCATCGTGCCGTCATTGAGTGAAGCGGAGCAGGTGATCCCGGCGGTGGCGCATGCGCTGCTGCCGACGTTCTTCTTCGCCATCTTCGCCGGCAGCGTGGTGGCGGCGATCCTTTCGACCGTGGACAGCACGCTCCTGATCGCGTCAGGGCTGATGTCGCACAACATCCTGATTCCGGTCTTCCGCATCACGAACGAACGGACGAAGGTAATGATCGCACGAGGAGGAGTTCTTGCCTTTGGTGCGATAGCGTATATCCAGGCCGTTCGCGCGGAAGGCGTGTTCGAGCTGGTCGAGAGCGCCTCCGCGTTTGGCAGTGCGGGCATCCTCGTGACTGCCGTCTTCGGGCTGTTCACGCCGATGGGTGGCCGACTGGCCGCCATGTCCACGTTGCTGTTCGGGCTCTTCGTCTATCTTGCCGCGACCTTCTCCGGTTTCGCGTATCCGTACCTCCTGTCAATTGCCGCCTCGCTGCTGACCTACGTTATCGTTTCGGTCATGGAACGAGTCGCCGAACGGATGCGCCTTGCTTGATTCACACGATTTCCTGACGAATCTCGCGCTTGTCCTATGCGTGGCCGCGCTGACGAGTCTCGTCTTTCAGCGGCTGCGGCAGCCGGTCGTATTCGGATATCTCGTGGCCGGGATGATCATCGGGCCGCACATCCCGGTTCCCCTGGTGGCGGACCAGACGATGGTGCGCACGCTTGCGGAGCTCGGCGTCATTCTGCTGATGTTCTCGATCGGCCTCGAGTTCAGCATGCGCAAGCTGTTGCAGGTCGGCGGCGCGTCAGGCATCGCCGCGCTCACGGAAACGAGCGTGATGATGGGGCTCGGGTACCTGGCGGGGCGTGTACTTGGGTTCACGTCGCTGGAAAGCCTGTTCCTGGCGGCGATCGTGGCGATTTCCAGTACCACGATCATCGTGAAAGCGTTCGCCGAGCAGGGAGTCCGTGGTCGTGTTGCGGACATCGTGCTGGGGATTCTCATCGTCGAAGACCTCATCGCCATCCTGCTCATTGCGATCCTGACCGCGGTGGGCGAAGGCGAAGGCTTGACGCCACGGGAGATCGTGGGCACAACCATGCGCCTCGCGATGTTCCTGGCAGGGCTGATTGGCGTCGGGTTGTTGATCGTACCGCGCCTGATCCGCGCCGCGGTGCGTGCCGAACGGACGGAGACAATCCTGGTGTCGAGCGTGGGTGTCTGCTTCGCGGCGGCGCTGCTCGCGCTCACCCTCGGCTACTCGGTGGCGTTAGGCGCATTTATCGCCGGCGCGCTGGTGGCCGAGTCGGGGCAGGAGAAGACGGTCGAGCACCTGGTCGCTCCGCTGAGGGATTTCTTTGTTGCGATCTTCTTCGTGGCCGTGGGGATGCAGCTCGATCCCGCGATCCTGGTGGAGTACTGGTGGATGATCACCGCGCTCGTCGTCATCGTCGTCGCCGGGAAGGTGATCGCGGTGTCCAGCGGCGTCTTTCTCACGGGCGCGGGGTTGCGGCCTGCGATTCTTGCCGGCATGAGCCTGGCGCAGATCGGTGAGTTCTCCTTCATCATTGCATCC
Organism: Gemmatimonadaceae bacterium; assembly: GCA_035646395.1. Taxonomy (GTDB): domain Bacteria; phylum Gemmatimonadota; class Gemmatimonadetes; order Gemmatimonadales; family Gemmatimonadaceae; genus JABWBJ01. The sequence continues at coordinate 7,539 of DASRPK010000044.1, read as the reverse complement.
GTCGGGCTGGCAACGAACTCGACGCGTGCGTTTCTCTATCCGGTCGCAGTGGCGGTTTCGGCAATTACGACGCTGACGACGCCATTGCTGATCCGGTCGGCGCCGCGGCTGGCTCGCCGGGTCGATGCCGGACTGCCGCGCGCGCTGCAGACCTTTGTGGCACTCTACGGCTCGTGGATCGAGCAACTGCGGGCAGCGCCCGAGCACACCGGCGGACGAAGCCGGACCCGCCGTCTCATCCGTGTCATCGCGATCGACACGGTCCTGCTGGCGGTGCTGTTCATCGCCGTGTCGATCGAATTCCCCGTTATCGTCGGGTGGCTCGATGAGTCGGTCGGGCTGTCGCTGCCGGCCGCTCGCGCCGTTGTGCTGGTGGTGGCTGCCGCCCTGGCGGCGTGGCCCATTTTCCTGCTGGTCCGGTCGACCCACTTGTTAGGCATGGCGATCGCCGTGCAGGCCTTGCCGATGCCCGAGGAGCGGAAGGTCGACATGGCCCGCGCGCCACGCCGGGCACTCGAGGTCACCCTGCAATTCGGCTTGTTGTTCGCGGTGGTCGCGTTGGTGATGACGGTGACGCAGCCGTTCGCGCCGCGCATTCCCGGCGTGGCGGTGATCTTTGCCGCAGGGCTGGTCCTGTTGCTGGCGGTGTGGCGCAGCGCGAAAAACCTGCAGGGACACGCCGTGGCCGCGGGAGAAGTGATTGCCGCTGCTCTCGCTCGCCGCACCGGGCAGAATGCGCCGGCGCCCGATCCCGAAGAAGCGATGCGCAAGATGCACGACATGTTGCCCGGCATCGGTGAACCGGTGGCCATGACCGTGGCCTCCGGCAGTGCAGCGGATGGCCGCACGCTCAGTGAACTCAATATGCGCGGATTAACGGGCGCTACCGTGCTGGCCCTGCTTCGAGGTGACGAGCAATTCATCTCACCGCGTGGAAACCAGCGGCTCGAGCAGGGGGATGTGATTGCCGTCGCCGGCACTCACGATGCGGTATCCGGTGTTCGCGCCATGGTCAATCCGGGATCGCAACCGCAGTCCTGACGAGCAAGAAGCGAGAAGCAGGACTATTTCCTCGCCGACGGATTGGTGACTGGTGGTGGTTCCTGGCCGCGCAGCGCCATTTGCCCGCGCCGCGATAAGTCGATCGACTTCGCCAGAATGCGGGCCGCTTCCTGGTCGGCATGAAATCCCATCGAATTTTCGGCCTCGATGAAATCGGCGAGGAATTGCGCTTTGCGCTGGTAGTCACGGGCGCGCGTGATCGTTGGTGCCGTGCTGTCGCGACGTACCTCCGACGCAATCTCGCGTGTCAGCTGCAGCACGGCGTCGATGGCCATGTTGCGCATCTCGAACGTCCGATCCTGGATCGTTGTCACGCGCGCCAGCAGCTCGTCTTCCGTCCACTTATGGCAGGTCTGGCATGCCCGGTTGAGGTTGAGCACCGGACTGCGCACGTGGTGATCGGAAATCTTCATCGCGCCTTCACGCTTGTATGGCATGTGGCAGTCGGCACACGCGACGCCTGACCGCGCGTGGATCCCCTGGTTGTATAGCTCAAATTCGGGATGCTGTGCCTTGAGCACCGGCGCGCCACTCACGGCATGGACCCAATCGCGGTGACCCGTCGAATCGTGGTACGCGAGGATACTGTCGGCCGTCAGCCCTTTCCCCCAGGGATACTCGAGTCGCTTTTCGGCGCCCTTGAAGTAGTACTCGACGTGACACTGGCCGCAGACAAAGGTGCGCATCTCCTGCCGCGTGGCGCTGACGTTGACGTCGTAGGAAGGAACGCCCTGGGATGCCTTGAGCATCCGGATTCCCTCGATGAACCCGGGACGCGTCACGCGTAGTTGCATGGTCGCCGGGTCGTGGCAGTCGATGCACGACACGGGGTGCCTGACGAGCTGACGAGCCTCGAAATACGGCATCGGATTGAGACGCTCGAAGCCCCGGATGAGGTCTCCCTCTCCGGCTCGGAGGTACGGCACGTACGTCGAGGCATGACAGTGCAGGCAGGTACCCGGCTGCTTCGTGACCTGCTGCCGACGGGTGAATTCCTGGTCCTCGAGCATGTACGCATGCCCGCGTTCCTCGCGGAAGTCCTGCGCGAACGCGTACCCGGCCCAGAACTCGCGAAGACGGGGGTCTTCCTGCAGTCGCGACTGCGCAACGACGGAGCGCGGATCAGCGGTGGACGGAGAGTGCGGCTCGCCCTCACTCCCACCATAACGAGTGCGTACCTGATCCACCGTGCGCCGGTAGTCGTCGTATTGCAGCGGGAAGTTGCGTCCCCACACCGCGGGATCATCGGTGGTGTCGTCCAGGGCCACGACACGATAGAACGGATTCCGGGCTTCCTGTTGTCGCGAGAAGATGTTCACCAGCAACGCCGCCATGCCGGCGACCGCCAGCGCACCCCCGAGCATGGCGAGCACGAGCCAGCGGCGGCGAAAGTCCCGCGCGCCCGTCGAGGAATCCGTGCCCCGGGGATCGGTCATCCAATGCTCCTTGCGTGGTGAGGTCGCGACGCACGCCTGTCAGTCAGTGCCATTCACCGGACCCAGTGTCCCACATAACGATGACAGCGGATGCAACTTATCTGTTCATCGGAATTACCGGCCGTCTGCCGCCCATGCGGCGGTGACGCGGCCGCCGGCACGTGATCGATCGCTTCCGTGATTTCCGCATGACAGTAGCGACACGCGTGTTCGGTCACCTCACGATTCCGTTCGGTGATCCGGAGTGGATCGGGGAAGTTGCCGGTCGTGAAATAGAAGGAATGCCAGAAGCCGTTCCTGGCCTTCACGACGTATTTACCGACCAGGTTATGTGGAGTGTGGCAGTCGTTACACGTGGCCACCGTGTGATGACTCCCCTTCATCCAGGCGGAATAGTGCTCGCTCATGATGTGGCAGTTGGCACACGCCGCGGGGTCGTTGGTCAGATATGATGATCCGCGCGCATACCCGAACGTGAACAGGCCGAGACCCAACGACATCCCGACCAGCGCTGACGATGCCAATGCCCAGCGTTGCCCACGCGTCATCCGCCCCTCGTCTAGTGTTGCGCCGCCGATGCCTCGCCCTTCGTGCGATGAACGGTGCCGTCCTCATGCTCAGGAGGGCTGTACAGAGTGTACAGCTTGAGTGGCTCGGCCGATGAGGTGTTGACGATGTTATGCTCGACACTGGCTGGAATCACCACCGCACTTCCGTCGCCAAGGTGGTGATGCTTGCCGTTCAGCACCACCTCACCCTCCCCGGACTCGACCCGAATGAACTGGTCGACATCATCGTGCGTTTCAACTCCGATGTCCTCGCCTGGCTGCAACGTCATCAGGACGAGCTGCGTGTTTGGACCGGTGAAGAGCACGCGCCTGAAATCTTCGTTCTCCAGCGTGTCCTTCTCGATGTTGGTGACATAGCCGTTCATGAGTTACTCCGTGATCACGTGATGCCTGAAAATGGCGACCCCTCATCGATTCGGCGCGATTTCGAACCGGACTTGTGTCCCCCACGGATCCCGGATTACGAGGCCTGCCCCCTTTCCCTCCGCCGTATGTCCCGCACGAGCAAGGCTTTCCGCCAGCGCGGCCCGGGACGCGTCGTCCGGAAGGTTGACAATCCACTCGAGCAGGCGCGCTTCATCAGGTGACGGACTCGGCGCATTTCCCGCCCAGGTGTTTGTGCCGAGGTGATGGTGATAACCACCGGCGCTGAGGAAGAGCGCGCCCGGGTAACTCCAGACGATGCGGTCGAACCCCAGCGCTTCCGAATAGAACGCTGACGCTGTCTCGATGTCTCCGACGTGCAGGTGCACGTGCCCGATCGTCGTTCCCCCCGGCATTCCGCTCCACGGTCCGTCCGCGGCAGCCGCGAGTGAACTGATGTCGATCGGGTCGGTGGCCATCATGAGTTGCCGGCCCACGCGCATCCACGTGTTCCGCGGGCGGTCGGCATACACTTCGATGCCAAGGTTGTCCGGATCCTGCAGGTAGAACGCTTCGCTGACCAGATGATCCGAAGAGCCGGCGCGCACGCCGATCGCGGCGAGGTGCCTGGCAAAACGGCCTAACGACGGACGATCCGGAAGCAGGATAGCGAAATGGAAGAGGCCGAGGCGGCTCCTGACCGGTGTCGACTTCGCCCCAGGATGTTCGTGAAGCTCGATGATCGGCGTATTGTCGTTCTGCGCGGCCAGGACCGCAGACGACCCCTCACCACTGACGGTGCGGAATCCCAGGACTTCTTCGTAGAACTCGATCGATCGCGCGAGGTCGGCGACCTGGAGGCTCACCCGGCCGAGACGTGTGTCCTTCGGGAGTCGGAATCCGGATGGCGGGTCGCCGTAGCTGTCCTCGGTCGCGGGAACGGCGCCCGACATGCTGCCGAAAATGTCCTGTCTGGTGACTCCCATTCATCCTCCAACGTTAGCCCGACGGCCATCGGCCGCCGGGCAATTGCTTTACAGTAGCGTAAATCCTCTCTGACGTCAGCTTACGCTGCGCGCCGGAGTCCTTCGCGAACCGGCAATTCGACGGGCTGTTGGCGGCGCGCCAGGAGCGCATCAAAGGAGTACCGACCGGCGCCGGTAATTGCGAGCGTCGTGGCGCTGGCGGCCAGCATGAGCACGAACTCGTAACCGTTAGGCAGGAAGAATCCGGCCGGCAGGTGGACCATCACCATCGCACCGAGCATGACCGCGGTCAGGCCAACACCGGCGAGTCGCGTGAGCAGACCGGCGATGAGCGCCAGCCCGCCGAACAGCTCGATGAATCCAACGAGTGGGCCCATAACGCCGGGGAACGGCACGCCCATCTGCGCAAATCCGCCGGCGACGCCGTCGAGTCCGTACACGAATAGTTTCTGGGCGCCGTGGGCAACGAAGATGGTCCCGGTGACGGCTCGGAGTATGGTGAGCCCGGCGTCGAGCTGGCGCGGGGTCGTGGGATTGAACATACGCATTGAAAGAACCTCGGGGTTGAACGTTATTTGTTTAGACATTTGGTGTTATAACACCTATCAGACCGAGCGATTTATGCTCTTTCGCGGGCCAGGGAGAGAAGGTCGATGAGCGTTCGAAGTTGCGTTCGCGTCATGTGGCTGAGCCGTCGGACGTGCTCCTCGTGCACTGGCTCATCAAGAGAATCCACAAGTGACCGTCCCGACCTGGTCAGGTGAGTTGCGACGCATCGACGGTCGTCCATTTCGCGAACACGGCTCACCCAGCCGGCCTCCTCCATCCGGTCCAGCAGCCGCGTCACGTCAGGCATCCGGCTGATGAGCCGATCCCGGATTTCATTCCTGGTCAGCCCTTCCGGCCCGGCGCCCCGCAGGATGCGGAGCACGTTGTACTGCGTGAGGCTCACACCCGCCCCCTTGAGCAATTCCTCCATTGGTTCGCGGAGCGCGGCCTCGGTGCGTGCGATACTCAACGTCGCTTCCTGCTCGAGGCTGTTGAACGGCTTCCGCTGTTGGAGTTCCGATCGCAGGGTCGATGTCATGGGAGAACAGTAGGTGTTATAACACTGAATGTCAAGACGCCCTTTGGCGCGAAACGTGAGGGGTCATGATTGCAACAGACCAGGAGCCATCGGCGGTGACGGGCAGTTTTCCCTGAAAACCGCCGTGGCTCAACTGACCTGCGCAGCCTGCTACTTACTCAGGCCGATCTGCTTCATGAACGTGACCAGGTCGTACATGAGGTTCTCTTCGACGATCTGTCCATTGTCCCACTTCGCTACAGTATAGAAGTCGACGTCGAACGACTTGCCGGTGGGCGGGATCTCCGAGCCATCAGGGGCCTTCATCGATCCTTTCATTGTGCCCGTCATACGGGCCACGGAGCAGGTGAAGTCGCCCGATGCGAAGAAGATCCGGTACGGTCTGTTGGCGAGGCGCTGATCCGGGAACGTTTTCCAGAAGTCGTACGCCTCCTGCGTGTGGTCTTCGATGCCGACGGTCGGCTTCGGATTTCCGGGCCATCGCACGATCACATCGGGTTTGTGTCGCGCCCTGAAGACCTCGACGTTCTGTTCATTCCCATGCGTCGTCCAGCGTCTGCATGAGCTCCATGTTTTTTTCGGCCACTTTGTCCCGCGGCGTGACCTGCTCAGCGGCGCTCGTCAGCGGCACACTCCGTTCGGTGCCAGTCTCCGGTGCACTCATACTGCCTCCTTGCCCTGCGTGATGAAACAACGATGCGTGACGTTGGGCGCTGCCCGCTGGGAGCGCAAGCAGACAGATCCGCGGCTGCGTCACGAGATCGTCGCACGTGCGAGCTTCGCAGCCTGTCGCATGGGCGCGTGACAGCACACATAATCGTTAGGCGGCGCAAACGGCCGGATCGAGGAAGCGATACGGCAGCGCACCGGAGGGACAACCGGCTGGAGGTTACTTCAAGCTACTTGCCGCTTATCGACGAGAGGCACACGTTCACCTGACCACGTCAGATGCGTCACGGCGACGCGCAGTTCCCGAGCGCGCGGCCACTGCGACGCCGCTAACACCAATGAGGCAACCGTATGACCGACAAGTTCGCGGTGAAGGTTCTCGTGTTCGGCGCATCGTTGCGCAACAATTCGCTGAACGACCGGCTCGCGACACTCGCTGCGGGGATCGTAGAATCGTTCGGCGGTACCGCGGACCGCGCGTCCATGTCGGACTTCGACTGTCCATCCTACGACGGCGATGATGATCGCGATGGGCACATGCCGGAAGGTGCGGTTCGGCTCAAGGACCGGCTCCTCGGCAGCGACGGATTCATCATCGTGTCACCCGAGTACAACGCCTCAATGCCGGGCGTCCTCAAAAACGTTATCGACTGGACGTCGCGCTTCAGGCCGCAGCCGTTCACTCGGCGATATGGAATGCTCATGTCGGCTTCGCCCTCGATGGTTGGCGGCAACCGCGGTCTCTGGTCGTTGCGCATACCGCTCGAGCACCTCGGCGCCCGCGTGTATCCCGACATGTTTTCGCTTGCGCAGGCGCACCAGGCATTCAACACCGACGGCCGGATCGCGGACGCGAAGTTACAGCAGCGCTTTGATGAGACGATCTCCTGCTGGCTGCAGTCGGTCGAAGCGGCGAAGCACTACCCGATGATGAAGACGCAGTGGGTCGAGTTCCTCGGCGAGCGCCCGGACGAGGCAACGGATCGCGTCGAAAGGATTGACGTGCGGGCAGCCTAGTACCGCCAGGCGTATTGCAACTTGACGAGCAACTGGTTCGAGTCGAACCGCCACTCGCGTGGTGTGCCGGGCGTCGGGTTCAGTTCACGGATGTTGTGGTTGTAGACGACAAACAGTTCACCTAACGGTGAAAACGTCCACCGTACGCGGGTGTTCGTGCCAAAGCTGTCGGTCGTGTTGTCGTACTGCAGGTAGCTGTTGAACTGCAGGTCCGGCGAGACGTTGATGCGCGCGCGCGTGCCGATCACCTGCTGCGTGAAATCGCCCTCGGCCAGCCTGCCGACATTTCGCGTGGCGTTGAACTCCATGATGAACAGCGCCGATGGTTTCCACGACGCCGTGGCGATGAA
>DASRPK010000043.1:0-16923 GCA_035646395.1 Gemmatimonadaceae bacterium | reverse complement strand
CAGCTTCGCGGTGCTGTCACGGAAATCGGGCCACATCGGGAGGATTTCGGCGCTGACCCGTGCCAGGTCGGCCGTGGCGGTTTCCAGTGAAACGCCGGGTTTGAGCCGGCCCAGGCCACGCAACCAGAAGGGACCGCGCCGCACGATCGGTTGCAATTTGAGCGCCGGCCAGACTTCGGATCGCACGCCGCCTAACTCGTCGCGACCGGGGGGAAGAACGCCAACCACGGTGTGCGAAACGCCGTCGAGCGTCAGCACTCGCCCCAACGCCGCGTCGGCACTCCCCAGCACGCGTCGGGCGAAGGCATCCGTCACCACCGCGACCGCGGGCGCCTCCGCCGTCTCATCGCTGGGCTGAATCGCACGACCCTTGGCCACTGCAATGCCGATCGCCCGAAAGTATCCGGACGACGCGGGACTGACGACGATCCGGGACGGGGTCCCTGTGCCGGAAAGCGCCACTTCCCGTCTCGTACTTTCGCCCCACTCCGCGAATACCCGCTGACGTTCCCGGATGGAAACCACGTCGGCTGTCGAAAGCGCCCAGATGTTCGTTGGCGAGTTCTTCTCGACGACACGCACGAGCCGTTCCGGCTCAGGGTACGGCAGATCGGCAAGGACAACGGAGTGGACGATGCTGTAGACGGTGCTCGTTGCGCCTATCCCGACGCCCAGCACCAGGATGCCGGTGAGCGTGAAGCCGGGATTGCGCCGCAGGCCGCGTAGTGCATAACGAATGTCGGAGGCAAGTTCTTCCAGTGGTCGCGTCCCGCGCGCGTCGCGAACCTGTTCTTTCTGCGATTCCATTCCACCAAGAGCGAGCGCCGCCTCACGACGCGCATCCTCGGGTGCAACCCCACGACGGACGCGTTCCTCGGCATCTCGCTCGAGATGGAATCGGACTTCGTCGTCCAACTCCCGTTCTTCCGTCTCCCGGAGGAACATCGCGCGGACGCGCACCATGGCATCGGTGAAGAAGCTCATGGTGTGTCCTCGAGTGTCCGCGTGCGCAGGAACGCGTTGACGGCTTCCGATGCTTTCTCCCAGGCATCGGTCTCGATGCCGAGCTGTTTTCGTCCGGCCGGCGTGAGGAGGTAGTAGCGCGCGCGCCGGTTGTTTTCGGTCACGCGCCACTCGCTCTTGATCCATCCCCGTCGGCGCATGCGGACCAGGGCAGGGTAGAGTGATCCCTGCGGAACCTGGAACGCACCTTTCGACAGTTGATCGATGCGCTGGCCGATGCCCCAGCCATGCATTGGCGCGAGGGACAGAGCCTTGAGGACGAGCATTTCCAGCGTGCGCTGGACGATGGCGGATTCGGGGGGCATTTCGGCGTCCTTCCTCTAGATGAGCTGGAGGAGAGACACCATTAATGCCTGAAACGTTGTGTAACGGCTGAAAAGCGCAGGACCTGGAACCGCAGATTATTGATTCGCCAACGCTCCCAGCATCTTGCTTCGTTCCGCCGGCCCGATCCAACGGCCGTTCACGACGACTCCGTTGATGCGTAGTGTATTGCCAATGTCCTGCAACGGATTGGCGTCCAGCAGGATCAGGTCCGCGCGTGCGCCCACTCGAACCACCCCTGATCGTCCCTCTTCCCCCAGAAACTTCGCGACGTTCACCGTTCCGGTGCGAAGAGCCCGATACGGCGTCAGTCCCGCCGCGACCAGTGCACCCAACTCACGGTGAGCTGAAAAACCCGGGACGTTCCAGAATTGCGGTGCGTCGGAGCCGAGCAGGAACGTCACGCCACTGTCGTACAGCGTCTTGATGAACTTTCGGCGCAACGCCGTGAACTCCTGACGCTGCTCGGAAGCCGCCTGGGGCTGCGCGAGCAGGTTGTTCTTCATCGTGCGCCACTGAGCGACCGTCGGTGGCAACCAGTATTTGAACTCTTCGGTGGACGTCAACTGCTCGCCCGTCAGGTCGTTCGTATAGTTGTCCATCAGGATCTGCGTGGGAACCATCGCCACGCCTGACGCCTTCACGCGATCGACAATCGATTGGAAGCGCGATGGATCCAGCTGCCTGACGATGCCAAGCCCGAAAAATCCGTTCAACTCCGGCGTGAGCGGCTGCGTTCCGTTGTACATCGCCTCGAGGAAGCCGTCCAGGTGATCGATGGTCGAGTACTTCGACGTCAAGGCGACATCCAGCCCGATTTCCAGCGGCACATGTCCTGCGAACGGAATGCGAAGACGGTTTGCCGTAGCCGCCAGGGAATCGAAGGCGACTCGCGGAACGCCGGGGTGAATCTTCAACAGGTCGTAGCCTGCATTCTTCTGGTCCGTCACCATGGCAACGGCAACCGCGGGCGACGACACCGTGTTGTTGTTGAAGGAGGGGCCCGATGTCAGCAATCGCGGCCCGAAGACCTGCCCGTTGCGGATGGAGTCGCGAAGGGCGAGATGCAATGGTGCGCCGAGCATCCCCCGGGCCGTGGTCACGCCAGCCAGCGCATATAATGAAAGGACACGGTGCGCGTGGATCGCTCCCGCGCCGCTCGGCACATGTGCGTGGAACTCGGCGATCCCCGGCATGAGGAACTTCCCGCGGCCGTCGACCACCGTCGCGCCCGCAGGTACGTTGCGCGCTGCGCCAACGTACGAAATGCGCCCGTTTTCGACGATGACGGTCTGGTTCTGCAGAACCTCGTCCCGGTCCATCGGGATCACCGCGACACCGTTGAATACGACTGTGCCCTGCTGTGCGTGAAGACCTGCCGCGTGCGTGCAAAGCAGCAGCGCCAGGCCGAGAACCATGCGGATCATCCATCCTCCTCGAAGTCGAGTCGATTGGCAAAAACTTACCCTTCAGCACGTGCCACACGCGGTTCGCGGGTGATATACCGTGTATTCACCCCAACGAGTGGCAGCGCAGCGTGATAAGCCTCGGCCCTCTGCTTTTGGCCGGGACGGCAGGTACATTCGCTGCGCATGAACTGCAACGTATTCCGCTCGTGAACACCAGCCAGCACGTCCGGGTCGCCGTTCTTGGTGCCGGTGCGTGGGCGCGTCATGCGCACCTCCCCGGCTATCGACGCGATGAGCGGTGCCGGGTCGTGGCCATCGCCGATCCAAACCGTGAACTGGCGGAGCAGGCGGCCCGCGACTTCGACATTCCCATCGTGGCGCGGGATCACACGGAGATCGTCGGCCGGGAGGACGTTGACCTGGTGGACGTATGCACGCCGAGCGCGACGCATTTCGACCTGAGCATGGCGGCGCTGGAGGGTGGAAAACATGTGCTGTGTGAAAAGCCGGTTGCGTTCGACTATCGGGAGACGCTGCGAGCGGCTGCGGTTGCCCGGGCGCGAAAGCTCAAGACGCGTCTTGGCTTCACGTTCCGCTACAGTCCGGCCATGCGGTACATGAAGTCGCTGATTGATGAAGGATTCATCGGCACGCCCTTCATCTTCAACGGATATGAGCAGAACTCGCAATGGCTCGATCCATCCAATCCCCTCCGCCAGGTCGATCCGAACGCGGACCAATCCGTCATCCAGGTGTCGTCGCTCGAGGGGTACGGGGCGCCGATCATCGACCTCGGCATGTGGTTCACGGGCAGCCCGTTTGCGCAGGTCGTCGGCACGATGCGCAACTTCATTCCGGAGCGGATGGTGCGCGCCACGGGTCGGATCATGCGCATGAACATCGACGATGGCGACATCTTTCTGGGCGAGTTCGCCAACGGAGCGTTAGGCACGGTGCAGACGAGCTTCGTCACCGTCGGCAATTACCCGGGCCTCGAGGCACGACTCTATGGCAGGGAAGGGGCCCTGATCTGCCGGCTCGTGGAGGAGAACGGTGTCTGCGAGGTGCTGCGCGCGGCGCGTCCGGACGCCGTGGAGTTTCGCGAGCTCGAGGTCCCGGCACGGTTCTACCCGCCCGGGGGCAGCAAGCACGAATCGTGGCGCACCCTGTTCTATGCCAACCTCATTTCGTCCTTCATCACCGAGCTGCTTGCCAACGATGAACGAAACGAGGCTGATTTCACCGATGGGGCGCGCGTGCAGGAAGTCATCAACGCGGTGGAGCAGTCGTTCCGCGAGCGACGCTGGGTCTCATTACCGCTGGACGCGGAGCGCGTGTCGTGAGCCCTCACGACTCCCTCGCCCCTGCGAAGGGCGCCATCTCGCCCAGCGGCACTGCCCTCGACGAGTTCTTCGAGAATTTCTACCGGTGGCGTCCCGTGACGGCGACGTACACCGGTATTCATGAGTACGATCACGCGCTGCCTGACTTTTCGCCCGAGGCGATCCAGGCATCGCGCGATGAAATGAGTGCCATGCGCCGCGCCCTGGCCGAAGCCGGATATGGCGTCCTGCATTCGGACGAGCTGCGACGACGGGATTGGGCGGCCATCGACGGGGCGCTGGCAGACTCGGTGCTGGAGGTTCGTCTGTGCGAGGATGAATCACACCGCATGCGCGGCAATCCCTCGATCGCGATCGGCGAGGCGCTCTTTTCGATCATCGCGCTCGCCGGCAGCAACGATCCCTCGGGCGTGACGGCGCGCGTCGAGGCCGCGGTGTCCCGTCTCAAGGCGTTCCCGGCCTTCCTGCACGGTGCCCGGCGCACGTTAGGCGATGGCGACATGCTCGCGGCCTGGCGGGACCGCGCCATCCGGGAGTGCGAAGGGGGACTGCTCCTGCTGGCCGACCTCGCCGGATGGCCGGTCGCCGGTGGCGCACCGGTCGCGTTATGCCGTGAATTTCAACAGGCGGCTGAACATGCCTCAGCGGCCGTCGAGTGGTTCCGGTCGTACCTGTCGGTGCGTCCGGCGGCGCCGGAAACTCGTTATGCGGCCGGCCATGGACTGCTCGCGACCCTCGTCCGGCGCGGTCACTGGTGTGACGTCCCGATCGAACGGCTCCAGCACGAGGCGCGCGCCGCGCTCGAGCGGGAGACGTTCCATTTCCGCGACGCACTGGCTGGCGAGTCGTGGGCCGACGTCGCGTCCCGGCTGTCGGCCACCCATCCCGATACCGACGATATCCTCCACGCGGTGCACCTGTCGTGGAATGAATGCCGCGAGCTCTCGTCAGGCGAGGTGACGTGGCCTGAAGAGCCCCTGCCGTACCGCCCGACCCCGGACTGGGCGCGACGCGCCGCGCCCTACCTCTATTACCTGCCATATCGCTCGCCGGCGCCCTTCGAGCGAACGGTCGGGCGTTACGACGTCCTCCTTCCCGATGCCACTGATCCGGCAGCCCAGGACGCATTCGCGCGTAACTGGAATCGTTCGGCGATCAAACTGAACCACGTGGCCCATCACGGCGGGTTGGGTCACCACGTGCAGAACTGGCATGCCGCCCGGTCTCCTTCCCGCATCGGCCAGGTCGCGGCGGTCGATACGGCGGCGCGTATCGCCATGTTTTGCGGTGGCACGATGGCCGAAGGATGGGCGTGTTACGCCACGGAAATCATGGAATCTCTTGGTTTCCTCACGCCTGACGAGCGTATCGCCGAGCAGCATACCCGCGTGCGGCTCATGGTGCGGGCCGTTGTTGACCTCGAGTTGCATACCGGGCGGATGAGCTTCCGCGAAGCAGTGCAGTTCCATGTCGATGCGGCGCAAGTTTCTCAAACGGCGGCGCTCGGCGAGGTCACCAAGTGTTCGATGTTCCCGGGCACGGCGATGATGTATTGGCTCGGGCTTCGCGATCTGTGGCGCGTGCGCTCCGCCGAAGAAGCGTCACGCGGCAGTGCGTTTTCAGCGAAAAGCTTCCATGACGAGTTGCTCAGTTTCGGGTCGATTCCCGTTCCGCTGGCGGCGAAGCTGATGGCAGCTGCCAGGCCGGAGGCCAGAGGCCAGAGGCCAGAGGCGAGAAAGTGAACGTTCAGCGCCGGATTATTGCAGCCATTGCCCTGCTGTCATTCGCGTGCGCCGGGTCGGACCGGGGCGGAGCGTCGAATGACCTGCTCATCGTGGGATATGATCGCGAGCCGGACACCATGAACCGGTTCAGCACCCACATCCTCGAGGACATCCAATCCTGCGTCATCGAAGGTCTCACGGTCACCGATGAGCAGATGAACGTGATTCCATTACTCGCGAGTGAAGTGCCGACGCCGGAAAATGGTGGGGTCGTGGTGCATGCGAACGGGAAGATGGACGTCACCTGGCGTATCCGTCCCGGCATCCGCTGGCATGACGGGGTCCCGTTCACCTCGGCCGACATCAAGTTCACGGTCGAGGCAATCAACTCCCCTGACTACAACCCCGAGAGCACCGACGGCTTTGACCGGATCGAGAGTGTCGACACGCCGGATTCCCTGACCGCCATCATCCATTACCGCGAAGTGTATGCTCCCTATGCGCTGCAGTTCGTTCGCGGCGCGCTCCCACGTCATGTGCTGCAGGGCCGTGACATCGATGGAGCGCAGGACTACAACCGCAACCCGTTAGGCACCGGCCCCTATCGCGTCGCGGAGTGGAAGACCGGCGAATATGTGTTGCTCGAGCGCGTGCCGAACTACTGGCGTGGTGATTCGCTGCCCGCGATCCGGCGCATTGTCTTCCGGTTTGTCGCCAACACCTCGACACGCATGAACCAGCTTCGTGGTGGAGAGATTCACGTCACGGCGCTGGTGCCCTGGGACAAATACCGCGAAGTGCGCGATGTCCCCGGCCTTTCGATCCACAAAATGCCGGGGAATTCCTACGAACATGTCACACTGAATCAACGTGCGGTCGAGGCGTTCCGGGATGTCCGCGTCAGGCGTGCGTTGACCCACGCCATTGATCGCGAGCTGATCGTGCGGACCATCCTCGACAGCCTCGCTCCAGTGATCCACGGTCCGATTCAGGCGGTCAGCTGGGCGTTCACCGATCAGGTCGCGCGCTACGATTACGATCCGGCTCGCGCCCGTGCGCTCCTCGACAGCGCGGGATGGCACGACCGCGACAACGACGGCGTCCGCGAACGGAACGGGAAGCGCCTCGCGTTTACGCTGATCACGCAAGCCGGTTTTGCGGTGCGCGAGAACGTGTCACAGGCGCTGCAGCGGATGTGGCGCGACGTGGGTGTGGACGCACAGGTCCAGCTTGTCGACGGGACGTCGATCAGCGGCCTGTGGTTCGAGGGAAAGTTCGATGCCATGCTCCACTGGTGGCACATGCCGGCCGATCCGGAACTCACACTGTTCTTTGCCGCTGATCGCACACCACCGAACGGGCGGAATATCAATTACGTCAGCGATGACTCGCTGACACGCCTTCTCTATGCGTCTGATCGAACCGTGGATCAGGCGCGCCGCCGGGCGTTGCTGGTGGCGGCGCAGCAACGGATCGCCGACCTGGCGGTGGAGATTCCGCTTTACAACGTGACTCGGCTCGATGCTGTGCCGGCGACGTTGGAGGGGTTTACGGGCAACCCGACGAATGCGGGGATATTCTGGGACGTTTGGCGGTGGAGGATAAAATGAAAACAGGAAGGAGGAAGCAGGAAGCAGGGAAGGAACAAATGCCTTAAGTAGACGTTTCGTTCCGTCGCTGTTTTCTGCTTCCAGCTTCCTCTTCGTTCCATGCTCCTTCTGCGCCGAGTCGCCCAATCGATCCCGCTGCTCCTGATCGTGTCGGTGCTCGTCTTCGCGTTGCTGCATGCGGCTCCGGGCGGACCGCTGGCGATCTACCTCGAGAATCCCGGCGTCCGGCCCGAGGACATCGAGCGGCTGCGGAAGGCGTTAGGCCTGGACCAACCGTTATCCATCCAGTACGTGCGATGGTTGTCCGCCTTCATTACCGGCGACTGGGGCTTCAGTCTCTCCGACGGGCGACCGGTGGCCCAGCGGATGCTGGAGCGTGCCCCGGCTACCCTGGAACTCGCGGGAGCCTCGCTGATCGTGGCGTTGCTGGCCGCGGTGCCGTTAGGCATCGTCTCGGCGGTGCGGCGTGGCCGCTGGGTTGACCGCGTTAGTGGTGTGATCGCCCTGGCCGGCGTGTCACTGCCGGTCTTCTGGTTCGGGCTCATCCTCCAGCTCACACTTGCGATCGGGCTTGGTTGGTTACCGTCATCGGGACGGTCGGCTGTTTTTGACAGCGGGTTCGTCGACCGGATCCGGCACCTGATCCTGCCGGCGACGGTGCTGGCGGCGGTGCATGCGGCCGCATGGTCGCGCTTCCTGCGTTCGTCGATGCTCGGCGTCCTGTCGCAGCGATTCATCCTCGCGGCGGAAGGGCGGGGCGTCCCGAAGCGAGCGGTCGTATTGCGACATGCGCTACGCAATGCCGCCGGACCGCTGGTGACGATCGTGTTCATGGACGCGGCGCTCCTGGTGTCGGGCGCCGTTGTTACGGAAAGCGTATTCGCGTGGCCGGGACTGGGCGCCTTGTTCACCGAAGCCATTGTGCGTCGTGACTACCCGGTGTTGATGGCGTTCCTCATGGTCACGTCCGCAGCGGTGATCCTGCTCAATCTCGTGGCGGACCTCATGCACCGTGCGCTCGATCCGAGAGTGGCATGAGCATGGATCCTGGAGCGCAACGCGCAACGTTCAGTGTCAACGCGGCGCTCGTGGTGGCGGGTTTGCTCGTCTTGCTGGCGCTCGCCGCACCATTGATCGCTCCGTTCGCGCCCGACGCAATCGACCTCGCCGGCCGACGCGCGGCGCCGTCGTCCGTCCACTGGTTCGGCACGGACGACCTCGGCCGTGACCTGCTGTCCCGGGTGTTGTACGGCGCACGGGTATCGCTGGCAATCGGGATCCTGGCCGCGGCACTGACCGTCGCGTTAGGCGCCGGGGTCGGAATGGTGGCCGGAGCCGCTGGACGGTGGATCGATGCACTGTTGATGCGAATCGCCGACGCGATCCTGGCCGTGCCGCGACTTCCGCTCCTCATGATCGCATCGGTCATCGTACGGCCCGGTGTGCCGGTGCTGATCCTGCTTGTTGCTGCCGTCAGCTGGATGGAAACGGCGCGTGTTGTGCGCGCGGAAGTGCGGTCGCTGGTGACGCGCGGGTTTGTCGAGGCGGCCCACGCCATGGGTGTGAAACCGCTGATGTCCCTCTGGCGCCATATCCTGCCGAATGTCATTCCGACGCTCGTTGTGGCGACGACGCTCGCCGTGGGCCGGTCCATCCTGCTCGAATCGGCTCTCTCGTTTTTCGGCGTCGGCGTGCAGCCGCCCACAGCCAGCTGGGGAAACATGTTGTATCAGGCGCAGTCGACCATGGCCACGGAGCCGTGGCTCGCGCTTTTCCCGGGCGCAGCGATCCTCATTTCCGTCCTGACCGTGAACTCACTCGGTGAACGATTGAGCATCAGCAGAATTGGGGTCAGAGCCTCTTAGCATGGCCTGAAACGCATCAGAGGCTTCACCCCGATAAGAGGGTCTGACCCCAATTCTGCGACCCCTATTTCTGCACCCCAAACGGGCCCGTATACTTGCTGCGTTCCTACATCCGGAGCTGAGAGATGGCCGTATCGTCCGAGGACACCGGCGGGGGCGTACATCGCAGCCGGTTGTTCTTTGGTACCTGCCTGGCGCTGATTCCGACCGGCGCATCGTTCGCGCTGGTGAGCAACATCCTCGTGCCGCTGAAGCAGGAATTCATCCTCACCAATTATCAGGTGGGGCTGATCGGCGGGGCGGCGCTGTGGGGCATGGCGATCTCATTGCTGGTCATGGGACCGCTGCTCGAGGCATTTGGCCTGAAAAATGGCGCACGCCTCGCGTTCGCCGGTCACCTGATCGGCATCACACTCATGATCGCGGCCGTAACGCGCGTCGGCGATCCGTCGGCGTTCTGGATGTTGATGGCCGGCGCGGCCACGCTGGCCGCGGGTAACGGCATGATCGAGGTGACCGGCAACCCGCTGGTCGCGGCGCTGTACCCGGATGAAAAGACGAAGCGGCTGAACTGGTTTCACGCATTTTTCCCGATCGGGATCGTGTTAGGCGGCATCGCCGGCTGGCTGCTGTCCACGTACGGCGGCCGGTTCGGCAACTGGTCGTATCAGCTCGCGATCATCTACATCCCGATCATCGTGTACGGGGTGATGGTGCTGCCGCAGAAGTTTCCACGCACGGAAAACGCCGCCGTCGGCATTCCGGTGGGCGACATGTTCCGCTACACGCTCACCAACCCGTTTTTCCTGTTGATGATCACCATGATGGCGATCACCACGTCGATGGAACTGGGTCCGATGCGGTGGGTGCCGGCCGTGCTGCAGGCGGGAGGATTGCATGGCATCCTCGTGCTGGTGTGGATCAGCGGCTGGATGGTGGTGCTGCGCGCATTGGCGGGGCACTTCGTCGAGCGACTGGCGCCGACCGGGATGCTGCTGGCCGCGGCGACGCTGACGGGGACCGGCCTGTTCCTGCTCAGCTTTGCCCAGGGGACGCTTTCCGCGTTTGCCGCGGCGACCGTCTTCGCCTGGGGCGTGGCGTTCTTCTTCCCAACCATGGTCGGCGTAGTGAGCGAACGCGTGCCTCGCACGGGATCGTTAGGTATCGTGCTCACCGCCGGCATCGGCCTCGGCATGGCAGGCGCGGTCGGGGTACCGCTGATGGGGCGACTGGCCGACCGGTACCTGGCGGAATCGCTGCCCGAGACGACGTTAGGCGTTCTGCAGCGTGTCGACCAGCAGTTCCCGGCGCACGTGGCCCGCGCCCGGTCGACCACCGACCTCGCCTCGCTCGGCTTCCGGCAGCGTGAAGTGGAAGATGCGCTGGCCGCCACGCGGACCGCGCTCGGCATGCAGCAGAGCACCGGCAACATCAACAACGACGCCACCGCCAATGCGCTCCGGGCGATCGTGGCGACGGCTATTCCTGGTGAGCCGCTCGTCGGCGAGGCGAATGGCATCCTGCAGCCCGCCGAAGCGTCTGGTGGCCAGCAATCGTTCCGTTACGTCGCGCCCGGCGCACTCATCCTGATCCTGGTCTTTGGAGTGATGTATATGAGAGATCGTGCCCGTGGCGGGTATAAAGCGGTGAAGCTTGAACGCGCGGCGGCGGTTGGACTGGTCGTGCTGCTCGCGCTCTCGGGCAGGCGGGCAGACGGGCAGACGGGCAGTCAACAATTCACGATTCACGATTCACGATTCACTTCCGGGCCTGCACTACTGGCTGGCCGCGCGTCACTTCAGCAAGGCGCGCCCCAACGACTCCGAGTGCTCTTCCTCGGCGACAACGGACACCATCGTCCCACGCAACGCGCACAACAGCTGTTGCCGGCACTGGCGCGCAACGGCATCGACCTCTTTTACACCGACAAGCTCGAAGATCTCAACGACAACGAGCTCGATCGTTATCAGGCGCTCGTGCTGTACAACAATCACCTGAACGTTGGTGAGTCGCAGTTGGCAGCGCTGATGCGTTTTGTGGGCGATGGTGGTGGACTTGTCGTGCTTCACTGCGCTTCGGCGTCATTCCAGAATTCCGAGGAGTTCATCCGCCTGGTTGGCGCTGCGTTCAAGAGCCACGGAACGGGAACGTTCAGTGCTGTCCGTGTCGACTCGTCGCACCCGGCAATTGCAGGTGTGCCGACGATCAACTCGTGGGACGAGACCTACCTCCATACCAAGCACAACCCCGTAAATCGCACGGTCCTCGAAGTTCGCCGGGAAAACGGACACGACGAGCCGTGGACATGGGTCCGCACGTACGGAAAGGGACGCGTCTTCTACACGGCGTGGGGACACGACCAGCGCACGTGGGGCAATGAGGGATTCCAGCGTCTGATCGGGCAGGGAATTCGCTGGACCATCGGGGATTGGGCGCTGACGCAGATCGCGCGCGATCCGGAAACGAAGCAGGTGAAGCTCGACGTGCCGCTGCCGACATATAAACGGCCGCCGGCGCCATGGAATGTCCTCGATACGGCGATCACGGTCGCGCAGGCTGCGCTGCCAACGACCGAGTCATTGCGCATGATGACGCTGCGTCCACACTTCCGCGCCGAACCGTTCGCCACCGAGCCGATGATCGGCAACATCATCGACTTCACGTGGGACGCGCGCGGACGGATGTGGGCTGTCGAGACCAACGATTACCCGAATACCGTGCTGCCGGATTCGGTGCCGGGCAACGATCGCATCCTCATCATTGAAGATGCGAACCGCGATGGACGGGCGGATCGTGTGAAGGTTTTCGCAACGGGTCTCAATCTCGCCACGAGCCTGACGTTTGCCGGCGGCGGACTCGTCGTCGGTCAGGCGCCGCACATGTTGTTCTTCAAGGACACCAACGCCGATGACAAGGCGGACGAACGGAAGATCCTTTTCACGGGATGGCCGCGCACCGACACGCATGGTGCGATCAGCAACCTCCGCTACGGATTCGACAACCAGGTCTGGGGTTCTGTCGGCTATAACGGCTTCCGCGGCACCGTTGGCTCGACCACGTACGACCGTGGCCAGTTCGGTGCCGGCTACTTCCGGTTTCCCATCGATGCCAGCTCGCTCGATTACGTCGCGCGCACGAGCAACAACACGTGGGGTGTCGCGTTCTCGGAAGATGGATTCGTTTTCGGGTCCACGGCGAACAGCCGGCCGAGCAATTTCGTGCACATCCCGATCCGGTATTATCGAGGCATTGGCGATCGTGAGCCGGTGCTGCCGGACATCGCCGACCGGCTCGACGTCTTCCCGCAAATCGACATCCTTCAGGTTGATCAATTCGGCCGCTACACCGCGGGCGCGGCCCACGAGATCTACACCGCGCGTGCTTTCCCGCGGGAATACTGGAATCGCGCCGCCTTTGTCGCGGAGCCGACGGCGCATGTGATCGGCCAGTTCGAGCTGGTTGACAACGGCAGTGGATTCCGCGCGCGCAACCGCTGGAGCTTCATGTCGGCGCGCGATTCCTGGGTCGCGCCGGTGCAAGTGAAGGTGGGTCCCGATGGCGCCGTATGGGTCTCGGATTTCTACACGCTCGTTGCGCAGCACAATCCCACGCCACGAAACATGATGGGGTGCTGCCAGACAGGTGCCGGCCAGGCCTACGACACACCGAACCGTGACCGCTTGCACGGCCGCATCTACCGGATCGTCTACGACAGCGCGAAGACTCGTCAGGCAGTCACTCGTCGTCTCGACAATGCCACCTCGGCACAACTCGTCGACGCACTGGCCGATGACAACATGTTCTGGCGGCAGACCGCGCAGCGGCTCCTGGTCGAACGGAAGGCGACCGACGCAATTCCAGCGTTGATCCGTCGCGCCAGCGACCACACGGTCGACTCACTCGGACTCAATCCGGCCGCGCTGCACGCGCTGTGGACGCTGCACGGACTGGGTGCACTGGGGAGCAATGCCGACGCGATGACCGCCACGCGCAACGCGCTGCGTCATCCGGCTGCCTCGGTGCGCCGTGCCGCGCTGATGATGCTGCCGCGCGATGCGCAGCTCCTCACCGATATCCTCGCCGCCGGTATCCTGCCGGACCGCGGCTCACCGTGGCCGGTCGAGTACACCGTCCCCAATTCGACCCTTTCCGACGCGGACATGCACGTGCGGCTGGAGGCGACGCTCGTTATGTCGGAGTTGCCTCCTTCCGATCGCAGTGCAAACGTCATCCGTGAGCTTTTCGGATCGCTCGATAATGCGCGCGATCCGTGGATGCCTGACGCAATCGCCATCGCCGCCGCAGCGCATGGGCCAGCGTTTCTTGGCGAACTGATGTTGCAACGAGTGCCACAGAACGCGGACTCCATAACGGTGAGTGGCCTCAGGCGAGCCGTGCAGCGCCTGGCGAGGCTTCACTCGACCAGGGCGGAGATCGGGCCGGTCGTGTCGTTGATCAACACGATTCCGCGCGCGCACCCCGGTCTCGCGACGGCACTGCTCGAGGGCATCGCCACCGGCTGGCCCGAAGAGCGCGCCCCTCAGCTGACGCCCGAACAGAAGGCAACGGTGTACGAAGCAGCGCGGACTTCGTCGGTCGAGTTGACCCCGGCCTTCGACCGCGTCGCTGCTCGCTGGACCCTGCCTAACGTCTTCAAGGTGCCTTGAGTCGATGCTGAGCAAATTGATGATAACGGTCCTCGCCATGGGGACCGCCGCGGTATTCACGTCCGCCGGCCGGACGGGCGTCGCACTTCCCCAGGGCGGTGCTGATACGACCATTACCATTCGCGCCGCGAGCAGTACGCTGGAGTTCACACCTGCGCGCGTTTCGGCAAAGGCCGGCACTCGGGTGCGTATCCGCTTCGTGAACGACGGGACGTTGCCGCATAATCTCGTCGTTCCGAGAACTGACGACGATATCGACGCGTTGGCCCTGGCTGCGTACCAGGCGGGAGAAACCGGCTACGTACCATTGGAGCTGAAGGAGAAACTGGTCGGCTGGACTACGCTCGCATCGCCCGGGCAGTCCGTCGAAGTGACCTTTGTGGTGCCGGCGGCCGGTGAATACACCTACGTCTGTCTCTTTCCGGGACACGCTAACTCGATGCTTGGGACGTTGCGCGCATTGAAGTAGCAACCGGCGACCGGTCAGCGTGGTCGCCAGAAGGCTCGGTGTGCGAGTACCGCCATCCAGCCGGCGACGAGGAGCAGTCCGTACATCTCGCGTGACTCCTCGACGCCGATGTTCTTCATCTCGAACTCTTCGAACATCGCCAGGAACGGCACCGTTCCGATCACGCGGGGGGCGAGCGTCGCGGCCCACGCCAATGCGACCAGGCCGACGCCAGCGGGAAAGATCCAGTGCAGCTGTCCCGACACGAGGCAGGCGAGCGCCGCGGCGCTGTACATGGCAATCCACGGCAAGGGATCAGGATCGTTGACCTGCACGACCACCGAAAAAGCGAACAGCAGCAGGAATAACCCGTCGGCAACGCGCCAGATCGGCCCATCGAGCCTAACGACCATGGCGTAACCCGAGGATCAATACGCGCCCGGCGGCCGGATAGTAATAGGCTTGTCCGCTGCCGCCCGGGTCGAGGAACGCCGTGCTGTTGATGTCTGCATCCAGCACGTTGCGCGCGCCAACGATGACCTCGAATGCACCAACGGGTCGGGAAACTTGCAGGTCGACGCGGGTCCAGGATGGAATCCGCTCCGTGTTGGCGTCGTCGATGAACATGTCCGCCATGCGGGTGATGGAAAGCGAACCGGTGCCGAGGCGGGGTGGGGTGACCGTCACTCCAGCGGACAGGACCTCACCGGGAACGGCCTTCAATTGCTTGCCCACATTGGGTCCAGCGCGCGAAATGGCGTTCTGCAGTGAAACAGATGCAAACGCGGACGTGATTCCGTGACTGATGTTCAATCCCGCCTCGGTGCCCCGATGACGGCTCCTGGCGATGTTCACGTAGCGAAGTGTCTGGAGGTCGAAGTCCAATTCATTCCGCATCGTGATTTCATAAAGCGTGAGCGTCACGCCGACACGGGCATTCGCGACCGTGAGATCGTGATACAGCCCGACCTCCGCACTTGTCCCGCGTTGCGGCTCGAGGTCAGGATTCGACGTGGTCACTTCGCCGGGCGGAAAAGGAACGGGAATTGGTCGGCGATCGAATTGCTGATCGAGGGTAGGCGCCTTGAACGTTCGCGACGCCGAAATCCAGGCGCGGCCCGACGCTGCATAACGAACGTTGATCCCCATCTTCGGGCTGAACGCGAAATGCGAGTTGTTGGCGCTGAATCCCTCGGCTGGCGGTGCGGCTGACTCGTCGAACGAGTCGTTGAAGTAGTCAGCGCGAATGCCGAAGGTCCAGCGGAGCCATTCGGTACTGGTCGCGGCGAGGTGTGCGAAGGCGTTGAGAGTGCCACGGCGCCCTTCGCCCACGGAATGCTCGTTGGAAATGCCCTCAATAGAAGTTGAAGTGTACCGTGAATCGAACGTTGCGACATCCGCTGAGGCGCCGACCGAGAATCGATCGACACCGGGCGGCAGGATCGTCGGCGTCAAATTGGCCTGAGTGCTCACTCCCATCTGGATGACGCGTAGCTCGCGGTCTTTGGTGTCACCGAACGCAGGCGAAAGCGGCAACGTTCGCGTCAGGTCAGTGCTTCTGCCGCTTGTGCGAAACGAGCTAAAGAGATTTCCACCGGCACCAAGCGACCCGTCATGATCGAAGTTCAGGTTCCATTCCTTGTCCTCGCCGCCATCATTGCGAAAGCGAGGATCGCTGCCGGTGCCATCACCACGCAGACTCGCCAGCAGTGGCCCCGGTTCCTCGAAGTTGCGCCAACCGAGGCCGAGTGACGCACGCAGAACGCGCGCAAGGCGCATCGATGCGCGAGCCGTGGCCGAGGTTCGTGAGGCATGATCGCGATATCCGTCCGTACGATCGAAGCCCACTGACGCATTGAAATCGCGCTGCTGAAACTGGTTCGCCAATTCAGCGGAGCCGTTTACACCGCCGTCAGACTCGGCCCCAACCCGCCAGGAAGCCGTTCCCCGCGATGGACGGCGCGTGACGATGTTGATCACCCCAGCTACCGCCGCATCGCCATGGAGCGACGATGCGCTTCCTCTGACGACCTCGATCGATTCGATACTGGAAAGTGGTGGCAACGTTTCCCAGGTAATCGTCCCGTTATGCACCTGGTTCACGACGCGACCATCGACGATCACGAGCACGTAGTCTGCTTCACCGCCGCCGTAGAACCCGCGCACCATCACTTGCGGATCACGGCCGGATCCATCGAAGTCCACCACCGCGAATCCAGGCACGCGACGCAGGACGTCGGCCAGCGTGGCGTTCGGGAAGCGCGCCAGGTCGGCACTCGTCAGGCGCGTGACCGCGGCCGTGGACAGGTTCATCGGCGTGGGAGCGCGTTCGGCGACCACCACAACCGTACCCAGTGACGTCGGCTCCTGCGCAGATCCCGCGCTCCCAGGCACCGCGAGCAGGAACAGGAACGCGTACTTCACGATGAAATCCTGATCGCCTTGAATCGCCGGGTTTGCGACTCGATCGCCGATTCGGTTGCCAGCCGTTCGATACTCGACGCACCGAA
>DASRPK010000042.1:0-4856 GCA_035646395.1 Gemmatimonadaceae bacterium | reverse complement strand
GATCTACCGCGTCCTCGCATAGCTCTCGGTGGTGTGGTCGATGACCGCGGTCGCATCGACCTCGATCAGGTAACCTGGGGACATCGTCGCTATCCCGACCACTACGTTTGCTGGCTTGTGGTCTCCGAACAGGGCTATTTGGGCCGCTTCGATGATCGGCACGTGTTCATCGCGCTCGTAATCGACGACAAAGATGGTGATCTTGCAGACTTGCTCAGGCCGGGCACCGGCAGCAGCAAGCGCACGGCCGAGATTGCCAAATGCCAGGCGCGCCTGAGCCGCAAAATCACCATGGCCAACGAGCTTGCCGTGTATGTCTTCGGGCTGCTGGCCCGAGACGAATACCAACTTGCTTCCCGTCGCGACGACGACCTGGGTGTACATTTCTGGAATCGGCAGATCATCGGGATTGATGCATTGGAGAGTCATTGAATGGGTCTCCTGCTGCTATGATGAGAGCCTGACACGGAGGACAGCCGGATGTCGCCATTGCGTCGCGGCATTGGCCTCCTGGCCGTTCTGGCCGGGGTCGCGTGGATTGCTCCGGAAACGCCTGCTTTGCGTGGCAGCGACACGGTCGTCCTGGTCGAAATCAAGGACGCGATCGGGCCAGCGACCAAAGAACATTTTCTGACCGCGTTGGAGCATGCCGAGGAGTCAGGTGCCGAACTCCTTGTGCTCGTGTTGGACACCCCGGGTGGGCTCGATGCCGCGATGCGCGACATGATTCAGGGCATCCTCGCATCGAGGATCCCGGTCGCAACTTTCGTCGCGCCTTCCGGCGCCCGCGCGGCAAGTGCCGGGACGTTCATCCTCTATGCAAGCCACATTGCGGTTATGGCGCCGGGCACCAATGTTGGCGCGGCAACCCCGGTACCGATCGGTGGCTCGCCGCCCGCCGATGAGAACGATCACGCCGCGCCTGACGGCGACAGGCAGAAGCCCGAGGCCGCACGCGCCGGCAGCGCATCTGATCGCAAGGCGGTCAACGACGCCATCGCCTACATCCGCAGCCTTGCAGACCTCCGTGGCCGGGACTCGGAGTTCGCCGAGGCGGCGGTTCGGGAGGCGGCGAGCTTGCCGGCCCAGAAGGCGCTCGAGCGCGGCGTCATCGATCTCATCTCGATCGACGTGCCGGAGCTGCTGGAAGCCCTCGATGGACGCGAGATCAGACTGGGGCGCGAGACACGTAGATTGAAGACGAAGGGCGCCGTCGTCGAGCGCATAGAAATGGACTGGCGCATTTCGTTACTCGCGGTGCTGACGAATCCATTGGTCGCCTACGGTCTGCTGATCATCGGTCTGTACGGCCTCATGTTCGAAGGCTATAACCCGGGTGCAGTTCTGCCGGGGGTAATCGGTGCGATCTGTTTGCTGCTCGGGCTATATGCATTGCAGGTGCTGTCCGTCAATTTTGCGGGTCTGGCGCTCGTAGTGTTGGGCGTCGCCATGATGATCGCGGAGTTCTTCGTACCGAGTCACGCTGTGCTCGGTCTCGGTGGACTGGTCGCATTCGTGATTGGCTCCGTCATACTGATGGATACTGATACGCCGGGGTTCGAAGCGAGTCGCGGGCTGATCGGCGGCATCGCGACCTTCGCTGGCGTCGCGATGCTCGCGACGATGTGGATGGCAATGCGCGCACGGCGTAGGCCGGTGGTGACTGGTGCGGAGCAGCTGGTCGGTGACGTCGCCGAGGCCGTGAGCGATTTCACCGGGGAAGGCCAGGTCCGGATTTACGGCGAGCATTGGAAAGCGTTCAGCCGCGTACCCGTGGCTCGCGGACAGCTCCTGCGAATTGACCGCGTGGATGGACTGACGCTCCACGTTTCCCCGAAAGAATAGCGGGAGAAAACTGATGTCTGCTACGCCGATCTTCTGGGGTGTAATCGCCGTTCTCGCATTCTTACTGCTGAGCAGCGCCATAAACGTGTTGCGCGAGTACGAGCGAGGGGTTATTTTCTTTCTTGGCCGCTTCGATGGCGTGAAGGGGCCAGGACTCATCCTGGTGTGGCCGATCATCCAGAAGATGGTTCGGGTGGACCTGCGCACGATCGTGCTGGACGTGCCGAAGCAGGATGTCATCTCGCGCGACAACGTCTCGGTCAAAGTCAACGCTGTTGTTTATTTCAGGATCGTGGATCCGAGCAAGGCCATAATTCAGGTCGTGAATCCGTTCGAAGCGACCAGCCAACTCGCGCAGACCACGCTGCGCTCGGTGCTGGGTCAACATGAGCTCGACGAGATGCTTTCGGAGCGCGAGCGGCTGAACGCCGATGTTCAGAAGATTCTTGACAGCTCGACCGACGCATGGGGAATCAAAGTATCGCACGTCGAAATCAAGCACATCGACCTCGATGAGACCATGATCCGTGCGATTGCCAAGCAGGCAGAAGCCGAGCGCACGCGGCGCGCCAAGGTGATACACGCCGAAGGCGAGAAACAGGCGGCGGCGACGCTGGTTGATGCCGCGAAGCTGCTCGGCGCGGATCCGCGGGCAATCCAGCTGCGCTACATGCAGACCCTCACGGAGCTCGGAACTGACAAGAGCACGACAATCGTATTCCCGATGCCGATGGATCTGCTCGCGCCGTTGGTGAAAAAGGTCGGCGGATCTGACTGATCTGCGGCGCGCGAGCGGATGCTTCTTTCAAGCACCCTATGGCGCGTGCTGCGGGGACGGCTCAACCGTGCAAGCACCACTCCTGGCCGACCTCGGTCGCAACTCACTCAGGAATCGACGAGTCGCCCCACCCGCGATGCCGCCAAGCTGCCGTGCGGAGAGTCCGCGTCGACAGCAATGCAGCCTCGGTCGCGGGCCCGGTGAGCGTCATTCCTCAGTTGTTCAGAAACGCGGCGTGCTCCACGACATTCGCCGTCGGCGTCCTATAGCGCAGGCACCGGCGTGGTGATATTGATGTAGATGAGATTGGCACGCGATCGGAATGCATGGGAGGGGACGCCGATGAACTACATTCTGTGGACACTCATATTGCTCAGTTCGGCAGCCAGTGTATCCGCACAAACGGCCGGAAACATTGTTCAGGCGACCTTGGGCGAATCCGGGCAACGGACTGCTGAGATTTCCACTGAGCAGCTCCGAGGCATTCTTGTGGACAAGGGCGCCGTTGTCCTCGACGCGCGGCCTTTTCGAGAATTCGCGATCAGTCACATCCCCGACGCCGTCAATGTCGCCGCGAAACCCGGGGTTCCCATGTCGTCCTACGTTTCCGATGTTGCGGAGATCGGCCGAATACTCAATGGGAACAAGGCGACTGCGCTCGTTCTCTACTGTAACGGTCCTTATTGCGGGAAGAGCAAGCGGCTCGCTGATGAGCTTGTCGCCGCCGGCTATGCCAACGTTCGCCGCTATCAGCTAGGCATCCCGGTCTGGCGAGCTCTGGGTGGCGTAACGCAGATCGAGCCGGCCGGTTTGCGACACGTGATTACCAATGACCAAACCGTCGTTCTCATCGATACACGCGAAGCGGGCGATTTCCGCAGTGGCACTCTTGCCCACGCTCGAAACATTCCGCGTAGCGGCGTGTTGCAGGGGAAAGACGTCGGTGAAGTGAAGCGGGCCAAGGACGACGGGCGACTCCCGATGGATGATCACAATACCCGCTTGATCGTTTTCGGGCGCGATGAGGCCGACGCCCGATTTGTCGCTGAAGCCCTGACGCGCGAGGCGTTCCATAATGTCGCGTACTTCCGCGGGAGCTTTGACGAGGCGCGGTCTGCCTTGGCGCCATGAAATGCTGACGACTTCCTTGCAGTGGTTGGCGCACTTGGAACCAATCTGTCCAAGTCACACACATGCCACAGAAACTTTGAAGTAGACACAAAACAAGCTAAACGGCCTGCCCCTCGCCTATCATCGCGACATCATCGTCCACTCGAACAAGCGTTGACGAACCCAGTGGCGTTAAGATGGGTTCTGGCCGGCTATGCTGAATTTCTCTGATATCTCCATTCGCCGTGGCACACGGGTACTCTTCGAGAACGCCACTTTCAATCTGTATCGTGGCGAAAAAATCGGCATCACCGGCGAAAATGGCAGCGGCAAATCGACACTGCTGGCGCTAGTGCGTGGGGAAGTCACGCCCGAAACCGGGAGCTTCGACATGCCCGGCAATCTCGCGGTGGCGCATGTTGCACAGGAACTGAGCCCCAGCGACGATGCGGCAATTGAGTTCGTACTGGATGGCGACGCCGAACTGCGCGCGACCGAACAACAACTGGCTGCCGCAGAAGCCGCCGATGATGGCCACCGCCTTGCCGACCTGTATGGCCACTATGACGCCATCGGCGGCTATCACGCCCGCAGTCGTGCCGCCACCCTGTTGCATGGGCTTGGCTTTGCCACCAGCGATGAACAACGCGCAGTACGCGAGTTTTCCGGCGGCTGGCGCGTGCGTCTGAATGTCGCGCGGGCACTGATGTCTCGCTCTGACCTGCTGCTGCTGGACGAACCCACCAATCACCTGGATCTCGATGCCGTACTGTGGCTGGAGAAATGGCTGCAGGATTATCGCGGGACGTTGCTATTGATCGCCCATGATCGCGACTTTCTCGACCAGATCTGCGATCGAATCGTGAACATCGAGTACGGCAAGATCGACGTCTATCGCGGCAATTACTCCAACTTTGAAGAGGCGCGTGCCGCAAAGCTGGCGCAAACCCAGGCGATGTATGAGCGCCAGCAGCGCGAAATCGAGCACATTGAATCGTTCATCAATCGATTCAAGGCGAAGGCCAGCAAGGCGCGTCAAGCGCAAAGCCGCATCAAGGCGCTCGAACGCATGCAGCGCATTGCGCCGGCGCATGTCGACACTGAATTCACCTTCTCGTTCCTG
>DASRPK010000041.1:0-3013 GCA_035646395.1 Gemmatimonadaceae bacterium | reverse complement strand
AGCCAGGCGCCGTCGCGGACTTTCTGGTTCTTTCCGCGAGCCCGCTCGAGGATATCAGGAATAGCCGACTCATCGAAGCGATCGTTGCGCGGGGCAGGAGCCGCGCTCCGATGGAACTGCGTGCCCCTTGACTGGCAAGCGAAGCTCGAAAAGGGAGATGGCCTCGTACTTCCGGCACTCGAGCCGGACTCGCACGGCATGGCTCGCGGCAATGGGCGTCGCGATACTGGCAATTGCCGTCGTCGTTATGCGTGGACCGGGGCCCGAAAGGGAATCGACCTGGCCACCCGTCATTCAGGGAGGCTGGTTCGAGGCATCGGGAGTTGCCCACGTACCGGGAAGCCGCCAGTTCCTCTTTGCAGCTGACGACGAGCCCAGTGACGTGTTTGTCATGGACATCTCGCCGGATGGATTGCAGCGCGGCCCAGCGACACGTGTCGCCCTCGGCGCTCACGTGACAGATCCCGAAGGCATGACCTGGGACGGTCGCTATTTCTATCTGGTTGGATCACAATCGAAGCTCACCGGATTCGACGGAGATGGTCTCGTCCGGTTCAGTTATGATGCGGCGCTCCGGCACGTGAGCGAGGTCGAGCGCATTTCCGGCCTCAAAGCGTGGCTGGCGGAGCATGTGATCGAACTCCGCGGCGTGGACCGGCAGGTGGGCGATCACGTGTTGAACATCGAGGGCCTGGCGTGGGATCCGCGCAAACAGCGGTTCTTGTTAGGCCTTCGAGCCCCCGTCGTGGATGGACAGGCATTGCTGGTGCCGATAAACCTCGTCCGGGTCGACGCGCCATTCAGGCGGGAGAACCTTCGCGTAGCGGGCCAGACGGTTCGCTTGCCACTGGACGGTGCCGGCGTCCGCAGTATCGAGTTCGACGACGTGGCGGGCCGATTCCGGATCATCACCGGTGCCTCACTCAACGACGAGACGCTTGATTTCAAGGTCGTGGAGTGGGATGGGGTTCCCGGATCGCCGCTGGTAACCATCGCCAGCTATGGCCGGCACCTGAAGCCCGAAGGATTCACGAGGGCCGACGTCGAAAGCGGGAGCATGTCGGTCCTGGTCTTCGACACGAGTCGGTACCTGGTTGCACGATAGATCCTAACGAGGAGCAGGAAGATGCGATTGATATCCATATTCGGCATCCGGGCGCGCGAGAGCGTGCTCTGGTGTTCGATGATCGGACTTGGGGTGATGGCGCCCGTGATGGCTCGCGCTCAACAATCCTGTCAGGCCGAGGGACGGTTGATGCCTGTCAAGGGGCTCCCCGAAGCCAGTGGGGTAGCGGTCAGCCGCAAGTCAGCCGACGTACTCTGGTCGCATAACGATTCGGGGGAACCGGTCCTGGTCGCAGTCGGCACAGACGGCGAGACTCGCGGTCGCGTATGGATCGCTGGCGCCGCCGTCGAGGATTGGGAGGACATCGATGTCGGCCCGTGCCCCGGCGGATCCTGCATTTACATCGGCGACATCGGAGACAACAACGCCAAGCGCGGGTCGTTGACCATCTACCGCGTTCCGGAACCGGATCCGGCGGCTGAACGATCCCCCCGAGCCGAATCGATGCGACTCACCTTCCCCAATGGCCCCAGGGATGCCGAGGCACTGGTGGTGCTCCCGAACGGCTCCATGTACATCGTCACCAAGGGGGAACGGAGCGCCGCGATGTTGTATCGCGCGGGAAGCTTCACGAACGGGACAACGGTGCGGCTCGAGCCGATCGCCACGATAGTAGATGCGAACCAACGTGGCGGCGTCTCGAGGCAGGACCGCATCACGGGCGCCAGCGCATCACGTGATGGTCACTGGATCGTGCTTCGCACGCTGGGCGCCGTGATGTTTTACCGGACCAGTGATCTCGAATCCGGAAACGCGCGCGAAGTGCTTCGCTACAGCCTGGGAAGCGTGGGGGAGCGCCAGGGTGAAGGTGTGGCCTTTGCGGATGGCGGGACGATCTGGCTGTCGAGTGAAGGGGGCGGTGCCGGCCGCCCCGGCACGATCGCGAGGCTGAGCTGCACGCTACCCGATAACAGAAATCCAAAATTTTAGCCTCCAAAATTCCAGATCTGGATTTCCGTCAGGTCTTCGTCTCAGGTGGCTTCGTGACCGCGGTGGTCTTGTCGCGCTCCACGGCCACGGTGTAGTCGGTCGCGAGCACAGCGACTGCGGCGACGGCCGCCCAGAACGGCGCCAGCGCGAACCCGACGACCCCCGCGTTCAGCGGCATATCGAGTAACACGCGCCCCTTCGGATTCTTGAGAACGATCCGTCGCACGTTTCCCTCGCGGATCAGTTCCTTCAGCTTGTCCTTCAGCTTGTCGCCTTTGACTTTGAATTCTTCCATGGGACGAGATGGGAGATGGGAGACGTGAGATAAAACTGCCGGAAGGATGCCACTGTAATTCTGTGGCAGTCAGCCCTCGCAGTCTATCTCCTATCTCCCATCTCCCATCTCCTTAGAACGGGCTGCACATTGCGACGCCACCCCCTGAGGAGCCTTTTCTGTGACGGTTCAACGCGCGCTCACCCTCGCTTTCACCACGCTCGTCATTCCGTCGGTCGCCATTGCCCAAAGCGGCATCGTCCGTCGCGACACGGCGATGATCAATCGGTCAACCAACCCGCTGCTGGCGAACTTCCGCTTCCGGTCGATCGGCCCGGCAAGCATGGGTGGCCGTATCGACGACATCGCGGTGTACGAAAAGGACCCGCGCATCATCTGGATCGGCTACGCGGTGGGCGGCGTGTTCAAGTCGGTCAACGCGGGGACGACATTCACTCCGGTCTTCGAGCGGTACGGCTCGGCCTCCATCGGCGACATCGCGCTCGACCAGAACAATCCCGACATCGCGTACGTCGGCACCGGCGAGCCTAACAATCGCCAGACGTCATCATTCGGCGACGGCATTTACAAGACTACCGATGGCGGCAAGACGTTCACCAACGTCGGCCTGCGCGAGACACAGACGATCGCGCGCGTCGTGCTGCATCCCCAGAACTCGAACA
>DASRPK010000040.1:0-17390 GCA_035646395.1 Gemmatimonadaceae bacterium | reverse complement strand
CATATTACCGGCAGGCTCGGCGCAGGAGGCCGCCTTTGCCCGGTGCCTAGCGTCGATCCGCGCATCACCGCAGGGTCAGCGCCTGGCCGCCGATACGTGGGAACGGCATGCGCGAGGACTGCAGCCGGATCCACGGGTCATTGCGCAGCAGCAGGCCCAGCCCGAATTCACGCTACCCATATGGGACTACATCGCGGTAATGGTCGACGACGAGCGCATAGCCGATGGCCAGCGCCTGATGGTCGAGCACCGCGCGACGCTGGAGGCCATCGAGCGACGGTATCGCGTCGACCCAGCCGTTGTCGTCGCGATCTGGGGAATCGAGAGCAACTTCGGGCGCGGCACGGGCTCGTTCGAAGTCCTGCGATCGCTGGCGACGCTGAGCTGCCACGGCCGGCGCCAGACCTACTTCCGACGGGAGTTCCTGGCTGCCTTGCGAGCAGTCCAGAAAGGCGAGATCGATGGCGACCGCTTCCTTGGGTCCTGGGCAGGCGCCTTCGGGCAGGTGCAGTTCATGCCGGGCAGCTACGAGTGGCTGGCGGTCGACTTCGACGGCGATGGCCGTCGCGACATCCTGCATAACGAGGGGGACGCCCTCGCCTCGGCTGCCAACTACCTGCGCCGCAGAGGGTGGCGACCCGGGGCTCCGTGGGGAGTGGAAGTCCGGCTGCCCGAAGGGTTCAACCCGCGTGGCGAGTCGCGGCGGGTGCGGAGAACGGTTGCAGCCTGGGCCGCGAGAAGACTCCGCAGGGTGGACGGGTCTCGACTCGTTAGGGCTGACCTGCCTTCGACCACAACCGCCGGCTTGCACCTCCCGGCGGGACCAAAGGGGCCGGCCTTCCTCGTACTCGACAACTTCACCGCCATCTACCGGTACAATGCTTCCGAGGCGTACACCCTGGCGATTGCGCACCTGGCCGACCGGCTGCGCGGGGGCGGTCCCCTCGCCACGCCCTGGCCGACCGATGACCTCGGCCTGTCGCGTGCCGAACGCCGTGAACTGCAGCGCCTCCTGGCCGCGCTCGGTCACGACGTGGCGCCGAGTGGCGTGCTCACGCCGCAAACGGTAGCCGCGGTGAAGGTTGAGCAGCAGCGCCTCGGTCATGAGGTCACGGGGCGCCCGGGGCAGCGGTTGCTGAAGGCGCTGCGCGATCGGTAGAACTGGCGCCGGCGTTTGGCTGACGGTTGGGGTTGAACGAATTGAACGCGCCTTGGAGCCAGGTAAGCAGATTGGTGTGCGAGGTACGCCCACAGTAATTATCAACGGATAGCGCTTCAATCGAATACCTGATGATGCCTTGCTTCGAGAGGCTACACGTAGACCTCAGAACGGCCAACTCGCGCCCGGAGCGGCGCAGCCGAACATACCGAGGCGGTCGGTTGTGGCACTTGTTCACGCGGCTCCTGATTTGCGCGACGATTGCGTCCGCTTCGCAATCGGGCTTGCCAGGAACACTCAAGGCACAGGGCCAACGCGATTCTGTGGTTGTGATGGTGACGGTCGCAACACCGTCCGGCGCTCCAATCGCCGCCGTCGATCTTGTCATTTCAAAGTCGCCAATCGGAGCGATTCTTGCGATGCAAACCAGTGAGGCTGGCTTGGCCATCTTCAAGGTCGAGAGGTCGAACATTCGGCATGCAGTTCTGGCGCGAAAGGTGGGGTGGACGCCGAATGAACGTCCTATCGAACTCGTTGAAGCCGACTCCATTCGAGTGAGTTTGCAGCTGGAACCAGCTGCGGCGGAGCTAACTGCGATCGTGGTGGAGGCAAGACGGCCGTACTATGTGCTAGCCGCATCGGAAATAGCGGCAAGTAAACGACCGGTTCGAGACGCACTTGAAGCTTTGCAGAAACTCAAGCCTGCAATGCTGTACGATCGTGATCGATGCCCCGGAGAAGTAGTGGACAACGTTTGGATCAATGGACGGCGAGTTTTGTTCATGGCCAGCAATACTCCCATTCTTGGCGGCCGATCAAGTCGCATGATTGGCAACGTGCGCGTGAGAACCCAAGCTGGCCGCGCAAGCGCCGAGCCGCCTGCCGTTGATAGTGTACTGGCCTCGATACGCGTAGAGCACGTGCAAGACATCCGACTTGTGAATTGCTGGGACACGTCCTTGCCGGGCGTTGGCTCCAACAACGCGCTCTATGTGTCCCTCAAGCCTGGCGTGGATTGGGACTGGAAGCGCGGCAGTTTCATTCCGGATTCGCTTAATCCGGTTCGTCGATAACCAGCGATCTGCGGCGGTACCAGACAGAACTGTGGCGGTCACCTGCGCAACCGAAAGGCACCCATTGGCGGCGCCTAACGTGAGCTGCAGCGGGCGGTGGAGCTGCTAACTCTACGGCCGACCTCCTCGCTCGAGTGACACCAGTTTGCGGAACGCGCGCCCAGCCAGGCGACTGGCATCCGCTTCTCCGCCACCAGCGCTGCGCAACACGATCACACCAAAGCTCCGTGTCGCATCGTAAACCAGTTGCGATGTGTAGCCGGCCAGATTGCCGGAGTGCCCCACCGCTGCCGTGTCGGCCCACCGGAACACCTGGGTGCCAAGACCATACCCAAAGAGGAGGGTTGGATTCGACGCGACGGGAACGGCGTTGCGCATGGCGAACGCGCCGGCGCTCAGCACGCTGTCAGGACCAAAGCCAAGCTCCAGCGACACGAGCCTGGCCAGATCGCCAACCGTCGAATACAGGCCGCCACTCGGCACGCTGATACCAAGGCCGTCCCGATGGTCGCCGGCTGCATCGTCGTAATTGAGCGAGTCCTTGACCAGCACGTCGTAGTCCACGCCGGTCGCGAGCCGCGGCCGCATCGCCTCCGACAGCATGAAGTCCGTGGACGTCATCCCGAGTGGCCTGAGGATGTGCTCGCGCACGTAGTCGACGTAGGACGTCTTCGCGGCCCGCGCGATCGCGGCGCCGAGGATGGCGTAGCCGACGTTCGAGTACCTGTACGTCGTGCTCGGCTCGCTGACAGCTTCGGTCGCCAGCAGCGCCGAAAACAACGTCTGCATCCAGGCGTCGACTTGCCCGTGGTGTGACTTCCGCTGGTCGGCGGGATCGCGCGCGAGGCCACTCGTCATCGTCGCGAGCTGCACGAGTGTCGGAGGCCGAATGAGTCCACGAACCGTGCGAATTTCCGGAACGTATCCGTCAACGGGATCCGAGAGCCGCACGACTTTCCGGTCGACGAGCTGCATCAGCGCGACCGCTGTCACCTGCTTGGTGACCGACGCAATGCGATAAACCGTCTCTGGCGTCGCGCGCTGGGTCCGCCGGCGATCCAAATACCCATAACTCTTCGCCCACACCAGCTCGCGTCCGTTCACGACGGCCACAGTGATGCTGCCCAGACTGTCCTTACGGAATTCAGCATCCGCGATGGAATCGACCAGACGAAACGCGTCGCGCTCGGCCCACACGAGCAGGTTCCGTTGTGCGCGCGCCGTCGGATCGGGTTGTGCGGCGGCCGGCGCCGCCCACAGAAGCGCTGCCGTCAGCGCCAGCGTGCATGGGTGACTGGAAGTAGACATCGTTCGTATACGCTATGGACCGTGTACCTAGAACGTCAAGGTATGACTGTCTAGGTATCGCGCGGTTTCACTCCAAACCTTTTTACGGCGCCTGGTGTCGCGTCTTCTCCAGTAATGAATGTCCACGCCCTCTCACGCCTTGATTCACGTCCTCTTTCACGGCTTTTTTCACGCTGCTTTCACGGTAAGAGTTGCGTGAACAGCGACTTGAACCGCGCGTGCGCGCTACGATGGCTTGGACACTTCTGGTCCTTTACGGACGGTGACGTGGAGGGCCTGACAGCGTTTCGAGAAACGCCTCGATCTGGCGGCGCTCGGTAGCAGAGAGTTTCAGTCGCTTCAGCTCGGACTTACCGAAGGGAGCGCGTGGCGCGCGATCGTAATGCGCGATGACATCGCGAAGCGTGCTGAGTTGCCCCGCGTGCATGAAGGGCGCGCGGGACGCAACATTCCGTAGCGACGGCGTCTTGATCGCGCGCAGCAGCTCGTCTCCCTCGGTGACGGCGAAGCGCAGCTCGCTGCAGTCGTCAGGCTTCGCGTCGCTGTAAGGACTCAAGCAATTGAACTCGCCGGCGAGTACCTGCCGCACGCCCGTCGTGCGTCCACTGTCCACCGCCGCGACGAGAGACGAAGCGGGAACGCCGGTATTGTGAAAGTGATCATCAGTGAGACGCGCACCGTTGTGGCACGTGATGCAGTTCGCCTTCCCGATGAAGAGGCGGAGGCCGGCCTCTTCGTCCTGCGAGAGGCTGTCGATGGACGTGTGAGCACGGCCCGCAAGCTGGGCGGCGACATAACGATCGAACCGCGTCGGCGAAAAGGTGATGCGGCGCTCGAAAGCCGCGATCGCCTTCCCCATGTTGGAGAAGACGCGCGTGATCTCATCGCGACGGGTTACGGACAGCGCGCTCCATGCCGCCCGTGTCGCGCTGTCTCCGGCGGGCCCGGCATGCGCAGGTAGCCGGCTCATGTCCGGCAGGCGTCCGAAGACGCGTTCGTACTCTCTTCTATAGATAGCGGCGATGTACTGCGCATACTGCGTCCGGTCGCCGCCGTGCTCTACGGCGCTCTCCAGCGGACCGAGCGCCTGGGCCCACTGACTATCGGTCCTGCCGTCCCAGAAGAGCCAAGGCGAGTGGGCAGTGCCGGCGATCGGCATGGTCCTCCGGCCAGTGACTCCGACGCCCCGCGCCAATGGAGTGTTGTCCTGGAAATCCTGCTCCGGGAGGTGACACGTCGAGCACGCGACCTTTCCGTTCGAGCTCAGTTTTGCGTCGAAGAAGAGCTGGCGGCCGAAGCGCGCCGCCATCGTGTCGTCCGCCACCCGATTGCTCGGATCCGGCGCCAACGTGTCCAGCTTGTCGAGCGTCAGGCTGGCCAACATCGAACGCTCCTCGGCGGACCATGTCGCGCCAGTCGACGTCGAGCCACGTGTAACTCCCGCGACCATGGCGAGGGCGGCGAAGCCCGCGAATGTCAATACACGCAACATGTCCCGATCTCCAGTGATTGGTCGAGGATTTACAGCTTGAGGTTGAATACGAGTGAATCGGCGCCTAACGTCGCGTTCACGCGAAACTTCACGACCCACCAGCCACCCATGTTGAACTTCATGCCTTCGACGCGGTAATCGCCGTTGCCAAGCTGTTTCGTGACAAGTGGCTTGGTCGGGAGGCCGTGACCGTGCTGCGGCATGCCGCCGTCGATCGTGATCTTCGCGGCGTCGATCGGTGCCCCACCGGCGTCCTCCAGGTGCAGCGTCCACTTCTGGAGCTTGCCCTTGGGGATTGAATCACCGTCGGGACGAATTTCACCTCGATACAACCGTGCTTCGCTCGTCCGGATCCGGCCGTAATCGAGGTCCTTCGGAGGCCGCGCGAACATCATGCAGCCCTGGAGCAGCGAAATGACGCCAAGACCGAGCGCGAGAACTGTAGAGCGATTGATGTATGAGGAGCGCATTGGGTGTCTCTCTGGAAGCGAGTTGGAAACGAAAGAGCCACATCTGTTCGATGTGGCTCCATGTTATTTCCGAGGCGCTTTTCTGGATTGAACGCAGGGGCTGTTTTGGTACTTCGCCGCGACTTTGTACGAGCTATGCGTGCCAGCTATGAGCGGTCATGCCGTTAGCCATCAACTCCTCGCCCGGGCGTACCACAGCGAAGTTGGCCATCATGCCCCCGGCGTGGTGTTCGAGGATATGGCAGTGGTACATCCAGAACCCGGGGCGGTCGTCAGGCATCCAGGCAATCCGCACCCGACCCTTCGGTGGCACATTCACCGTATCCTGCCAGGCTCTGTACGCGGGCGCCACACCGTTCACGTTCAGCACCTGGAAGAAGAACCCGTGCAGGTGAAAGGGATGATCCATGTGCGAGGCGTTGACCACGTCCCAGATTTGCAGCTCGCCCACCATGACCGGTTTGTCGTTATGGTGCATCTCGCCATTGATCATGAAATCCGTGCCACGGCGCAGGCTGAGACGCTCCGACATCGTGACAACGCGGTTAGGCGTCGCATCGGGCGCAGCCAGGGGCTCGATGGATCGCATGCGATCCGGGATCACTGCCACCGATTCGCGGCGAGCGCCAACGCGGACGGTGGCGAATCGCTCGACCTTTGGCTTACCGGTGTGGCGATTGTAAGGCATCGCATTCACGAATAGCTCCGCGCCCTCCACGAAGGGACCAACGACGATGTCGGCGCGGTCGCCGGGAACGAGCAGCACCTCACGCACCAGGACCCGTTCCTCGATCAAACCGCCGCCGGTTCCCACGATGAAAAACTCCTGGCCGCCGATCGAGAGCAGGACGTAGCGTGCGCTCGACGCATTGATCACGCGCCAGCGTTCGACCTGTCCAGCGGCGACATCCAGCGTGGGCTCGCTCTTCCCGTTCACCAGGCGAACGTCGCCTTCCCGGCCCGTGTGCTCTTCGATCCAGCTACCGAACTTCGCGAAGTCTCCATTCCGCCGGAGCTTCATGTCGTCCAGCATCAGCAAGCGCTCGCGATCGACCTTCACTTCACCAGCGTCGCGCACGACAAGCGCGCCATAAAGCCCACGCTCCATCTGCACGGTTTCATTGTGATGCGAGTGATACCAGAAGGTCCCCGCGTCAGGCACCGTAAAGCGATACTCGAACATTTCACCTGGCTGGACGAGCGGCTGAACTACCTGGGTTCCATCCATCGCGGCCGGCAGCCGGATTCCGTGCCAATGAATCGTCGTCGGTTCATCAAGGCTGTTCGTCAGGCGGACAACCACCGTGTCGCCGACTTCGGCCTCGATGGTCGGCCCGGGCACCTGGCCGTTGTACGTCCACGCGGCAACGGTGCGTCCGGGCGCGACCTCCCAGTTGGAGGGGCGAGCCTCGAGGTCGATGATCACCTCGGATGACGGCTTGGTTGGTGTTTCGTGATGCAAGTAAGCTGAGCGCATGGTCAGGGCCTCGGTGGTCGGCGACGAGAGTGGATCCGCGTGCCCGTACCTTATGGCCGGCGGCCATCAGGGTATTGAACGCAGGGGCTGTTTTGGAACTTCAGGCCGAAGGCCTTCAGGACTTGAGTATCACTTCGGCTACATAGGCGGCATCGGCCCCGACGCCACCGATGAGCGCTGACGTCCTCCGGTGCAGGAAGCGGAGCCCAAGGAAGTAGAGCCCCGGAGCCTCGGCTACGACGCCGCGATCGTGACGCGGGTAGCCATCGTCACCAAAGACCGGCAGGTCGATCCAGCCGTAGTCCGCGGTGAAACCCGTGCACCAGATCACGACAGCAGGATCGATTGCACGGTCCTCACAGAATGGCTGCCCGTCGCGCACTTCGGTGAGCCTGCCGACGCGGGTGACACCCGATCTCACGATATCCGACGGAGCGATCCCGATGAGAGGATCCGTCGCGCGAGTACGGCGTTTCATGCGCCGGCCGATCATGGTGTCCGCATCGAACCGGGTGAAGATCGGCCAGATCCAGTCGTAGAGATCACGTCCGAGGAGCCGACGGCGCAGGTGGCCGGATTCGCGTCCCGCCAGCCATACTTGCCTGGACTTGGCCAGCTCCATCGCGATCTGAGCGCCGGAGTTGCCAACCCCGACGACGAGCACGTCACCGGGTGGCAGGTGCAAGGGATTCTGATAGTCGCTGGAGTGGAACTGTTGCACTGCGCGCGGCAGCTGGGATGCGATGGCGGGCACGCGCGGCTTCTGGAATGGCCCGGTCGCGACGATGACGCTGTTTGCCTGATACGTCACGCCTGCGGTATGCAGCACGAATCGGTCACCATCCATCGCCAGGTGAGTCACCCGGGTACCCGATCGCACCGGGAGGTCGAAGTGCTCTGCGTAGCGCTCGAGGTAGTCGCCGACCTGGTTCTTGTTGGGGAGATCGAGCGGCCTGCCAGGAAACGGGAGTCCGGGAAGGCCACTGTATCTGGCTGGCGTGAAGAGCTGGAGCGAATCCCACCTGTTTCGCCAGCTGTCGCCTATCCGGTCGTTCCCGTCGAGGATGAGGAAGTCGATGTCCTTCTGCGCCAAGTGGTGTCCGGCAGCCAGCCCTGCCTGTCCGCCTCCCACGACGATCGTATCGTAGAATTCCAGGCGCGTGGACGGTGGCGTTTTGGCTCGATGCGTTAGGCCGATTGGGATTGTCATCGGGAGATTCCTGAGGTGGCGTGTGGTGTGTGCAGCGATTGCACGCGCAACGTCATCAGGACGCGCTCCGGCGAATAGAACGCAGGGGCTATTCTGGTACTTTCCGTAGCCCGCATTTCATTCACGCGTTCTTACAAACGTTCAGACATGCTGACACCAGTCTCCCTGGAACGATTCGTCGGACTCCCACTCCACCGCGAAGGCGGTGGCGGCGGGATCGTCGTTCACGAGGGGAGCTTTTCCCCGGATCTCGTAATCCCGGTACATGTGCACGACACACCGGTCATCAGTCTCATCGTCCGGGGTATCGCCTCCGAGCAAGTCAGCGAGGGGACGCGCGAGCTGGTCGCTCAGGACCTGATTCTCACGCCCGCGTATGCGGCGCACGCCTACCAGTTTCGAGAATCGGGCAAGTGGGTGAACATGCAATTCTCCGATGCATGGTTTGGGCGTGTAACCGATGGTCAGCAGCTCCAGCAGCGGACGTCGCAGTTCATCCGCAACCACTCGGCTGCCGCGTGGGCGAGCCGCATTCACTCGGAGATTCACCAGAAAGACGCCGTCTCGACGCTCGCGATCGACGGCGCGATGATGCTGATGATGGCGGACATGGCGCGTGCGCGAATCGATGGCGCCCGAACGCGGCCGAGGTGGCTCCGGCGTGTCGAAGAGGCGATCGAGGCGTCGATTGCGGCACCGCCATCTGTCGAAGCGCTCGCAGCACTCGCCGGAGTACACCCAACGCATCTTTTGCGCACATTCAGACGGTATCAGGGCGCGACGATCGCAAACTTCGTGCGCCGCCGACGCATCGAGCGCGCACGCACCGAAGTGGCGCAGGCGAAGCGTCCGCTGTCAATGATCGCGCTGGATGCCGGATTCGCTGACCAGTCGCACTTCACGCGTGTTTTCAAGCGGGCTTTCGGTGAAACACCGGGTCAGTACGCGCGGTCGCTCAAGGGCAAGTAGGGAACACTCGACTACTAACGCGGGCGCCGAGCCATTCGTACTTTCGCCGCGATGACCAAGCGAATGGGTGTTGGCCAGTTTTTCGCGTGGGAAGGTGGATGTCTCTTCATCGGGCATCACGACCGGCAGCTCCCACTTCACGCGCACCAGGCGATGCAACTCGTCGTGGCTTCAGCGGGAGACCACCGCGTTCGCGCTGGCGACAGCGAGCCATGGTCGACCTATTCAATCGCCGCAATCGCGACGAAACAGCCGCATTCGCTCGATGTAACTGCCTCAGACTACGGCGCGGTCATCTTCGTCGAGCCCGAGACACGTGAGGGGCGCGCGATCGCGCGACGTTGCGCCGGTGCCGGCATCACCGAGGTTGCCGCCTCCACCCTGCGCGACATCTCGCACGCCATGTTCGACGCCTGGTTGCACGAACGAAAGGACGAGACAGTTGCGACCGCACGCCGTCTCGTGACGACTCTCGGAGCCGGTGTTGATAGAACGGAAGTGACCGATCCCCGCATCATGAGCGCGATCGTCTACATCAACCAGCATCTCGATCGCGCAATCACACTCGATGAAGTCGCGTCGTACGCTTGCCTGTCGCCGAGCCGGTTCCGTCATGTGTTCGGCGAGCAAACTGGCATGGGGTTACGCCCGTACATCATGTGGCGACGGTTTCTTCTCGTCTGGGATCTTCTCATGAAGGGAGGAACCCTCTCCCAGGCAGCCCACGCTGCCGGTTTCGCCGACGCCGCACATTTGAGCCGGACCTCGGTGAAGGCATTCGGCTTTGCTCCATCCGGGATTCAGCTCCTCGCGACGCCCGATCCTCGGCAGATGCTCCCAGATCGTCAGCGCACAGCGACATAGGCC
Source organism: Gemmatimonadaceae bacterium (assembly GCA_035646395.1). GTDB lineage: Bacteria > Gemmatimonadota > Gemmatimonadetes > Gemmatimonadales > Gemmatimonadaceae > JABWBJ01. The sequence goes on along the minus strand of DASRPK010000040.1, from coordinate 7,365 downwards.
CGAACAGGGAAGGTTCCGCACCCTTTCACCTTCACGGGCACGGCGGAAAACCGACCGCCCCTCGGCGGCACGGCGGCAAGCCCACAGAGGTGCTCCACGATCGGGATTTCATTGCCAAGCAGGATCGTGTGCACTGGGCGTGCGCCCGTGGCGATGCTGTCGATGTTCATTGAATCGATCCCGACGAGCGCCGCCCCAGCTTTCGCCAGCTTCTCGGCCACCCGCCCGGTCAGATGCGGATGCGACTCGAAGTAGGCGTCCGTTCGCCAGAGCCGGTCCCATCCCGTGTGGAACAGCACAGCCTTGCCGGAGACTTCGCGGTCGGTGAGCGGCATGGCATCGATTGCGGGTCCCTTCGCGGGATCGACGCGCACGACGACGCATTCAAGGTTCGCGACCGACTCGAGCGGTAACTCCGCGAGGTCCTTCCCATGCGCATAACGATGGAACGGGCTGTCGACATACGTCCCGGTGTTGGCAACCATCTCCACCTTCCCGATCTGGAACTCCGCGCCGTCATAGATGACCCGTGACTCCTCGCGAGTGCGCCAATCACAGATGATCGGCGCGGGGAGTCCCTTGTACGTCACCATCCCGTCCTCGACCACATGACTGACGTCGATCAATCGTGCGCGTGTCTGCATCGAATCCTCTTCGTGTGAGCAACCTGCGACGGACTCTAAGAGCATCTGCAGGCCGGGTCTTGAACGCAGGGGCTACGCTCGGAACACGCCACCTTCGTCGGGCTGCGGTTCGCCGTCGGTTTGTAGCGAGGAGTCGACCGACGATGAGCACTCTCATGAAAGCAGCGGTCAGTGAGCAGCGCCGTGGGGATCTCTAGTGGCGATGAGGCTGCCGTGCACAATGCCTCTTCAGTAAATCGCCTCCGAAATCATTCTCGAGATCCCGCCAGACAGTGTGGATGTGGTTCGCGCCGTTCTGCGTATTGTCGTACTCCACCAGCACGGTAGGTCCGTGGATGCGATAGCCGCGGGGAGGCCGGCGAATGCCGGCGGCCTAACGACCGGATCGTTGCGCGTGACGATGTCCCCGAATGTCCCCGCGGCGATGGTCGCCCCGCGGTCGCCATGGACAGACTAGTGCTTCGCGAAGACTCGGGTCGTGCCATCGCGAGTGAACGCAACCACGTCGTACGCTTCCTTGCGATTGCCGACTTCCATGCCGGGAGAACCGATCGGCATGCCGCCGACCGCAAGCCCTTCGATCTTCGGTTTCTCCGCGAGCAGGCGCTTGATGTCTTCGATGGGAACGTGCCCCTCGATGACGTATCCGTTCACGAACGCGGTGTGACAGGAGCGATGATCAGCGGGCACGCGGGCCGACTGCTTGATCGCGGTGAGGTCGGACGTGTCCTTCGCCGTCACGGTGAACGCGTGCTTGCGCACGTATTCCACCCACGCCTTGCAGCAGCCGCAGTTCGGATCCTTGAACACGGTCATCTGCGGCAGCGCGGGCATTCCTTGCCGCTCGGCAGCGACGGCCAGCGTGGTGGACAGCGAAGCGATCGCGGCGAGTCCAGCGAATCGGAGGATGAGGCGCGAGTTCATATCGTCTATGTGCTTGCGGGTTCATGTCGTCAGATCTGCTGCATGAATCTGTACGCATGAGACACCTGCTCAACAACTACTCCTGATACTGGGTCTTCCCTGCAACTGCGTGGGTGGAAGGGAGCGGATTCGCGCCCGCTAACAGACTTTGAACGCGGAGGCCACGCAAAGGAAACGCGGAGGCGCGCCGAGGAAAGCAACCGATCACAGAAATGACGACCGGCAGGAACAACAGCGTTGAATTCGAACGGCCTGACGCTCAGGAAACCCTTTTTCCTCCGCGCTCTCCGCGATCAGGATGTTTTGACATTTGCAAGGATGTCTGAACCACCCCACTCGAAACCCCGACGACCCCTGATATTTGACGTCGCACCGCGTGAAGACAACGTGAAGAACGACACGAAACTACGTGCAATCGTTCGTGAGGCGAACTAGTTAGGTACCTGACGTCCGGTAGGTGCGTCGGCACCGAGCAAATGGATGGTCAGAAAACGACGCACGTCTTCTCGGTAGTATCGCCCAGCCGGACCTTGAGGCCCGTGCGGTTGTCCCGGCATGATCAGCAGATCGACCGTCTTATTGGCTTGGATCAACGCCTGGACCATGCGCATGGTCGTTGAGAGGGGCGCCATGACGTCGCTCGTGCCATGCATGATCTTGAGCTTCCCGCGAAGCGCAGACGCCAGCCGGACGTTGGATCCCGCGTCGTACCCTGTCTGGTTGCTCGCCGAGAGGCCCATGTTAGGCTCGTTGATACTGGCCGCTTCGGTGAGATCGCCCGGGGCGCCGGCGTAGCCCACTTTGAAGAAATCGGGAGCCGTGAGCATTCCGCGAAGTGCGAAGTAGCCCCCCCATGAGTGGCCGACAATTCCGGCGCGCGTGGTGTCGATGTAGGGCCTCGATCTGGCCAGCGCACGCAAGGCCGCGACGTGGTCAGAAATCTCTATCTGTCCGATTCGACCGTAGTTCGCGTCCTGAAAGGCTTTCCCTCGGCCCGGCGTGCCGCGTGCGTCGAGCATGGCGACGACGAATCCCATCTGGGCGAGCGACGCCGAGATTCGGTGCATCGCCCCTGCCCCACCAGAAGGCACGTACGTCATTTGGTGCACGGCCAGGAACGGTCCGGCGTAGATGTAGTCGACAATTGGATATCGCTTGGTAGAATCGAAGTCCACCGGCCGATACAGGACGCCATACACGTCGGTGGTCCCATCGGCCGCCTTGACGCGGAACGGCATCGGCGGTGTGTATCCTGCTTCCGCCAACTTCGCTAGCGGCGCCTGCCCAAGACGTTTGATCAGCGTGCCGTCCGTGCGGCGCAGCTCGACCGTGTGCGGCTGCGTTAGGCTTGAATATGAATCAATAACGAAGTTGCCAGAGGGCGAGAACACGGGCGCGTGTTGTCCCGGCGCCGAGGTCAACGCGGTGAATCCCGTGTCGCCTAACGCAACACGGTAGACATGGCGATCGTAGGGGCGGGAGGAATCCGCGGATGCGAGCACGTAGATCTGCCGCCGCGCCGAATCGACGCGCACCACGCGGTGAACCGGGAAGGCCCCTGCCGTCACCTTCTTCTTCAACGCGCCATCGTAGCCGTAATGGTAGACGTGCCGCCACCCGTCGCGCTCGGACATCCAGAGAAAGCCGCTGTCATCGGGAAGCGGGGTGACCTGCCATGGCCAATTCTCCGTGGAAAAATCCAGCGCCGCCACAAAAGTCTCCGGACGCTCGTCGCGCGCGAGCAGACGCGCGGCGCCGCCAGCCGCTATCGCAAAAAGGTCCAGACGTTTTCCGTCACGCGACATGCGCAGAACGAGTGCTTCGGAAACCGTCGGCCGCCAGCCGAGCATCCAGATGTAGGCATCCCGTGTGTCCAGTTGAACCGGCCGTGCGACACCTGCTGCAGGATCGACGATGTGCAGTTCGTTTACGGGCAAGGGAGTCCCGGTTTTCGGGTAATTCGCGTACGTGACACGCTCAATGGCGCTGCTGTAGTCCACGATGGGCACCCGATGGATTTCCCGGCTGTCGACGCGTAGTGCCACGAACAGGTTCCCGTCGCGATTCCAGCCGAGCGGCGCAACACCCCATCCGTAGTTCTGCGCTCCCTGCAATTTCAGTCGCGTGTTACCGGCGTTGTCCGACACCACGAGTTCGCCGCCGGAAACCTGCGCCGTCCAGCGTCCGGGGTTCGGGTATGGTCCCAGCAGGTGTCCGGGTGGCCCTTGGCCGGCCGTCGGCACGCTGTTCGCCTCGGACTCCAGCACTCTCCCCGTCGCGGCGTCAAGGACGGACCAAGGTGCCGCTCCCGTAGGAGAGTAAGCAAGTCGATCTCCGCCTAACCACTGCGCAGTGGGTTGCGGTTGCGGACCCAGCGCAGCGTCGAACCGGTCTGCGCGCTCCAAGGCTCGCGCCAAACGCGGCGCATCCTGTCCCTGCGCAGCGGCGGTGGGAACCAACGAGGACGTGAAAGGCAACGTGAACAGCAACGTGAAGGACGCACCCGTGAAAAAGGGACGTGAAAAACGACGTACAACACGACGTGAATCACGGCGTGTGAAGGGGTGAGCGCCGCGCGTTCGTGTCATCGGAAGCTCGAAAAGAGATCGTTCGTCGGAAATGACGTCATGCCATTGAGCGCCTGCCACAGCGCGGCGTCGAGCTCGCCGATCAAGGTGTTTGGCGCGCTCGTGTTGAACAGCGCGACCCACGATACGTTGTAATAGGAGCGCACCAGAATGCTCTTCGTGCTGGGCAAATCCCCCCCGTGCGACCAGGTCGCGCCGTTCTGGACCGGGCGAACATTCCAGCCACCTGCGTAATAGCAGGAGCCGTCGGGACATACCGTCGCGCCATTGCTGGTCATCTCCGCGACGAGTTGAGTGCTGAGGATGTCTGGAGGACTTTCGCGGCCATCGACGCGAGTCAGGAATCGCAGGAGATCAATGGTCGAGGAGACCCAGGCGCCGCTCGCATCACCCGCTTCGAGGTGATAACCGCCATAGTTGAGCGGTACCATGCCTTCGCCCGGGAAAACGGAGGGCACCAGTGGCGCGTTGACGCCAGAATTGGGGCGGTAGTACTTCACTTCGTCTGCGAGCGCGTCGGACATGCGCGACTTGCCTTGCTGCGTGCGATTGGCCTCCACGGGCTGCAGCACTCGCTCGCGCACGTAGTCCTGATACTTCATGCCGCTCACACGCTCGATCACGCGACCGAGAATGACATAGCCAAAATTCGAGTACGCGAACTTTTCGCCTGGATTGAAATCGAGCGGCATTCCCTTCATGTAGCGGATCAGCGTTTCCGATGACGCCGGCGCGGGCGCGTTGACCGCGGCGGCGGAGATCGCCGGCCGATCGAGCGGGTCGAATCCGCCGTTCGGTTTGTTACGATCCCAACCCCCAGTGTGGTTGAGGAGATGGCGTATGGTGATCTGCTCCCAGCGCGGATCGACGGTCGCTCCCTCTGCAGGGGTGAGGTGCGCGATGAATGGCGCAACGCGATCGTCGAGTGTGAGCTTGCCCTCTTCGACGAGCTTCATGATTGCGGCGCTGGTGATCGGCTTGGACACGCTGGCGATCCGGAACAGCGCGTCAGGCTGCACCGGCGTCTTGTTCTCGACGTTCGCGTAGCCAAAGCCGCGTGCGTAAAACAGCTTGCCGTCGCGAACCACAGCAACCGCGCCGCCTGGAATGGCGTACTTCCGCATCAAATCGCGGATGCTCTGATCGTACTGCTCCATTCCCGGCACAGCAGCACCGCTGATCGGAATCTCCTGTTGCGCAGGAGGCGTAACCGGAGGAGTGACAGGCGCCGTAGTCAGCTCTCCGCCGCAGGAAAGCAGAACCGCGAGTCCCGCGATCCGAATCGTGGTGATCGTCATCGATCTGCCGGAAACCCTGCGCACGCGTTTCATTGGCACCGCGCGCGACGAGCAACTCGGAAAGTTGGTCCATACAGTCGTCATTGATTCTCCATGGTCACCGCGATCCGAATTCACGTCTCTCACGCCCGTGTAGTACCTACTTCCGCTCGAGCGCGATGCGCTGCGGACCCTGCGGACCCTGCTGCTCCAGAATGGCGCCGGTCACCTTTCCCTGGGCGTCGAGCTGGAACTCGAAGGTCGGCCCTCGCGGATCCTGGAAGCGGATCTCTGAGCGCGCGTTGAGGGGAGCCTCGTCCATGGTGCCGGGCTTTACGAACAGTTTGTCCCCTTCGCGGCGGATGGCGAAGATGGTCCCGGAGGCCGGATTCCTGTACTCACCGACGTAGCGGTCTAGGATGGCTACCGACACGGCAATCCCGGGCGCCTGTGCTCCCCCTCCCGGAGGTCCTCCTGCTCGCGCCGGAGGCGTAGGCTTGGGGAATGTCTCGATCAAGTCGGCCATGCGCTTCCGCGTCGCTTCGTTAGGCAGCCGACCGATGCCGCCGCCCAGGTTGTCGAGCATGTGGTGCGCCTTGGTCGTCCCGACACGGGCCACCGTGATGGCCGGGTGGCTGATGACGTACTTGGTGAAGAAGTGCGACCAGGTCTTGGCGTCAAACTCGGCGGCCCACTCGGGAAGTGGCCTGTTACCCACGCGCGCGAAGAGGTTGAGGCTGAGGGCACCACAACTGACGCCTGAATTGTTGCCGAACGGGAAGAACGCGACCACGCCGATCTTCTTCTCGAGGGCGAGCGGCAGGATCTTGTCCTCGACGAAGCGATTGCCGATGTCGTAGCCGACGCCGATGAAGTCGATCGGCTCGTTGCGCATGAGCGCCTCGAGCTGCGCGGCCTGAGCCTGCTCGACAATCGTCATCACGCCGATGTACCGGACGCGTCCTGCTTTCTTCTCCTCCTTCAAGATGGCGAGCACCTCCGGAGGGCCGGCAGCCGTCACCCAGGCCAGGTCGAGCTTGGACGCTTTGGTCCTCGCGAGCACCGAATCGATCTGGGTTTTGACGCCAGCAGGTGTACTGCCTGGGCCGGGCTGGAAAGCCGTTGTCGACCAGAAGAACTTGTTCGCAACCCCGAGCTCGTTGGCGGCAGTCGCGTGGAATTTCTGGTTGGCTGCGTTGCCGAGGGTCGCGTCGAAGTACCGACCGCCGTTGTCGGCAAACGTCTTCACGACCTCCTTGAGCGCGGCGTGATCCGCGCAGCTCGGGTGGTTCGAGAACGCAAGTCCGATGACCGGGAGCTTCTCACCGGTAGACGGAATGGCGCGCTCGATGAGTTTTCCGCTCAGCTGTTGTGCGCTGAGCAGCTGCGGCGATATCGCCAGCGTGGCGCCGGCGACGAAGCCAAAGAACATTCGACGATCGATCATGATGGGTTCAAGTTCGGGTTAAAACGATGGGCGTGAATACAGTCGTGAAGTGCGGCGTGAAGAAGGGCGTGAAGTGAGACGTGAGAAGGCGTGAGCCTCCACGATCTCTCACGACTCGTTTCACGCTGTTCTTCACGCCTTTCTTCACGCTGCTCTTCACGATTCAAAGGATGTTTTCTCTACTTCCGCACCAGCTTGAGGGGCTGCGGCCCTTGCTCCATGAGGGCACCGGTCACCTTGCCCTGGCCGTCGACATGGAACTCGACGACCCGCGATTGCGGGGTACCGAAGCGGATCTCTGAGCGCGCGGTGAGTGGCACCTCCGGATTGGTGCCCGGCGGCTTCATGAACAGCGTCGTCCCATCGCGGCGGAAGGTGAAGACGGCGCCGGCCGGAGTCGTATATTCACCGACGTAGCGGTCGAGGACGGCCGCCGACAACTCGAGCTCCCGAAGCGGCCCAGGAGGTGCCGGGGGGAGTGAATC
>DASRPK010000039.1:0-8964 GCA_035646395.1 Gemmatimonadaceae bacterium | reverse complement strand
CAGCCAGCTCACGTCGCCGACGTCAGTTGAGCCGCCGTCCGGCGGTAGCCCCGGTGGATCGAGGGGACGGAGTGCGCCGTTGAGCCCATTTTCGGGAGTCCCCGCGGCGCGCTGGATCGCCTTGGCGAAATCCACTTCCTGCTGCGTGTACTGGATCGGACCAAGGGCCGTCATGTTCTGGTGCAGCAACTTTGCGCCGGTGTAGTTGACCAGGATCTCGTAGTCGCCTGCTTGCACCGTGAGTTTCGACTCGACGCCGGCGATCTGTGCCGCGCCTTGCGCGATCTGTTTGACGCGCTCGAGCACCGCGTCGGCGCCGGCGCTCTTGGAGTCCCGCACCCACATCCAGATCCTGGCATAGTCGGGAACCACGTTAGGCACGTCCCCGGCGCGCTGGACCGTGTAATGCATGCGCACCGAGGGCCGAACGTGTTCACGCAAAAGGTTCACGCCGTGCGTAAACGCCTCGGCGGCGTCAGGTGCGCTGCGGGTCCAATCGCGCTGGCAGAAGAACGACAGGTCGATGCCCGCACGCGGTCAGTGGATCCCGTTCCCCGCGTGCGGCCCCGCGCGCGTAATCCGGCCGGCCACGCCGCCCCATCGCAGTGACGCCAGATCGGCCCCTGATGGAATGTTCGTGAACGTGATCGACGTCGTCGTTGCGCCGGTGAGCGCGGCGTGGAGTGTGCCTGACGCGACACTGACGTTGGAACATGCGTTGGTCGGGGCGCAGGTGATGTTTGACACCGTACTCCCGGCCGGCACGACCTCGGTCACCAGATAACTTCCCTCCTGCAGTTGCTTGTCCTGGCACCCGCCGGCGGCGACGCTGTAGCTGGCGGCGTCACTGATGTTGATGCCACCTGCCGAGAACGCGAATACGCCGCTCTGACCGGTGCTGGCGATTGCGCAGATTCGCAGGGTCGCGATGGTGGAGCGGTTGGTGAACGTGACCGTCGTCAACGACGCACCGGCGACCACCGCCTGGAGAGCGCCGACGGACAGGCTGATGTTGGAGCACGCGCTGACGGGGGCGCAGTCGATTGCGGACACGGTGGTCCCGCTCGATGCGGATTCGCCGACCGAGTAGTGGCCTTCCTGGAGTTGCTCGTCCTGGCAGCCGCCCGCCGGAACGTTATAGCTCCCTGCATCATTCACGTTGATGCCGCCCGCTGAGAAGGTGAATGCCGTGCCCGCGGCCACGCCGGCTCCTGCGACCTTGCATATGCGTAGCGTGCCGATGATGGAGCGGTTGGTGAACGTGACCGTCGTCGTCAATGCGCCAGTGACCTGCGCGTGCAGCGCGCCAACGGAAAGGCTGACGTTGGAGCACGCGGTTGCCGGGACGCACGAAATTCCGGACACGGTCATTCCGACCGGCACGGACTCGTTCACCAGGTAGTTCCCCTCCTCGAGCTGTCCGTCCTCGCACCCGCCCGCTGGAACGTTGTAGCTCCCCGCATCGCTCAGGTTGATGCCGCCCGCCGAGAAGCCGAACACGGTGCCCGAGCTTACGCCCGCGCCGGCGACCTTGCAGATGCGTAACGTGCCGATGATGGAGCGGTTGGTGAACGTGACCGTCGTCAGGCCGCGCACCACGGCGACTTTCGTTTCACCCACCGACGCGTTGATGTCGGGGCACGCAGCGACCGGTGCACATACGATCGACTGCACAGTTTCGCCATCGGGAACGTCCTCGATGACCGAGTAGGTCGCCTCGATCAGCTCGATGTCCTCGCAGTCGCCCGCGGCGACGTCTGCCTGTCCCGAGCTCACGACGTTGATGCCGCCCGCGCTGAACCTGTACACCGTCCCCTGGGTCACGCCGGCGCCGGCCACCTTGCAGATGCGCAGGACGGGCTTGCCGCGGTTGGTGAACGTGACCGTGGTCGTCTGGCCGCTGGACGTGGCCGCCGTAACGGACCGGCTGCCGAGGTTCACGCCGGTGCACGCGGCGTTAGGCGCGCACACGATAGAGAGCAGCTCCGTGAGTGCGTCCTCGCGTTCGGTGATCGCGAGCTGCGTCGTGGCCGGCGCAGGGGGCAGGGTCAACTTGCCCTCGTTGAACGCCGAGAGCGTGTTCACCAGTGCGCTCATCTCCGACGCCGCAAGAGAAGTCGTGAGGGTGATGGGCGGTAACTGGTCGATCGCGATACCGGCGTTAGCGTCCGCCATCGCCTGCGCCACGGCGGGCGTTGGCTGAGCACCGCGCAGTACGTTGAGGTCGGCCGCAATCAGCTGCTGCACAAGGTTCAGAAGCAAGCTGCTCGACGCCTGCACGCCCGCGCCGCTCATGATCGCCGACACCTGCGAGGCGTCCAGCGCCGCTGCGTCCACCGCGAGCCTGGTCCCCGATGGCAGGAGCGCGGCCACGTCGTCCGTCTTTCGCTGGTACCATCCCTTGGAGCTCGGTGTTCGCTCGGCGGGAGCAGTCAGGTTGAGACAGCTTCCCGCGGCAACGTTCGCTGTGCGCGCCACGCCCGCGAGGACAACATTGAACGTGAAGACAGTCCCTGTGCCGACTCCCACGCCAGCGGCTTTGCACAGGGAAAGGGCGCCGGAAGGAGGCGGCGGCGTCGCCTTTGCCATCGCACCAACGTCTGGCTCGAGAAACCTGGTCGTCGAGGATTCCTGAGCGCAGGCCATCGCCAGAATGGTGAGCGCCGATCCGGCAAGTGCGAGGGAAGCGCGCGCGGTCATGGTATCTCCAATTCTTTGGCTTTCGCGTTTTCAGGGGTTCGCTCAGGTACGGATCGACCGATCCACTGAGGAACGCCCGAAACGGGTGCACGATCCCTCATTGCATGAGCGACCAACTCGCGTCCCTGGGCGGGGTCAGCATTGGCCGGTCGATACGCGCCGAGGTGCGCAAGCGCCGTCGATTTTCCTCGCATGAGGCAAGAGTCGAATTGTCAACGCCCTGCGGCGGCGCTGCCCCTTCGATGTCGGGTCTGAGCGCCAAAAAACGTATGAAGACGACGTGGCCTCACCGACGACGGCATCGAGTCGATCTCGGACGTTCTCCAATCACACCCAGGGTGACTTATGAAACGCAGCGTGATTATTCCCCTTGCTCTCGCGGCGCTGTATGGCTGCGCGGACAACATGCCGACCCAGCCTGTGCCTGGCGCGGTAGGCCGCGGCCCGCTTCTAGGCGCCTTTCCGGGCAGTAACGGCCGAATCGCCTTCGTCGGGCTTGTAGGCATCACCACCATGAACTCCGCCGGCGGAGATTTGCAGCAGCTCGCCCCCGCGGGCAGCGCCGGCCCCGCATGGTCCGCCGACGGCTCGAAATTGGCCTACTACGCCTTTGTGGATGTGCAACCTGGTGATATGCACCACACAGAGATCTTTGTCGTCAATGCCGACGGCACCGGCGGAACACGGCTCACGTTCAACTCCACCAACCGCGGCCCGGCCTTCCCCACCTGGTCGCCTGACGGCAGCAAGATCGCGTTTCAAAACGATTTTGACCGCAGGATCTACGTGATGAATTCGGACGGCACTGGGGTTACACCCTTGACCGCCGGCCCTGACTTCACGCCCTCATGGTCGCCCGACGGTGCCAACATCGTGTTCTCGAGCTTACGCGACGGCGGCGAGGCCGAGATCTACGTCATGAATGCGAACGGCACTGGTCAGACGCGCCTGACCAACAATGACCGACCAGAATTCGATCCAAGCTGGTCGCCGGACGGCAGCAAGATTCTGTATTCACGTAACGACGTCACCAATGGAGATTGGCCCGACCTGTATGTGATGAACGCGAACGGCACGAGCCAGACCAACCTCACGAACACCGTGAATCTCGCAGAAACGAACTCGGTTTGGTCGCCGGATGGGTCAAAGATCCTCTTCATTCAAAATGACGACGTGAACTCCGAAGTGTATGTCATGAATGCCGACGGGACGAACAGGGTGAACATCTCGAACAGCCCCGACGCCTTTGAGTCTCATCTCGACTGGCAACCGCAGCCAGGCGCTCCCCCGGTCTGCGTATTTCCGCGAAAACTCTACACACGGACACAGGGCCCGCCCGCTCGTATCGTCGAAACCTTCTCGGCCACGCCCGGCAGCTACAACGTCGACCTGGACGATCTCGCCACCTCGGGCGCGGATGCAGTCGTAACGCTCAACGGTGTCGTGATCATGGAAGGACGGGGGACAACCGGCGAAGTCGGCCCGCGCCATCACACGGTCCCCGTCACGCTGCTCGCCAATAACGTGCTCGACATACAGATGCGCGGAAAGAAAGGATCACAGCTTCAGGTAACGATTTGTTCGACATCACCCACCGCGTGTTATCACAATCTCCCGGCACCCACGCTGTCACTCCAGTCGACTACGATTGACGGCAGCTATGTAAGATTCGAGCTCGACGTTCCCAATTACGCGCAATTCCCGGCCGCGCTGTTCGAGCCGGCCCCCGACCTGGCTGCCTGCGGAGCCAACACCAGCGCCGCGCGAACCTGGGTCGACATCTATGATGGGAATGACAACTTCATCTACGGCTTCTGTACTCTTTACGATGGTGCTTCCCTGAACGACATCTGGTTCTCAACACCATCAGATCAAAGGCCGGCCGAGGCGTACATCAAGCTACATGACCGGCGGTGCAACATTACGTATACGTCGAACAAGATCACTATCCCTACGTCTCAATGATCGCTGAACCGCTCGGCCTTCAGCTGGCTGAATGATCGCAACGGGTACACGAAAGCGTTGGCGCCGACATTGCACGCTCATGTAGCTCGCAACCGTCGACGTCAACGCATTCCTGCACCTTGGTCACGATCCGCAGGGCGGAGCCTAGTATCTCCAGCTCCTCAAATCAGCACCGGCCGGCGCCGTCGCCAACATGCGTTCCACGAACCACGGAAACGTCATCTGCGCATAACGAAGGCGTGAGTAGGCGTTGGCGCGTGTATGGTCGCCGTTCCAGCAATGTTCGTCGCGATCGCCATAATCGACCACGAAATCAGCCGGAGGATTCAGCTTCTTGATCCGCTCCTCGGCCAGATATACCGCGTTGTTCAGATAATAGTTGTCCATGTCGCCCACGTAGATCCGTATCTTCCCGCGCAGCTTGGGCGCCAGCTTGGCCCAGTCGCGCTCGAGGATATACGACAGGTCGAAGTGCTCCTTCCAGTACGCCGCGACCGACTTGTCGATCTTGCCCGTGACCTTGTCCCAGATCGGCTTTGGATATCCGTCCGCGCCCACCGGCGAATATACCGATTCCCACACGTCCCACTGGTCGCCCGAGCGGGTCTTCGTGCCTAACGCCAGCTCGCGGTGGTTGAGCTGCTCCATCGTGGCCTGGACGTGCCCGAGGTAGTTGCGTAATCCCGGACGCGGCACGCGCAGGAACGGACCTTCGCTGAAATACGCGTTGTCGTCCTCGTAAATGTTGACGACCGTGTACTGGCGGAAATCGATCGGGTCCGGACATGCCACCCACGCACCGTTGAAGTCGTCCGGATAGAACATCTGCACGGCCATCGCTTCCCAGCCGCCGGTCGACCCGCCGTATGTGAAGCGCGCCCAACCCGCGCCGATGCCGCGATACTGCTTCTCGATGGCCGGGACGAGCTCCTTCATGATCGCGTCGCCGTACGGGCCGTTGTTCGCCGAGTTGACTGCGTACGAATCGTCGTAGAACGGCGTCGCGTGCTGGATCTCGATGAGCAGCATGCGTGGAAATCCCTTGCCGGTCCAATCCTGGAAGAACTGCCAGCCGTGCTCCTGCTGGATGCGATTGTATCCGGCCAGCGAGAACCGTTCGCTGTAGTCGGGCGCGAGATTCGGGTCTGGCGCGGTCTCTCGCCAATTGCCGAGGCTCGATGGAAAGTGGCCGTGGTTGATGACGAGTGGGTAGCGCGCGTCGGGATGCTCGTCGAATCCCCACGGCAACAGGACCCATGCGCCGAGGAACATGTCGCGCCCCCAGAACTTCGAGAGGAGGTCGCTCTTCATGCGGAAGTACTTCACGTACTTCGTTTCCTTCTGCTTGAAGTCCGGAACAGGTGGGATTTCCTGGTCGAGCACCAGCCGCGGAGTTTCTGCGCTCTGCGGATTCACATCCAGTCGTTGTGCCCGGGAGTACAAATTGCCGGGCTTGCTCGCAAACTGCTGCCCTTCCCACTTGTCGGGCGGCAGCTTGACGGTGTGGCCATCGCTGCGCTTGAACGTTTCGTAGCGGTTGATCATCGCCTGCACGCGGTATCGCCCCGGCTTGAGTTGCGAGAGCGCGCGCAGCGGATAACCGAACGCGGTGGCGTCCACATAACGAGTCTCGCCGGGTTTCCAGCCTTCGACGTCGACCCCAAAGACCTGTGCCGTGCTCACCGTCCCCCCGACCTGCGTCCGTGGTTCCCCTGCGGTGTCGGCGGAAATCATCAGCAGCAGTCGTCCATCGAGGGGCGCGCTGCTCCGTTCAGCCGGGAACGTGACGGCAAAACGGAGCCGCGACGCGCCCTGTACTGCAGGACTCGTTATGCCCAGGAGGAGAAGTGGAGCGAGGAGCGAGAAATGGGCGAACGAACGCATGACGGTGCCCTCGAGGCGGTGGCCCTTATGCTGCGGGCCACCCACCGTTTCGTCAAACCGTCCGCCCTGCCGGTTCAGCGCCGGTCGTCGTCATCCCGTCGGCGCTCAGACTCACCTTCCCGGCGCGGCTGAGCGACGTCCCCACCATCTGAACGGATCCCTCCGCCCGTTACGTACGCGCTCGCGGCTCCATCGCGGTAAACCAGCATCCCGCCGGAGTGCCCGACGTTCCACCCGGACGCCAGCACAGCCACTGTCCCGGCGGTCGCGAGCCAACGGCTCGCCTGCCCCACTCGGCCGCCGGCCAAACCACCCAGAGCAACGATGAGAACGCCGGTGGAGACCGCCAGAAAGAGATCCGCTGCGTCCTCGTGCTGATGGATCGACGATTCCGATATGACGTCTTCCACGCGCTCTTCCTGCTGCTCCCCGGTCTGGAGCGAAACCCACGCGCTGGCCACGAGACCCAGCGACATGGCGACGAACACGCTCCACGCGGCGCGCGGTTTGGAGCCGCGCCGGATGAACCAGAGCGCCCCGATTGCAAACAGCGGAAGTAGGACTGCAAAGGCGATCGGGAGATGAACGACCGCCGGGTGCAGGGGATTGGGAATAAGGGATTGCATGATGTGGTCCTGATGAGATGTGAGCGCACGATCGCAATCCCGGCCCGCGGCCGATATCGGGCAAACGACACGGTTCGGTCGTATTTTTGCGCATCCGTCAAATGCCGGAGGGAGTTTCACGTGGCAGGGTCGTTGGACGCCGATGACGTTGCGCGGCCGATGTTTCCCGTCCTCGTGCCGGGGATTCTCCTACTTGTGGCCATCGGCGGCGCGATCGATCTGGCCCTTGATCGGCCTCAGCGATGGCTCTCGGCGCACGTGATCGTTGAAGTGGCACTGATGATTACCAGCCTGACGTTTTCGATCATCCTGTGGCGCGGGTGGCGTCGTACAGAGGGTCACCTGGCTCGAGTGGAAGCCTCGCTCGCCCGCAGCGTCGCGGAGCGTGACGCCTGGCGGAAAAGTGCCGAGTCAGCGCTGAGCACTTTCAGCAGCGCGGTTGATCAGCAACTCACGGCATGGGACCTGACGCCTGCGGAGCGCGAGGTCGCACTGCTGCTGTTGAAGGGACACGGGCACAAACAGATCGCGGCGCGCACCGGCCGTAGCGAACGAACGGTCAGGCAGCATGCGGTATCCGTCTACGAAAAAAGTGGACTGGGAGGCCGCGCGGAGTTATCCGCGTTCTTTCTTGAAGGGCTGATCATCCCGGGCGCAGCCGCCACCGCCAACAAGGCAGGCATGACATGACGCGAATCGCGCTTCTGTTCTTCCTTCTGAACATCCTGACCGGAACGGCTGCATTCGCTCAGGCGCCGACCACTCAGGGTCGGTCCAGCGGTCCACCCGTTCAGGGCGCGGAAGAGGATATTCCGCTCGTTAGGCGCTTCGACAGCAACGGGAACAAGGTCCTCGAGCGCGCGGAACGCGATTCAGCGCGCACGTATCTCGCGGCGCATCCGGAGCTGCGAACGCCACCACGTGGCCGCCGCCTGACGAAGATCGGCACACCTGGCCCGCGACTTACCGAACAGGACGTCAAGCTGTTCCCCGACTCGGTGTCCCTGTACGATGCCGCCGCTTTGCGGACGTTTTTTGTCGAATTCGAGCACGCGGATTGGGAAGCAGAGCTGGAAGCATTCTGGCACACCGATGTCGAAGTCCCGGCAACCCTGCGTGTGGACGGCAAGACGTATCGCGACGTCGGAATGAGTTTCCGCGGGAACAACTCCTTCACCAACGTACCAGCCGGGCTGAAGCGGCCGTTCTCCATCACGATGGATCTGGTCCGCGACCAGCACTTGTTAGGCTACCGTTCGCTCAACCTGCTCAACGCAAACCAGGATCCGTCGTTCCTGCGATCCCCGTTGTTCCTCGACATCGCGCGACAATACATCCCGGCACAGAAGGCAAATTTCGTTCGGGTCGTGATCAACGGCGAAAGCTGGGGCGTTTACATCAATCAGGAGACCTTCAGCAAGGAATTCGTGCGTGAACGATTCGGGCAACAGGCAGGCACGCGGTGGAAGTCACCGAACAATTCCCTCGGCGGCGGATTCTCCTACCTCGGAGATTCCATTGCGTTGTATCGGCGGTGGTACGAACAGAAAGGGAAAGACGACACGCTCGCATGGCGCAAACTTGTAAACGTCACCAAGGTCCTGAAGGAAACTCCCGCCGACCAACTCGAGCGCGTGCTCGAACCGGTGTTGGACGTCGATGAAGTGCTCCGGTACCTGGCGCTCGACGTCGCACTCGCCAACCAGGATGGGTACTGGAAGGATGGAAGCGACTTCAACGTTCATCTTGCAACCAATGGTCGGTTCTCGATCCTGTTTCACGATGTGAA
>DASRPK010000038.1:0-7374 GCA_035646395.1 Gemmatimonadaceae bacterium | reverse complement strand
CTGAAAGCCGATCCGACGAACACGACGATGCAGGCAAAGGTCGTGCGCGCGATGTGCGCAGCGAACCAGTGTGACAAGGGCAAGATCATCATCGACGAAGCGGTCAAGCAAAGCCCGGGCGATCCGGAATTGATCAAGCTGCAGTGGCAGGTCTATCGCTCCACGAACGATACCAAGGGCGCGATTGCGATCGGCGAAGAGATGATCAAGCACGACACCGCGGCCGCGGATACGCTCTACTTCCAGCAGCTCGTGGCGGCTTACCTGTCGGACAGCCAACCCGTGAAGGCGCAGGAAGCTGCGGCACGCGGGGCTGCGAAGTTCCCGAACAACGCGACGATGTGGATCAGTGTGGCGCAGCTGGCGCGCCGCAACGGGCAGATCCCACAGGCGCTTGAAGCGATCAACAAGGTGGCGGCGATCAATCCGAAGTTCCCGGGGCTCATGCTTCAGAAAGCGGCCATCTACTCGGAGCAGGATAACCTCGACAGTCTGCGAGTAACGCTACGCGCAGCGGTCGATGCTGGGGAAGACAAGGCTACGGCTGCCGGGATGATCTTGCCGAAGGCAAACAACCTTCTGCAGGCATATCAGAAAGACTCGGCCAAAACGGTCGAGGGCGGAGAGCGCATCCTCGCACTCTTCGCGTTTGCTGACTCACTGAATCCGACTCCCACGAGCGGTTTTCTACAGGCAGCGACGATGGTTGTCATGGGGCAACCGTTGCTGGTCCGGGCGCAGGCGAACAAGAGTTGCGAGGACTCGCGCCGGATGAACGACCTGCTGATCAACGCGCAGCAACTGATTGGGAAGCATGGTCGCGAGTTCCAGGCGGCGGCGCCGCAGCTCATGCAGGGGGCGATGCAATTACAGGGATATGCAGACCAGTATGTGAAGGCGTTCTGCAGACCGGGCGCGTCACGTCCACCACGGTAGACTTCTCATTTGGGTCAACTTGACCGCCGCCCACCCGGGCGGCGGTTTTCTTTTTGTCGCAATTCTGCGCGACGCACGGACTTTCCACATTGCTTTAAGCGGGCTGCACAACTCTCAATTTACCAAACACTTGACGCGCGGGCCGCCTCGACACTAGTATGACCGCGTTTCGGTGACCCAACCAGCCGCTTTTCCAGCCTTTCACGCGCCAGTTCTCGCCAACGAGGTCGCCCAGCTGCTCGGCAACGCTCGGACCGTCCTGGACTGCACGCTCGGAGGAGGCGGACACACCCTCGCCCTCCTCGAGCGCGGCGCTCACGTCACCGGCATCGACCAGGATCCGGCGGCTATCGACGCGGCCAGTCGCCGCCTCGAGCCGCATCTCCGCAGCGGAGCGTTCAGGGTCGTTCGCGCGAATTTCTCCGAGGTCGGCACACGACCGGAGTTCGAGGGAGAAACCTGGGACGGCATCCTGCTCGATCTTGGTGTGTCCTCGCACCAGCTCGATGAAGGCGATCGCGGATTCACCTTCCGGCAGGGCGCGCCACTCGACATGCGCATGCGACCTGACGCGGAAACGGACGCGGCGCGCGTCCTCAATGACAGCGATGAGCGTGAGCTGATCCGTGTTTTTCGTGAATACGCCGATGAGCCGCGGTCGGGTCGCATTGCCCGCGAAGTCATTCGGCGACGGGCGACTCGTCCGTTCCTCATCAGTGATGATTTCGTGGGTGCCATCCGGGCCGTGCTGGGACCGCGGAGTGGGCCATCGCAATTCGCACCGCTCTTCCAGGCGCTGCGGATTGCCGTGAACGACGAGCTGGGCATCCTGGAGCGCGCCCTCCCGATGCTGCGTGAACGCCTCGTGCCTAACGGCACCATGGTGGTCATCTCCTATCATTCGGGGGAAGACCGGCTGGTCAAGCGCGCATTCGCCGAGTGGAGCGCGTCGTGCGTCTGCCCGCCGAAGCACCCCGTATGCACATGCCGCGGTCAGGCACTTGGCGGTACGGTGACCCGGAAACCGGTCCGTCCTTCGGCCCAGGAGTCGGAGGCCAATCCCCGGGCGCGGAGCGCGCTGCTGCGCGCGTGGCGGCGCGCCGCATGATGGCGAGGAAGGGAACCGCGGGATCGATCCGCGGCCGGACGGCGATCGCGATGGGACTCGCGGCGTTCCTGGTGGTCACCACCAGCGTGGTCTGGCGTCGGGCCGAGGGCAGCGCGGCGGCCATCCGCCTCCACTCGCTCGGTTCGCGCATCGATGAACTGGAAGCGCAGCGCGCCCGGCTCGATGGCGAGGTACGGCGCGCGTCGAGCCGCCAGGAACTCGCGCCGCGCGCGCAGCGTCTCGGCATGCGTTTCCCGAGCGACAGCCAGATCATCGACCTTCCGGATCCCGTGAGGCGTTAGGCATGCTGCAGACGACGAGGCTTCGCATCGTACAGGGCGTCCTGGTGGCATTCGCCGTGGCGCTGGTGCTGCGGGCAGGCTGGGTGCAGCTCTGGCAGGGCGAACGCTGGGAGCGCATGGCCGACCGGCAGCATTACTCGCGCAACGCGCTTCCCGCGCCCAGGGGGGAAATCCTCGACCTGGGCGGCGTTCCGCTCGCGCAGAGCGAGGTACGTGTTCGACTGGCCTTCGCTCCGCCGGAGATGAAGGATCGGCGGCGACTCGCGCGCGACCTGCGCAGGCTGGGTGTCGATGCCGCAACGGTGAAACGGGCCACGGATCGCAAACGGAAATGGGTCGAGCTACCGAAGGCGTTCATGCCGTCGGAGGTGGCGGTCGTGAGCGCACAGCCTGGCGTGCATGCTGTGCCGTCGGTCCAGCGTGATTATGTGCCGCTCGATGGGCTGCGCCGGATCGTCGGCCGCACCAACCTGGCCGACGTCGGCCAGGACGGACTGGAGCTGGTGCTCGATTCGCTGCTCCGCGGCGAACGGGGTTCGACGAGGCCGTTCCGGGGAGCGCGCGGCGAGCGGTACGAGGCGCTCGATGCGATGTCGCAACCGCCGCGTCCCGGGCACTCGGTCACGCTGTCGGTGAGTTACGTGTTGCAGGACATCTGCGATCGTGCGCTCGCTGATGCGGCGGCGCGGTTAGGCATCAGTGGCGGAGATATCGTCGTCCTCGAGCCCACCCGTGGCGAAGTCCGTTGCCTCGCCAGCTGGCGCCAGAAGGGGAATGCTGGTGGAAGCCAGGCGTTGACGGATCCCTTCGAGCCGGGCTCCACACTCAAGCCGTTCCTTGCCGCCCGCATGGTGGAAATGGAACGCGCGAAGATGGATGAAGTAGTCGAGACGTTCGGCGGCAAGTACAAGGAGTGCAAGCGCGAGATCAGCGACGTCCACAAGGCAGACCGCCTGTCATATTCGGACGTGATCCGTTATTCGAGCAACATCGGTATCGCGCAGTTCGCGAAACGCCTCTCCAAACGTGAGCTGTTCGAGACGTTGCGCGACTTTGGTTTTGGCGCGCCGACCGGAATTGCCTATCCCTCGGAAGCAAGCGGCGTCCTGAAAGAGCCACGGTCGTGGAGCTGCCCGAGTCATACGTCCATGGCGATGGGGTACGAGATCAGCGTCACGGCGGTCCAGCTCGCGGCGGCGTATGCTGCAATCGCGAACGACGGGTTGCTGCTTGTGCCAACGCTCGTCAAGGAAATCCGTGATGCCGACGGGAAACTCGTCTATGAGCACAAGCCACAGGTTGTCCGCCGCGTCATGAAGCCAAAGACCGCGCGCATGCTGCGTGACGTGCTCGCCAGCGTCGTGGACAGCGGGACGGCAACGGACGCCAGCCTGGCCACTTTCGATCTTGGCGGAAAAAGCGGAACCGCACGTTTGTATTCCAACGGCGGGTACCAGGAAAACGACTACACGTCGACGTTCGTCGGGCTCTTTCCGGCACGTGACCCGCAATACGTCGTCCTGGTGAAGCTCGATCGGCCGCAGGGCGCGTATTACGGCGGCAAGACCGCCGCGCCGGTGGCCAAGGCGATCCTGCAGGCCGCCATTGCAGCCCGCGATGCGTCGCTCGATCGTGGTAACCTGGCGAACCAGCGCGCGCGCTATGTCCCCCCCGGCGGCGAGCTCGATAAGCCGGTCCGTCGCATCGTGGCGGCCGGCCGCGTCGATGGAGATGCCGCGGACCCGGCGCCTCGTTATGCACTCGTGGACACGACACCGGTTGCGCCCCCGGCACGAGTGACGTTCGACCTCCGCGCCGACACTATGAAGGCGCGGGCGCGGGAACAGGTCGCGGTTCCCGACGTCCGTGGCATGCCCATGCGCGTCGCGGCGCGCGAACTGCACCGCGCCGGCCTCCGCGTGAGCTTCGTCTCAGGCGTTCCCTTCGAGGTGTCGCCGCCACCCGGCTCCATGGTCACCGAAGGATCGCTGGTCAGGGTTGCCCGGCGGTGATCCCGATCTCCTCCGTGACGATCGAACGCGCATTGTCGCGGAGCGGGGAACTGCGCTCGTCAGGCACCATGCCCGAACGATTTACCGACATAACGGACGACAGCCGGCGGGTGACGAGAGGCGCCCTGTTCGTCGCGATGCGCGGCGCGGCCTTCGATGGTCACCACTACCTCGGCGCGGCCGCGGCATCCGGCGCGGCGGCGGCGATCGTCGAGGACGCGTCACGGTCGACCCTTCCAGCCTTCGTCGTGCGCGACGCGCGTCGCGCAGCCGGCATCGCGGCGCGGGCGGCTTTTGGTGAACCAGCCGCGGGTCTCACGATGGCTGGCGTCACGGGGACGAACGGGAAGACCACGACCGTAAGCCTGTTGCGGCATCTCCTGCATGGACCGGACGGCACCGCGGCCTCCATTGGCACGCTGGGCGTGCTCATCGGTAGCGGCGGCGACGTGATGCCCGGTGGAGGCGGACTGACCACGCCAGGAGTGGTCGAGCTGCAACGCGTGTTGCGACAGCTTCGAGATTCCGGCGTCCAGCGCGTCGCCATGGAGGTGTCGTCGCACAGCCTCGACCAGGGGCGCGTCGAAGGTGTCGAATTCCAGGCGGCCGTGTTCACGAATGTCACGCGTGACCATCTGGATTATCACCAGACGATGGAGGCGTACGTCGCCGCGAAGACCAGGCTGATGGATTACGTCAGCCCCCACGGCGCGCTGGTCGTGAACGCCGATGATGCGGCGTGGAACGTCCTCCCCGATCGACGTCCCAAGGTTTTGTTCGGGATGTCGTCAGAAGCGCATGTGACCGCCCGGGATATCCGTTGGACGGGACGCGGGAGTGAGTGGACGCTGGTCGCCGGCGACGAACGCTCGAAAGTCTCCCTGCCGTTGCTTGGCGCCTTCAACGTGGCCAACGCACTTGGTGCGGCAGCGGCGGCATGGTCACTCGGCAACTCGTTAGGCCAGGTGGCGGAGAAGCTGTCGTCCACGCCCCAGGTCCCGGGCCGCCTCGAGCGGCTCCTCGAACGACCGGCGGTGCTCCGCGATTACGCCCACACGCCGGACGCGCTCGACCGCGCGCTCGACGCGGTGCGGCCATTCGTCAGCGGACGGCTGGTGGTGGTATTCGGCTGCGGCGGCGATCGCGATCGCGGCAAGCGTCCGCAGATGGGCGCCATCGCCGAATCCAGGGCGGACCATGTGATCCTGACGAGCGACAATCCGCGCACCGAGGACCCGGAACGGATCCTCGACGACATCGAGGCCGGTATGCACGGCTCGAATCACGAACGGATCGAAAACCGCCGCGATGCGATTGCGCATGCGCTGGACATCGCCGGTCCGGATGACATGGTGCTGCTGGCCGGGAAAGGGCACGAGACGTACCAGATTCGCGGGACGACGTCGCATCCGTTCGATGAGCAGGTGATCGTGCGTGAACTCGCCGCCACGATGGGGTCCGGGACATGATGCACTGGACGCTCGACCGCGTGGCTCAGGCACTGCGCGGTGAGCTGCAGCCCGGTGCGCGGACCGGCGGCACGGTCCCGTTAGGCGGCGTGTCGACGGACACCCGCAACATTTCGGCCGGTGACGTCTTCGTCGCCCTCCGCGGCGAGCGGTTCGACGGGCACGACTTCCTCTCCCAGGCGGTGGCGTCGGGTGCGTCGGCGCTCGTCGTGGACGATCCCGCGCGCGCGGCCGGCAGTGGCGTGCCGGCGTTCCACGTGTCCGACACCACTCGGGCGCTGGGCGCGTTAGGCAGGTGGTGGCGGGAAACATGGGGCGGGACGGTGGTGGCGGTGGCAGGCTCGAATGGCAAGACCACCACCAAGGAGCTCACCCGGGCGGCGCTCGCGACGTCGCTCGAGGTGTATGCGACGACGGGGAACCTCAACAACCAGGTTGGCGTGCCCCTGACGCTCTTACGGATGCCGTCGACGACCGCGATCGCGGTGGTGGAAGTCGGAACGAGCGTGCCGGGTGAAGTGGAGATCCTTCGCCGCATCGTGACTCCGAACGTGTCGGTGGTCACCTCGATCGGCGAAGAACACCTCGAGGGACTGGGTTCGCTGGAAGGTGTGCTGAACGAAGAAGCAGCCATCTATCACGGCGTGGATCTCGGCATCGCGCCAATGGCGCAACCGGAGATTGGCCGCGCCGCGCGAACACGGGCGCGCCGGGTCATCGAGGCGGGCCTCGACGCCGGTGACGTAAAACCGGACTCGTGGGGGATGAATCCGGACGGCCGAGGCTGGGCGCGATTCGGTGACGCGACGCTCACCATGCAGGTTGCCGGTGGCCACAACCTGCGCAACGCGATGCTGGCGCTGGCCGTGTCGCGGGCGTGCGGTGTGCCTGACGAAGCGGCGATTGGCGGGATCGGCAGCGTACAGCCGCTCGACATGCGCGGCCGATGGGTCACCAGCGGCGACCTCACGATCATCAATGATGCCTACAACGCGAACCCTGCGTCGATGCGCGAGGCGATCACGCTCCTCGACTCGCTCGATCGCGGCCGGCCTCGCGTTTTAGTGCTCGGGACGATGCGCGAGCTCGGACCACAGGCCCCGGCTCTGCACGAGGAAATCGCAACGCGGGCGCTCTCGTCGGGCGTGGATCTGGTGGCCGGTATCGGAGACTTCGTCGCGCCGCTAAACGCACGGACCGCGAAGGGAAAAGAGGTCGTTACCGCGCCCGACGTGCCCGAGTTATGGACGGCGCTGGCGCCCAGGCTTCCACGGAATGCCATCGTTATGCTGAAAGCGTCCCGCGGTGTTAGGCTTGAGCGCCTGGTTCCCTTGCTCGAAGAGTGGTCAACCGGCAGGCAGTCATCTCGCATCTCACATCTCCCAGCTCACTAAGTGCTTCACTGGCTCCTTTCGCCGCTGCAGGATCAGTTTCCGACGCTGAGGTTGATCAACTACCTCGCGTTCCGGGGCGCGGGCGCCGCGGTGACCGCCGTGCTCCTCTCATTCCTCATTGGCCCCCCGATCATTCGCCGGCTCCGGGCGATG
>DASRPK010000037.1:0-7096 GCA_035646395.1 Gemmatimonadaceae bacterium | reverse complement strand
CTCGACACCGGACCGTGGACGATTCCCCTCGGACTCGTTGCGGTGTTCGTGGGATGGTTCTACACGGCGCCCCCGATTCGCGCGTCGTATCGCGGACTCGGCGAGCTTTTCATCGCCATCGGCCAGGGACTTGTCATCTTCGGGGCGTACTACGTCCAGCACGGGTTCAGCTGGCTTCCGATCGTCGCTTCGCTGTCCTGGTTTGTCGCGCTGCCGGCGCTGAAGATCCTCCGTGAGTTTCCCGACTTCGATGCCGATCGCAGCACGGAGAAGCGCGGGCTCACGATCATCTTCGGACGCGAGCGCATGTCGACAGTCTTTGGCGTCATGGTGCTCGTGGCGATCGCGTTGTTCGCGCCCATTCTGCTGGTGCTCGATTCACTGCTTTCGGTGATTATCCTCATTCCCGCCGCCTTGCTCGCGCGAAGCGCGCTCATCACACTCTCGGGCGAGTGGCGTGACCCTGCGAAGATGGAGACGGCGGCGGTGAGCGCGTTCACGGGGATGCTGCTGATCCCGGTGACATTGATGGTCGTTTTCCTGATCAGTGCGATCAGACGCTGGTAGTCCGGGGTGAGAGGTCCGGCCTCTGGCCCGATCCTAACGACGAATTCGCGCGTGAAGGGAATCGATGCGT
Organism: Gemmatimonadaceae bacterium; assembly: GCA_035646395.1. Taxonomy (GTDB): domain Bacteria; phylum Gemmatimonadota; class Gemmatimonadetes; order Gemmatimonadales; family Gemmatimonadaceae; genus JABWBJ01. The sequence continues at coordinate 6,459 of DASRPK010000037.1, read as the reverse complement.
CGCACGTAGCCTAACGTCTCAGGATAGCGCCACCGGTCGACCTTCGGCGCGATTCGTTCGATCGACGGCCAGGCGCGGTGGTCGAGTGAATCCCGGCGCGCCATTGCCTGTGCCTTGAGGATGGTCCCCCGTCCCGCATTGTAGCTCGCGAGCATGAACTCCCGGCGATGATCCTCAACCGAGTCCGCCGCCCAGAGCCGCCAGAGGACCCGATCATAGTATATGCCGGCGGCGATATTCCACTCCGGATCGTCGATGCGCGACATCTCCGGATTTTTGGACGAGATCTCCTGAAACGTGTTCGGCATGAGCTGCATGATCCCGCGCGCGCCGACCCAGCTCTTCGCCGCCGAGTCGAGGTTGCTCTCAGCCATGCCCTGCGCCTTGAAGAGACGCCAGTCGAAACCGACGCCGAAGTACCGCTTCGAATATTTGCGGAACTGATCATCGTAACGATCCGCATTGCGCCGCCTCACAGGCGACGACGCCTCGGCAATTTTTGGTCGCTGGTCGCCGGTCGCTGGTCGCTGCTGCAACAGTGCGCCGCTGATCGTGAGCACTACCAGCACGCCAAGCGAAGTCGAGCCGGGATGAACGCTCAATTGAGCGCCCCGGCCACGACGATCGCCACTGACACGAAGATGGCGGCGACGAAGATGCCTACCGCGAGATTGCCCTTTTTCAGCTCCTCCGGGAAGTTCACCTCCGGCGTCATCTTGTCGATCAGCCGGTAGGCGATGAACATCAGCACAACGCCCAGAACGGCGTAGATGAAGTTCAGCGCGATGATCGTTAGATCCACGGGGCATCTCTGTGTTGAGGCCGCTTTCAGTATACCTTAAACCACAGGCCACGGGCCACAGCGGTGCCGAGTCACGAGTCACGAGTCACGAATTGATTGATCACGAGTCGTTCCTCGAATACTGGCCGTCGGTGCGAAAACGCACGCGCCGCCTCCTTCCCCTCATTCCGGCCGACAAGGTGGAATGGAGCCCGGGCGAGGGACGGTGGACGTTCGGGGACACGATCCGCCATCTCGCCGGCATTGAGCGCTGGATGTATGCCGAGACAATGCATGGGCGCCCGACACGGTATCCGGGACACACCCGTGATCTCGCCGACGGCCTCGACGCCGTCATCGCCTACCACGATCACAATCACGAAGAGTCGTTGGCGCTCTTTGGTGCGTTGACTCCACAACAATGGTCGGGCAAGTCCGTCACCCCTGCCGGCACGAGCATAACGACGTGGAAGTGGGCGCGCGCCATGGTCGAGCACGAAGCGCACCACCGCGGCCAACTCTACCTGATGCTCGGATTGTTAGGCATAAGCACCCCGCCGATTTTCGGGCTGAGCGAGCCCGAAGTTCTCGCGATTTCACGCCAGTAGTGTCAGCAGTTCCAGCTTTGCGCTTTTCAACTCTTCAACTTCTTGATGGACTTCTCCGGTCTCTCTGACGCACTCGCCAACAGCCCGCTCTCGGCGATCCCGCTGCTGTTCCTCGGCGGACTGCTCACCAGCCTGACGCCGTGCGTCTATCCGATGATCCCCATCACCGTCGCGCTGGTGGGGCAGGAATCACTGGGCGCAAAGGCGTCGAAGTGGCGTCCGCTCCTTTTGACGCTTTCGTACGTCATAGGACTGGCGATGGTTTACGCCATCCTCGGCGTCATCGCGGGCATGTCCGGGAGCATCTTTGGCAGCATCAGCTCGAACCCGTGGCTGTATTTCCTGCAGGCCAATGTGTTGTTGCTGGCCGGGTTGTTCATGCTCGACGTGTTCACATTCACCCTCCCCACGTCGACGCTCGAATGGGCCAGCCGGGTGGGCTCGGGTGGTCACTACGGTGGCGCCTTTGCGATGGGATCCGTGTCGGGCCTGGTTGCAGCACCGTGCGGCGCGCCGGTGATGGCAGCCGTCCTCACCTGGGTCACGCGAACCCAAAGCGCGGTGCTGGGGTTCATTTACCTGTTCGTGTTCTCCCTGGGGATGTGTGCCGTGCTGGTCGTCGTCGGGGTATCTTCAGGGAGCGTGTCCAAGATGCCCAGAGCGGGCGCCTGGATGCTGCGAGTGAAGCGCTTCTTCGGATTCGTTATGCTCGGCGTGGCCGAGTATTACCTGATCAAGATGGGACAGGTGTTGTTATGAAACTGATTCGTTTGATGCTGGCCGGCCTGGTGATCGCGACGCCGATGGTCGCTCGCGCACAGGAGTCGGGAATCGCCGTCGGAAGCGTCGCGCCAGGCGCAGCGGTGGAAACGCTCGACGGCAAGGCGATCGATCTCGCCGACTATGTGAAGAAGGGTCCGACGGTGCTGCAGTTCTGGGCGACGTGGTGCTCCAACTGCAAGGCGCTCGAACCGCGCATCAACGCCGCGATCAAGAAGTACGAAGGCAAGGTGAAGGTCGTCGCGGTCGCGGTGTCATTCAATCAGAGCGTTGATCGCATCAAGGCCTACCGCGACAAGTACCACATGGCGCACGACATCGTGTATGACCGGAAGGGCTACGCCGCGGATGCCTATGAGGCTCCGGCGACGTCGTACATCGTAGTCGTCGATGGTAAGGGGAAAGTCGTATACACCGGCGTCGGCGCGGACCAGGATATCGAAGCGGCGGTGGCGAAAGCCCTGAAGTAGGGGTACGGGGTTCGGGGTACGGGGTTCGGGGTTCGGGGTTCGGGGTTCGGGGTTCGGGGTACGGGGCACGGGGTACGGGGTTCGGGGCACGGGGTACGGGGTACGGGGCACGGGGCATGGGGGCACGGCGTCGAAACCATATCCCGATGCCCATGCCCCATGCCCCATGCCCCATGCCCCATGCCCCCATCCTATCCCGGCAGTTCCAACTCCAACAGTTTCCGCGGCTTGTTAGGCACCTCGGTCAACGGAGACCACCAGGTGATCGACTGACGCCAAGCCCCGTGCCCCGTGGCCCCGTGCCCCGTACCCCACGCCCCTACCCCGTCAGTTCCAACTCAAAGAGTTTCCGCGGCTTGTTAGGCACTTCGGTCAACGAGACGACCAGGTGATCGACAACAAACGGCTCGTCGATCCGCATAGATAGCAGTTCCTTCGCCTCGGCGTCCGTTGGCGTGCGGTAATGGCTCAGCGTTACGTGCGGCGTAAACGCGTGTCGTGATCGAGCGAAGGAAAGCCCGGTGCGTTTGACACGGTCGTGCAACGCACGCAAGGGTCCATGCGGATCCAGCGGCAGCGCAAAGGTGTTTGTCTGCATGTAGCGGACGGGCCGCTCGAAGTGCAGCGACAGTGGGGCTGTGGTCTTCGCAATCGGGTCGAGCACCTCGTGCAGTCGTTGCAGCGGCGTGTCGGATGCAATTGGCCCGGCGCCCGACGAGCCAATCAGCGTGAAATGCGGCGGGGCGAAATTCGCCATGCGCGGATCGAATCGTTTCTGGATCTCGTGAATCGTGTCGGTGAGTTCACCCTGCAGGTTCACCAGGATGAAAATGCCGCTTTTTTCCTCCCACTCCGGTGAACTCACTTCAGGGGAACGGGTGCGGCATCAACCGGAGTGACGGTTGCGCCGAACTTTCGGCCGAGGTCCGTCAGGTACGTGTCCATCGTTCCGGTATGGCCGATGAGGTACTTCGAAATGAACCGGAAAATTGGATTGTATACCTCACCGTGTTCGGTGATGGTGACTTTCGTAGCGTTGCCTTGCGGTTCGATCGCGTGGGCCCACGCGCCTCCGTACGGTAGATCCTCATCAACGATGCGGGTCACCAATCGTGTCGGAGGAACCAGTTCCTCGACCTCCATCGTCATTTTTCCCGACTTGGAATCCTCGAGCACGCGCTGGTGTCCGTCGCTCGAATCCGTCGACACGACCACGCTCTTGAGACCCGAGCGCCAGGTCGGCGCGGATGCAAAGTCCGTCATCGTGCTGAACACGACATTGGTCGGTGCATTGATCACCACCGACCGTGACGCGACGTGCGCGACAGGCAGGCGCGATCCAATGAACGCAACGACACCCACCATCACGATGATCGCCACGACGATTGAGGCGATGACCTTCAGCATCGAGTCTCCGCGATTCCGAGACGTCAGAATCTGCATCGGCAATGATGGTGATCAATGGGGTCTGACCCCATTGGTCTATTCAACGCCGCCTGCCGCTTCAATCAAACGCATGGCTGGCTCACTGACAAAAATCGGGTCGTGGAAGCGCCGGCCCCATGACAGGGCGGTCACGTCCCGGTAATCGTGCCGGGTTGTATCGCCATGCCCGGGGTGCAGCCGTTTCCAGATCGACGCGCGGACGTTCGGATCGGCGCCATGCTGGAGGAGCAGTTCGGTGAATGGCGCCACGAACGGACCGCGCTTGTGATAATTCATCCAGAAGTTCGGTTGCGACACCACCGTGTTGAAGAGCGGTGTGTACCCGCCGAACCCGCTCTTCCCTGTTCTCGCGCGCGCATTGACGTCGGCGCCTTTTGCGATGAGCCACTGCGCGATCTCCATCTCGTCGTATTCAATCGCCATGTGCAGCAACGTCGTGCCATCCAGCGGTGTGCCGACTGTCGCGTCGATCGGATCTCCGCAGAGCATTTCCTCGGGATAGATGTCGCGGTGCCGCCAGGTGCGACTGAGCATCGATGGATCCCGATGGAGATGTTCCTCCAGCAGGTCGATGCGGCCACGATGGAGCGCGAAGACGGGGGTGTCGGGCAGCTGCACGCCACGCTCGACGTACATCTCGAGGATCCTGTGTTTCGCATCCGGTTTGCGCGAATCCGTCTGCAGCACGGTCTCAACCGGCGCCAGCAGCCGGCCATCGTCGTCGTACATGCGTTCATACCCGAACTCGAACACCGCAGCCGTTCCTTCCACATTCAGCGTGTAGGCTGATCCGCCTAACGCGCCATCCGGCGGCACTGGACTGCCCAGCATCTTGTGAAGCATTCGCGCGGTAGTGGTCTTGCCTTGCAACAGGGCTCGTCCCACCGCTGAGCGATGATCTTTCGCGCCCATGCGGTCGAGCATGACGATGATCTCGTCGCGGCCTACATTCGCCGCGTAAGTCATGGGTGGACCCCAGTTGCTGTCCTTTCGGATCAACGCCTCTTGATGAATAAGGTGCGGATTGGCCGTCACCAGGCCGCGCACGGTGTTGATGTCGTCGGCCCATATGGCCTTCACGAGCTCGACCGCTTGAACGAGTCTCGTCCAGCTCGATGCGTAGTAGCTCCGCGCGAGCACGAGTTGCGCATCCGCGAGTTTCGCGTTGGCGGGATCGGGCGGGTCGGGGTGAAACTCCGTGAACTCCGCGATCGCATCATGGTCTCCGGCATGCATTGCGCGGAGCAGGTCCTTGGCCTGGTGCTTCAGCTGGTCCAGGTGGGGGACGACGGGCAGGCGCCGATGTGGCATGAACGAGCCTCCTTGTGAGTGCCCGTGGTCCGCGCGCTCCGGGCAAGGAGGGTCGTATGGAACCCATCCTGTCGTGCTCACTCTCAGGTGGACTCAGTCCTTTCCGCGGACGGGAGGCGCCCTGCTCGCCGTTCTGATGATGCAGGACTGTTCGTGCGCAGGCAAGCGGGTTCGCAGGGAGCACGAGGGGAAACTTGCGAACGAGATTTGACCGAAGTTCTTTCGGCAGATGGGAGTAATCCTGATTTATGTCGCAGCCGGTGTCGTGCTCGCAGCGTCGGCCGGACTGCGAGCATTCATGCCGCTTTTTGGCGTGGGCCTGGCGTCGCGGCTGTTTGGCTGGTCGATCACGCCGTCGATGGACTGGATGGCCACAGACGTCGGCCTGGTCGCTCTCGGTGTCGCTACGGTCGTCGAGCTTCTGGCCGACAAGGTTCCTCTCGTCGATCACACGCTCGACGTGCTGCACACAATTGTCGGTCCGTTAGCCGGCGCACTAGTGGCATTCAGTCTCTCCGCCGACTTGCCTCCGGCGCTGGGCGCAATACTGGCGATTGCGTTAGGCGCGCCGGTCGCCGGAGGGGTTCACCTGATCGCGGCCGTCACGCGCGTGAAGAGCTCGGTGATGAGCGCGGGGTCGTTCAACCCCGCGCTGAGTCTCGTTGAGGATGTTGTCACCGTCGGCGCCATTGCGGTCGCGATCTTCATCCCATTACTCACGCTCTTCATCGCACCCATCCTGATCGGCGTGGTTCTCGGCCATCTCTTTCGACGGTTTGCGCGACGATCTGCTCCCACTGCCTGACATCAGGGAACGTCGCGACCTTCGCCGAAGCCGAGCATCCAGAAGCGGGTGTCCGGGGCGGCGGCGAGCGCTGACGTGACTCGTTCGATTGGTTCCACTTCCCCGTCGTCGGCAAGCTCGAACGTGCCGAAGTGCGTGGCCACACTGGTCTGTGCGCCGAGGTCGAAGTGCGCGTGCACAGCCTGCTCCGGCGACATGTGCACGCGCGACATGAACCATTCCGGGCGGAATGCGCCGATAGGGAGCAGCGCGAGTCGT
>DASRPK010000036.1:0-4985 GCA_035646395.1 Gemmatimonadaceae bacterium | reverse complement strand
CGGACGATGCTTGAGAACATTGCAGATGTAGACGTCGTTCCGCGAGAGTTTTATCGCGGCGAGAATCTTATCGAGTAACTGCCCCGCCTGTCCAACAAATGGTCGCCCGAGTTCGTCTTCCGTTGCACCGGGCGCTTCTCCCACGCACATGAAGTCAGCATTTGGATTCCCTTCGCCGGGAACTGGATGCTTTGCATCGCGATACAGCGGGCAGAGAGTGCACGTGGAAACTGCTGTTGAAAGTTCGGTAAGTGATGCGTATTGTGGCGCGGCTCCACCGAACAGTTCCCGTCCCGTTCCACCGATAATGATTCCCTGCGGAACCTGGTCGAGCGGAAGCGTTGCGTGCGAATCCGCTGTTGTCGTCGTCGGTACGGGCATCGAGTAGCGAGAACCCGGGCCCGTCGCCGGCGCTGGATCGGCACCCGCCTCTTTCAGGACAGCGCGCCAATCCCCCGCATTTGTCGGTACCGATCGCTCCGATGCCACGACTTCAGGTTTGCCTGTGGCCTGTGGCCTCTGGCCTCTGGCCTCTGGGGGCGCAGCCCCGAGTATCCTCATTGCATCGTCGACGCTCAGCGAATCAAAAACGAGTTCTGTTTCTCCCGCCTCGCGCCGTTGCTCGAGAAATCGTCGAAGCTGCTCTCTAGCGTCCATCGAGCAACTCCACTACGCGATCGAGGATTGCATCGGCGACTTCGGTCTTCTGGAGGAGAGGCAGGTCGATGCGCGTCCCGTCGCGGGCCAGGATTGTGACGCGATTCGTGTCCACCGCGAAACCAGCTCCGGGCTCACGTGCGTCGTTGGTGACGATCAGGTCGAGTTGCTTGGCGTCAAGCTTCGCGGCGCCGTTTTCAAGCACGTCGTCCGTTTCGAGCGCGAACCCGACGGTGACCATCCCCGGAGGCCGCGATGAAATCGTCTCGCGCAGGATGTCGGGAGTTGTTTCGAGTGGAATGCTGTCCGGCGCGTTTGCTTTCTTGACCTTTGACGTCGCGATGGTCGACGCACGAAAGTCTGCGGGGGCCGCGGCCATCACCAGCACATCCGCCGACCGAATTTCATCGCGCACTGCCTCGAGCATCTCGGCAGTGGTCTCCACGGTGCGGACCCGTGGACCGACCGGTGCGTCAGTGGCAATCGGGCCGGCGATCAGTACAACATCGGCACCGCGCCGCCACGCTGACGCGGCGATTGCGACGCCCATCTTCCCGCTACTGCGATTGGAAATGAAGCGGACCGGATCGACTGCCTCGCGGGTCGGTCCGGCGGAGACCACGACGCGACGCCCGCGGAGGCCATCGGTGTTCTCGAGCAATCTCCCCGCGTGCGCGAGGATGGCATCGGGCTCCGGCATCCTGCCTGGTCCATGCCCTTCCCCAACCGCGAGTTCACCAACGTCAGGTTCGAGCACGTGGTACCCGAGCTCACGAAGGTGAGCAACGTTCTGTTGTGTCTGGGGATGCGCCCACATGCGATCGTTCATGGCGGGCACGATCAATACGGGAGCCTCGGTGGCGAGGAGACATGCAGTGAGCAAGTCACTCGCCTGTCCGCCGGCCGCGCGCGCCATGAAATCAGCCGTAGCGGGCGCCACGAGCACGAGCTCCGCCGCTCGCGCCAAGCGGATGTGATCCAGAGCGTGACCAGCCTGGATCAATTCCGTGTGCACCGGTCTTCCGGTCAGCGCTTCAAATGTGATCGCGCCGACAAACTCCGATGCCGATTTCGTGAGCACGACGTCGACTTCAGCGGTCGCCTGCGTGAGCAGTCGTGCCAGCCACGCCGATTTGTAGCTGGCGATTCCTCCCGTAACTCCGAGAAGGACGCGACGGCCGGAGTATGGCCGGACGGTTCCTACTCCTCGCCGCGGCGGCGCGCGACGACGCGATACTCGATCAGACCCTCGGACAGCTCTTCGAGGGAACGTGTCGTGAGCTTCTTCTCCCGGGACGTACGCTCCCGCGGGAACTCGTTGAGCATGCGCGCCTGCTTGGCGGCGACAAGCACGCCCAGGTACTTGTTAGCGGCGCGTTCCTTGATTTCGTCTGGCGTAAAAACTCGCATTTGGTGTTTCAGGCTGGCGTTGTGAGCTGGAGCAGTTGCCGGTCGAGCTCTTCGACCAGCGCGGTGACACGAGACGTCAACTGGGGCTGCCGCGCGTGTCTCACGGCCTCCGCATCGATGATGGACGACACAATCCGGTAGGCGGATTCAAGATCGTCGTTCAAAACGGCGTACTGGTACGATACTGCCGCGCGCACTTCTTCGCGCGCCGCCCGGACCCTGGTCCTGAACGCGTCCCCCGATTCGGTTTGCCTCCCGGTCAGGCGGTGCACGAGTGCGACCGCACTGGGTGGGAGCAGAAAGACCGACACGGACTCGGGATACGCCGCCTGGAATTGCCGCGCCCCCTGGACGTCGATGTCCATCAGGACGTGCTGGTCCTGGCCGAGCACCCGCTCGACTTCCCGTCGCAACGTGCCATACCAGTTCCCGTGCACTTCTGCCCATTCCGCGAACTCGCCGCGATCGCGCATCGCGGCGAAGTCCGGTTTCGTCACGAAAAAGTAGTCCCGCGTGTGGACCTCATTCCCCCGCGGTGCCCTGGTCGTGCACGACACCGAGTACCCCACATCGCTGCGCCGCTCGAGCAGCAGTTTCGTAATCGTCGTCTTTCCGCCGCCCGAAGGCGATGAAATGATGAGCGGAAACGGGTTCATTCCAGGTTCTCCACCTGCTCGCGAATCCGTTCCAGTTCTTCCTTCACCGTCACGACGTCGGCCAGGATCGACGAGTCGTTCGCCTTGCTGCCGGTGGTATTCGCCTCACGCAGCATTTCCTGGAGGAGAAATCCCAACCGCTTGCCTACGGGTTCTTCAGAGCCGTCGGTCACTGATCGACGAAATGCGGTGACATGTGAACCGAAGCGTGACAATTCCTCCTGAACGTCGAGACGATCGGCCTGAATGGCGACTTCCATCGCCAGCCGCTGTTCGTCCACCTGGACGCCGTTTGCCAGCTGACGAATCGATTCCATCGTTCGAGCACGCTGTTCGGCGAGCCGCTGAGGTGCTCGCGTGGTGATGCGAGACAACGCGCCTTCGACGATTCCCAGTCGCTCGAGCAAGTACACACCCAGCCGCTCACCCTCCTGGCGGCGGGCTTCAACCAGATTCGCCGCGGCGGCGTCGACCAGCTGCAGGAAAGAGGATGCTTCTCCTTCAGACCCTTCGCTGATGGACGACATCACGTCCGGCATGCGAAGCACGGTCGCAACGTCAACGTCTCCGGCAAGACCGAACCGATTCTTCAAGTCTCGCAACAGGCCTACGTAGGCGCCGAAGCGAACCTCATCGATCAGCGGTGGAGCGGCAACTCCTCGATCAACGCGAGCATTGAGGGTGATATGACCGCGCGAAAGCCGTTTGCGAAGGGCTTCCCGGACTTCTCCTTCCCACCGTGACAGCTCTGCCGGGAGCTTGATCGTGGCGTTGAAGAACCGGTGGTTGACCGACCGCAGCTCGACGGTGACGCGGGCGGACCCGACCGTCCCTTCCGCGGAGCCGAAACCCGTCATGCTTCGTATCATATGAAGCGGCGTAAGTTACGGCACCACAACAACCTTGTCAATTGATGAAGCTCCACCGAACTCCATACACCGACGTGATGCTCGGCATTGTAAAGCCGGGTACCTGCTGGTATTCGGCTCCCAGAAAATTCCGGTACTGGAAAGAAATCGTCGCCGTCAGAAGCCGAATCTCGAGTTCGGCACTCCAGACCCGGTATTGAGATGACTCGAGAAAACCGGTAGAGGTTGGGAACAGCGCCTGTGAGCGGTAGTCGTGCGTCACCGCGAGCAGGATGTTGAGGTTTCCGCTGGGAAAGCGCCCACGCATGTCGGAGTCCACGTATACGCGAGATCGGACATCGTATTGCGGGCGATAGACACCCGCCGACTTGTACCGCGTCGCGCTGACGTCCACTCCAACATCGCGATAGAACTTCCCCCGCATCGTCGCGAACATGCCCTGCGACTCTCCGACGGCCGCGCCCAGGAAGCTGGAGTCGAATGCAACTGCCGGCGGCAAGAACGCCGGGTCGCGTTGGAGAGCCCCAACTGAGAACCACATACGGGAAGCGCGCATGCCGGCTTCGGCCCGAAGTGCCAGCGACATGGGAGCGAGAGATCCCTCGATAGGCGAGAACTGGCTGACGACCCCACTGACCGCATAGCGACCGAAGAAATTCACAAGCGCTGAACCTTCGATGCGCTGTACACTGTCGAGTGGAGAGCGCTCGCCAAGCAGGGAGAGTGCAAGGCTGCCGGATTCGTAGCCGACGCGAATGGCCGGCGAGAGCGACAGATCCCCTTCCCATCGCCGGAGCCGTCCCAGGGCGGAAAACCTGAGCGGTCCACGACTCATACCGCCGCTCAGCACGAACTGCGGCCGCGACTGCGTTGTGTCGTTTGGTACCTCGAGCGTATCCGGATCTGCCTTGGAGCCTCCGGGTCCACCACCACCCGGCCCTTCGATCGAGTCAACGACGACGAGCGGCTGGTTCCTGATGGAATACGATTGTGTCGATCCCAAAGCCTGGAACCAGGGTCCTCGTCCGGGGTCGCCCCACGCAAACCGGCCGATCGCGACCGTCGCGATTCCGCTCATGGAGGGAAGAGTATCGGCAACGGGCGCCTCCTCTCCTTCCTCTGCGTCTTCGAACCGCTCCGTGAATTTTCGAGCGGACCTCAGGACGGAGACATCGGCAGTCCAGTTGGTTCGGGCAACGCCGATCCGGCCCCACAGGGAGGTCTGGTCGCCCGCCTCCCCGCTGCGGCGGTCGGTCGTGGCGTAGTGGTTGCCCGCGGCCTGAATGACCTGACCACCGGGAAACCGCTTTCCGTAGAATCCGCGGTACGAGTTTGTCTGCAGGTCGCCGGTGTGGATGTCGATCCTGGTGGCTGGTGTCGTACTCGTTATGCG
>DASRPK010000035.1:0-3633 GCA_035646395.1 Gemmatimonadaceae bacterium | reverse complement strand
GAACCATGACGCCGGCCGTTTCGCCCCGGGTGACTTCTTCACGGACACCATCGCAATACGCCGCTGCGCAGACGTACCGCGCCTCGGGTTCCGCAATGTCACGTATCGCATCGAGAAGCCGCGCATTATTGGCGGCATCGAGCGCCTGCCCGGACAGGTCGCTACGACCAGACCAGCGCTTGCTGCGCACACCGGGCTGGCCCCCCAGGGCAACGATCTCCAGTCCGGAATCGTCGGCCACCGCCGGCCGGCCGGTGAGCGCGTGAAAATACCGCGCCTTGGCCAGCGCATTCGCTTCGAACGTGGCGAATGCCTCCACCCCGTCCTCGTCCGGCGACGGTGGTAGCGCCGCCTCGCGCAAGTCCGCGACCGAGATCCCGGCCGCCTCGAACAACGGCCGCAACTCCCGCAACTTCCCCTCACTGCGGGTGGCCAGCAGGACGGCGCACCGGCTCACGGGATGCCTAACGCCGAGCGCTGCTGCTGGTCGAGCGTCTCGATCCCCGCCACCGCCATCGACAACAAGCCATCCAGCTCGGCGCGATCGAAGGTGCCGTGTTCACCGGTGCCCTGCACTTCGACGAAACGCCCTTCGCTGCTCATGACCACGTTCATATCCACGGCCGCCCGCACGTCTTCGTCGTAGTCGAGGTCCAGGAGCGGAACGCCGTCCACCACACCCACGCTGACCGCGGCAACGCGTCGCCGTACCGGGGTCTGGGCCAGCCGGCCGCGCGCGATCAGCCACTCGAACGCGTCCACCACCGCCACGCACGCTCCGGTTATTGCCGCCGTGCGCGTGCCGCCATCGGCGTCGAGAACATCGCAGTCGACGCGGAGCGTCACTTCGCCAAACCGGAAATCATCCAGCATCGCGCGCACGCTCCGGCCAATAAGCCGCTGGATCTCCTGCGTCCGGCCGCCGAGCTGCGTCCGCTCCCGCGCCGTGCGGGTGCGCGTGGCGCGCGGCAGCATGGCGTATTCGGACGTGATCCACCCCTCACCACTCCCTTTTCGCCAGCCCGGGACGCCCTCCTCGACCGACACGGCGCACAGCACCCGGGTGTTCCCGAACGCGCAGAGGCACGACCCCTCGGCCTGCCTAACAACTCCGCGCTCCAGCACGACGGGGCGCATCGCGCCGTGCGGCCGGCCCGCGCGGCTCATGGCAGATCTCCGGACCGCACCCGGTGCAGCGTGCCGGTGGTCGAATGGCCCGGCGTCAGCGGCACGATGACCACGTCCCCACCACGGGCGAGAACGTCCTGCGATCCAACTACGGTGTCCACGCTGTAATCGCCTCCCTTCACCAGTACGTCCGGGGTCAATGCGCGAATGAGATGGAGCGGCGTGTCTTCGTCGAAGAGCACCACGGCATCGACCATCTCGAGTGCCGCCAGGACCACCGCGCGCTCCTGTTCGCCGCGAACGGGTCGCGAGGGGCCCTTGAGACGGCGGACCGATGCGTCGGTGTTGAGCCCCACGATCAGTGCGTCGCCGAGGACTCTCGCTGCCAGGAGGACATCGACGTGGCCGGGGTGCAGCAGGTCGAACACGCCATTGGTGAAGGCCACGCGTCCGCGCTGGCCGTGGCGCCACTGCACCGCCGCCTCGAGCGCGAAAATCTTTCGCCGGGGATCGAGCGCCGTCGTCAAAACGTTCGAACGACCTGCGGCGCGAAATGGAACTCGCGGACGAACAGCGGGAGCTCGACGTGCTCGTTGTAGCTGGACTTGATGATGATGCGCGTGGCGTCGCGCGTAATCTGGACGCGACCGGCATCGTCAGGCAGTCCGAGAGAATCGGCGACCGCCGCGAGACGCAGGCGAATCGCTTCATCATCCCGATTGTGCGCGAACCGTGCCTCCTGCGCCATGGCGTCCTTCAACCGGTAAAAGCGCACATACACTTCGCCGATATTGAACCCGAAGTAGGCGAGGGTGACGACCAGCAAGACTCCCACAAGGCAACCGAGCCGGCTCGTTCCGCGCCGGGCCGTCACCACTGAGACTGCGCCCCTTCGATGATGTCGCTCACGATCCGGTCGAGCGCCTGCTTCCGTCCAGCAGGCTCCGATCGTTCGGCGTACTCACCTTCGGCCTGCAACCCAGCCCGTTCGAAGAGAGTTTTTCCGGTCGTTTGATCTACGATCTTCACGTCGACGACGACTTGCACGCGGCGACGCGCCGTGGTGGCCAAGGCCGGATTGGCACTGAAGCCGACGGGTACGTCCGGCTCGTATTTCCTTATGGTACCGGTCACGATGGCGCTGGCGCGATTCTCCGGAGCCTCTCGCAATCCGAGCCGGTCGCCAAGTGTCTTGCGCAGTGCCAGGTGCAATTCGCCCGCGACTTCCGGATTTGCGGTTTCGTTCTCGAAGGGAATGACGGCAACAGTCCGGATGTGGCGCGGCAGTCCCCCACCCCCCGAAAGGCTGTACAAACAGCCCGTCAACAGGAACAGACTAAGGACGCCAAATCGCCGCATCGAACCCCGTTTCCGGAATGAAACCTCGAATGATGAGCAGCAGCGTCTTTCCCGCTGCAGGCTGCCTGTAAACTACGCGAGTCGAGTCCTTCCGCTCTACAGTTTGTTGGATTCGGCCGGCGGCGATGCGTTCCATGCGACCCAGTGCGCTCGCCGAGTAGGCCATTCGCCACGCTGGTTCTCGACCGATCTCCACGCGCAGTGTGTCTCCGTCCTGAAGCGCAATGGTGTCCGCTGCGGTAACTCGCACCACTCCCAACGCAGCCCATAACAGCGGTACGGGGGGGAGTGATCGCCGGGCGGCATCCTGCGCGACTGCGGCGAGGGAATCGGCGATCAGAATCACAAAGCCCGCGTTCAGGCCGTTTTCCAGAAACAGGTCGATCCGCACACTGTCCGGTGGAGCGATGCGCGCCACGCCCTGACCCTTCCCCGCAAAGACACGTTCCTTGTATTCCCAGTCGAAGACCAGCCGCCGGTGCCCGTGACGGAGGCGGGTATCGGGAATGCCGGTGGCAACGGGAACACCAGTCAATGGCCCGGCACGGGGCGCGCGCGCGCATGCCGCCAGAATGATCGCAATGACGGCAAACCTAACGATCACCGGAGCGTCCCAACAGCGTGCGAATATCCCCTGGAATGGTGACCGCTTTTCCGGTTGCATCGAGCGCCACGAGGGTTGTGCTGGCGCTGGCCAGTCGCTGTCCGGAATCGGCATTCGTGATCACGTAATCGAAGGTAAGGCCACGAGACCCCAGTTCGCTGAGGACCGTGGAAACGCGAATCATGTCATCATACCTGGCCGGTGCGTGATACCGGATACTGGCTTGCGCCACGACCAGAGGAACGCCTCGACGCTCCATGTCGGCGTATGACATGCCGCGCGATCGGATGTACTCGGTCCTGCCCATTTCGCACCATGCGAGATACTCGGCGTGGTACACGACGCCCATGCGGTCCGTTTCGCCATACCGGACTCGGAACTGGATGTCGTGTGTTGGGACGTCGGGCATGGCTTCAATCTAGAGGAAGCAGGAAACAGGAGGCAGGAAGCAGGAATGAACGAAACATTCCGGGTTAACGTCAGTTCTCATCTCGTGCTGTTGCTCCTGTTGCCTGCTTCCTGCTTCCTGCTTCCTGCTTCCT
>DASRPK010000034.1:0-38258 GCA_035646395.1 Gemmatimonadaceae bacterium | reverse complement strand
CGACGCGACCGCGCACTAGCCGCCGCCCGTAGTCCGGCCGTCCAGGCCTTGGTCAACGCGAAGTACGTGCTGGTGCCTTCCGTGGCTCCGTACTTCAGTGGCCTTGAAGTCGCTCCGGACGGCAGCTTGTGGATCACGACTAGCGTCCAATTCGACAGCGAGCAACCAGAAGTCGCAGTCTTGTCCGCGGAGGGCTCGTTGCGAGCCCGATTGCGTCTTCCTCCACGCTTCCGCATCGTACAGGTGGATCCCGACGTGGTAACCGGTGTCTATCGCGACGAGGACGACGTCGAATCCGTGCGAGTGTATCGCATTCGGCGATGAGCGAGTCGCCGCCTAACAGGGTTTGCAGCTGGCAGCGAAGTCATGGAACGCGCGGAGGCGTTCGCTGCGCTCACGTCCACCGCGCGATCTTATTGGATTCGCTGCAGCTGAAACCTATCCGTTAGGCGCGCGTGACAGTCATATCGGGAGACAAAATCATGATTCGTTTCAGAATGATGGCCATATGCTTCGTCACGTGCACGATGCTCGCCCCTGCTGAAGCAAGCGCACAGGACGAAGCCGATCAGCTTCGGGCCATCGAACGTGCGCGGTTACGTTCTCTTGTTGAAGCAGATCTGCCCACCGCGCGACGCCTGCATGCAGATGAGTTTGAGCTGATTAATCCCGTTGGCGGGACGTTGACGAAAGAAAAGTATCTGGGAGACATTGCGTCCGGAGCTTTGGATTACCTCGAGTGGGAGCCGGAGGAGATCAGGGTTAAGCTTTATGGCCAGTCAGCTCTCATCCGATACAAGGCCCGTCTGAGAATCTCTGTGAATGGCAATCCGAGTCGACAGGGCACCGTGACGTTTTGGCACACGGACCTTTACGAAAAGCGAGACGGTCAGTGGCAAATTGTGTGGTCTCATGCCACTCAGATCCAGCCGCGATGAATCTGGACCATCGGCAGCGAGTGAGTATGCGAGCCGTGCTACCGATGGCGCCTAACGTGCGTTGCAGCAGACGGCGAAGCTGTGGTACGCGCGCAGGCGTTCGCTGGCGCTCACGTCCAGCGCGCGCTTTTGTATGATTCGCCGCAGCTGAACGCTATCCGTTAGGCGGCACGGCCGGCTCGGCAGTGCCATCGTGCGTGTTTGGTGTTCGAACCTTCGTGGCATCCCGAAAGGAGAACACGATGCCAGACGTGGTTCCGTTTTTGACCTATGAGGACGGCATTGCCGCCCTGGAATGGCTGGCCGAAGTGTTTGGATTCACGGAGACAGCTCGCTTCACGTCTCCCGATGGGAGGCTTTCTCACGGAGAACTGTCGATTGGGGATGGACTAGTCATGTTGGCCAGTCCGTCGCCGGACTATGAAGGCCCGAAGCGACATCGCGACAACTGCGAGATTGCCGCCTCATGGTCCGCTCTGCCATGGATCATTGACGGTGTTCTCGTCTATGTTGAGGACGTCGATGAGCACTATGCTCGGGCTAAGGCCGCAGGAGCCGTTATCTTGTCTGAACCGGAGGATGGGCCGCCAGCGCGACGATATCGGGTTGAGGATCTAGAAGGACATCGATGGATGTTCATGGCACGAAACTAGCCCGCACGCTATTCACAATCGCAACGGGAGTGGAACGCCGTGCCGCCTAACAAAGGGATGGAGCCTGTAGCTCATCCCAGGCGTTAGGCCGTTTGATCTAATTCTGGAGCGCACCAATGTCAGAGTCCCCCAAAGACCTTTCGCGCGACTCCTTGGAGCTTCTGGTTGCGCGCGCTATTGAGATTGATGAACAGGGCTCGCAGCGCCTCAGCCTGACGAAGGCACGGGAGATCGGCCGTGAGCTTGGGATCAGCGAGGCTGCCTGGAACGCAGCCCTTGCGGAGCGGGCGCGAGCGACACCGGCGTCAGCTCCGGTCGTGCGGCGAACCTGGGTTCAATTACGGACGTTGGCCACAGCTGCCGCAGGCTTTGGGGCAGGCGCGATTGGCGGATGGCTCAACCGTGCGTTCAATGCCGATGCCGACGTTGTGTACGGCGCGCTACTCGTGGCGGCCGGCGTGGTCGTCTGGGCTCGTAGTCGCGCAGAGTCTGCTGGTACCGCAGAAGCGGGGCTGGATGCATGGTGGCTTGCTGTTCCTGCCGGCATGCTGGTGGCGTTTGGCGGCCTGAGAACTGACCCACTTTTGTTCGCAGCGTTCGCGAGGTGGGGAACTGCGTGGGCAACTTTAAATCTTCCACGCGTACTTCGCCTATTCCAGGAGCCGAAATCACCGGCATCGGCATCAACGGCCTAACAGGGTTTGCAGCTGGCGGCGGAGCTTTGGTACGCGCGGAGGCGTTCGCTGCGCTCACGTCCACCGCGCGATATTATGTGATCCGCTGCAGCTGAAACCTGTCCGTTAGGCCGACGCCGCCACCGGCTCGCCACGGCTGCGAAAGGAGCCATCCCCAAGCTGCACCGCGCAGTCTAATCCTTCTTTCCCTCTTGTCGTTTTCCGAGGGAATCGCAGTATTGGATATGCGCAACCACCTCGTCGCGGCCGCAACGACCCTCCTGCTCCTTCCCGCGACGGCCTCGGCGCAGCCGTCCCAGATTCCGGCCCCTGTGCGCGCCGCCGCGGACGTTATCCAGCAGTCCAGTCTGAAACGCGACGTCGACTATCTTGCCGCCGACGCGCTGCGCGGACGCGAGACGCCCTCCCCCGGACTCGACACCGCCGCCGCGTACGTCGCGCGCCGGCTCGCAGCGATGAAGTTGGCGCCCGCGGGAGACGACGGCACGTACCGACAACATTACACCATTCGCTCCCTCTCCCTCGATACGACCAACACCTGGCTCGAGGTCGGCGGCCACCGCCTCACCTTCGGCAATGATCTCCTTGTCCAGAACTTCGGCGACTCCCTGCGCCTCACTGCGCCCATGGTCTACGTGGGACACGGCATCCAAGCGCCCAAGAAGGCAATCGACCCGTACGCCGGCCTGGATCTCCGCGGCAAGATCGTCATCGCACATGGGCCGGGCGCCTACCCCGCGGGCGAGACCTTCGCCAGCCTTGGCACTCCGGTAATCGACTGGTCCCCTCCGAATCTGGTCGCCCACAAGCTCGGCGCGGTCGCGGTGATTCAGATCATGCGCCCCAACATGGCGCGCCGTTGGGACTCCTTCCGCACTGCCGATTTTTTCCTGAACAGTACAGAGCTGCATCCCAGCGTGCCCTCGGCCTTCGCTCGCCAATCGTTCCCGTCGGTGATGCTCAAGCCCGAGCTGCTCGAGGCGCTCCTCGGCGGCGCCGGTGGACTGAGCGTCGCGGAAGTGTTGGCCAACGCCAACCGCGGGCTGTACCCCGCGTCCTTCCCGCTCGATCCCGCGCGGAAGGCGACGCTCAACGTCGCCATCTCAAGGACGTCGACGAAGCGGCCCCACAACGTTGTCGCGCGCATCGAGGGGAGCGACCCGCGGTTGCGTCACGAGGCCGTGGTGATCATGGCACATCTTGACGGCGCCGTCGGCCCACCGGCCCAGGGCAGCGCCGACAGCATCTACAACGCGGCCGATGACAACGCCTCCGGCAGCGCGGGAATTCTCGCGGTAGCCGAAGCGATGCTGCGCGCGCCGCGTCCCCGGCGGTCGGTGATTTTTGTGTGGGACACCGGGGAGGAGGTGGGGCTGTGGGGCTCGCGCTACTTCGCGGCCAATCCCCCCGTGCCTCTGGTCGATGTAATCGCGCATTTCAATGTTGACATGATCGGGCGGTCGAAGGCGGTCGGGGATACCAGCTCCGCGAACGAGCAGCTTGCTGCGGCGAACGAGATCCACGTCGTGGGTCCGCGGGTGCTGAGCACCGAAGTGGACAGCCTCATCCACCGCACCAATCGCGACCTCACCGGGCTACAGCTGAACCACCGCTTCGATCTCGCGACCCACGAGTTCTTCTACCCTCGCACCGATGCCGGCCCCATGATCGAGCGCGGTGTGCTGATCATCGACTTCGCAGACGGGATTCACGAGGACTATCACGCGGAAGGCGACGAGTCGGGCAAGCTTGATCTCGCGAAGATGGAAAAAGTGGCGCGACTCATCTTTGCGACGGCGTGGCAGTTAGCGGACGGGTCGGTGCGTCCGAAGATCGATAAGGGGATTCCGGCGTCGGTTCCGCGCTATCCTCCGCTTCAGCCGTAGTTTCGTTACCAAAATACTCCAGGGAGTTTCGCGATCGTTTCGGCTCGCGGAGCCTCTCCTTTGAGCTGCGAAGCGCCGTGCGGCCTAACGAGGAGTTGTAGCTGACGGCGCTCGTTGCGGTAGCGGCCCGCTCGCTTCGCTCGCGGGCCGCATTCAATATGGGTGCGCCGCAGCTAAACACCACGCGTTAGGCCGTCCCGACTCGAGTCGATCTCAGATACCCTAATCCAATGCCAGCCCTCATAGCGATCCTGATGTGGTTGCTGAGCGTAGAGGCGCTCGGGCAATCTCGCCAGACAGCGGATGCAGTGCGGCTTCGGCCCCTTGAGGCGCGCCTGAACGAGGAATTCAGCGTCATAACTTCCGTACGAGAGCTCTCGGACGGTCGTGTACTGGTTACCGACGAGAAGGACTCTCGAGTCGTCGTCGCAGACTTTCGCAGCGACGAAGTCTCGCCGCTCGGCAGGCGCGGGTCTGGGCCAGGCGAATACACACAGGTCGGTCGCGTTTGGCCCTTGGGCGGCGACTCATCGCTTCTGAAGGAGCCCTTTGCCCCGCGTTGGATCATCTTCGACGGCACACGCATTGTGCGCACGGCAGGTGCCGGCGATCCAGCAACATTGCTGGTGGGAGGTACCATGGTCCAAGGCACAGACGCCCGCGGCGGGGTTGTTGCGACAAGAGTTGCTCGCGACGCGTCGGGACGTCCGGTCCCCGCGGACTCCTATTATGTGGTTCGCGTTGAGCGCAGTACGATGCGCGTTGACACGGTAGCCCGAGTGGAGTCGACCGAGGGTTGGGCCGCCGAGGCGCGAGTGTCGCGGAACGCGCCACCTGTTGCAGTGCGCGGCGCTAGTTCGAGCGGACGTCGAAGTTACGTGCTTTCTTTTTTTGCGCCTGATCAGCTGGCAGTGTTTCCCGACGGTTGGATTGCAATCGCTCGAGCGAATCCCTATAGAGTTGACTGGTGTGAACCTGGTAAGAGATGCCGCATCGGTCCACGACTACATGCGGAGCATCTCCCAATGTCCGCCCGTGAGAAGCGAGCCTACCTCGAAGTCGCTTCGCGCACTCACAGCTGGCCTCCGACGACTGACGTGTCCGAAACCAGCGGCTGGCCCGATGCTGTCCCAGCATTTGTCACTCCCACCGGGCGGATTGACGGCAGCGCGGTTCTGCCAATGTCGGACGGCAGGCTGCTTATTGAACGGCTGCCTACCGCTGACGCGATGTGGATGCGCTACGACCTAGTAACGCGCACTGGGGAGCTCGCGGGTCAGGTCCGCCTCCCATTGGGAGAAAGAATTGTGGGGCAGGGTGTCCGTTCCCTTTACGTTACCGTCACGGATTCCATTGGTGTGCAGCGCCTCCAACGACATCCGTGGCCCTGAGCGAACTTGCAGCTGCGGCCTAACAGGGTTTGCAGCTGTCGCCAGAGCTATGGTACGCGCGGAGGCACTCGCTTCGCTCGTGTCCCCGCGATCTTATTGGATCCGCTGCAGCTGAAACCTGTCCGTTAGGCCGCGTTCCATCCACACTGTCTCCCCTTGTGCCGCCGCGCTTAATTCCATGTCGAGATCGGTGCGGACTACGTCCTGGCGCGGTCGCGCGACACGGACGACGTGCCGCACGCGGGTGATGTTCAGCTCGACACGCCCCAGTAACGCTTGCTTCACCGCGACCATACTCTACTCTCGACTGGAGCGATCATGAACCGGTGCAAAAGAATCGGGGAGGCGCTGTTTGCTTCATCGGTGATCGTTGGAGTCTCGCTACTCGGCGCGTGCGCGCAGACCCGGAATCGCGTCGCGGGCCAGCCGACGCTACGCTCGACGATTGCGTTCGTCAGCACACGTCACGATCCCGCGGCCGATCCGGCGGTCAATACCCAGCGCGCGTTGCTCGCCACCGAGATCTATCTGATGGACGCGGACGGGACGAACCCCCGTCGGCTGACACAGAACACTTACGCTGATGGCCTACCTACCTTGTCGCCGGACGGGAGCAGGATCGCATTCGACAGCAATCGGCTGCGGTCCGATGGGGAGCCCTTCACCCGCTCGGACCTGTTCGTTATGAGCACCGACGGGACCGGGCAAACGCTGCTGACACGTGGCAGCTCTGCCACCTGGTCGCCGGATGGCAAGCAGATCGCGTTTCACGCCTCCGCGTCCGGCACGGGGCAACCGATCAAGCCCGACCCGGGGGCGGCGACCAACGATAATGACATCTTCGTGCTGCACGTGGACGACTTCTTGAGGAACGGGGCGAGGCCAAGGAACATCACGAGCAGTCCGGCGGCGATCGAAGACGACCCGGATTGGTCGCCGAACGGCCAGACAATTGTCTTTACCAGCCACGCCGTCACCGACGATCCTGTCAACTCGGTCACTGCCGAGATCTACACCGTCAACTCGGACGGTATCGGAACCCCGATGCGACTGACCAACAACAGCGAGGAGGAGCGGGCGCCCGCCTGGTCACCAGACGGCAGGCGCATTGTTTTCTCGTGCAGAAGGGGCGGGCCTGACTTCGAGTTGTGCGTGATGAACGCGGACGGTACGGGACAGGTGCAGCTCACCGATAATGACGTACCCGACCTAACGTCTTCGTGGTCGCCTGACGGCAAGAAGATCGTGTTCAACAGGCGGGTGGGGGGAAGGGGCGCACTCCAGCTTTTTGTGGTGAACGCCGACGGCACGGGAGAAGTACAGCTGACCGTCCCCCCGGGACTCAACGCGTTTGCGAATTGGGGCGAGGTCCGTGAACGGGGCCCGGCCAGGTAAGATTGCCATGTGGCCGGAATTTTTCGAGACTGCAGCCGAGTTCTCAACCCATTCGCGCGCGACCGGCCAGGGGCACGAACGCCGTTCTTCTCGATCCGGACGTGGCGTCGGCGTGTCCGGACGCTGCGGCAGTAAACGGAGCCCTGCGCGCGCTGCTCGAATGCGCGCGCGACAAGCAGCGGCCGGAGCAAGGCGCCCGTCGCGGAGCGCCTAACGTGCGCTGCTGCAGACGAGGGCGCTATGGATGCTCGCTTCGCTCGCTACTATTGACTGCCCTCGCATCAGAGCTGGGGCGTTAGGCCGCCCTTCAGCCCTCGACGCCACGATGCCTACGCCGCTTGTGAAACCGTCGACGTTCATGGGTCTGGTCCTGTGCTCGTTGCTGAGCTGTACCGGCGGCCGGCGTCCCGATGAGCGACAACTTACAGTCGCGGGTGATCTGGACTGTCGCGAGTGCCGCATAGATCTCGCGCGCGTGGTGACGCTGGGCGACTCCACCGACACCAGCAGCGTATTGCCTAACGCCGCTGGCCGCGAGTGTATGGTCGGCAAGCTGTCCACCGGAGAGTACGTCCTCAGCGGAGTTGCCGGCGGGGGCTTCCTCAACGTCTACAGTGCCGCGGGCAAGTTGGTTCGCACAATTGGCCGGAAGGGTGCCGGACCAGGCGAGTTCCGCTCGCCGTTGCGGGTCGCTGTTGCGACCGGTGACTCGTTGTACGTACTCGACGACGCCAACTCCCGCATCCAAGTCGTATCAGCTGCCGGGACCTACGCTCGCGTCTTCCCGACTCGCGACCGTTATCGCAGCTTTACTCTTTTACCAGATGATCGGTTGTTGCTCTTCCGCCTGCCCAAGTCTCGAAACGACCGACTGTTTCACGGCTTCGACCGCGAGGGGCGCGAGGTCATGGCGTTTGGCGCACCTCAGCAACCGGACAGCGCCCTGGACCTCGAGAATTGGCTGGTGAGCAGAGCACCGCGTGATCGGTTCTGGACGGCAAGCATCTGGTCCTATGAACTTCGCCGCTGGCGTGGTCCGGACAGCTTGGATCTTACCGTGATCAGGAAAGCCGAGTGGTTCCCCTCACCCAGCGTACACTCGGCGGACGTCTACGTGAAAGTGCCGCCACCTCCACTGCTACTCCATGCGTGGGAGGACGACCAGGGCAGGCTCTGGACATACATTGCCGTAGCGGATCCGAACTGGCGGCCGGGAATGGGGATGCGGGTGACACCCGAGTGGCAAGAGAAAACTTTCGATACCATCATCGAGGTCATTGACCTAGGATCTGGTCGGTTGCTCGCGTCGTACAGGTATCCGGGAAGAGTCGCTCCGCTCTGCAGCAGTCCGCTCATGTACACCGTAGTGGAGCAGCTGGATGGCGACCTCCGCGTGCAGGTGCTGGAACCCCGGTTGTACGAACCGCGCAATACTCGGTGAGAGTTGGCGTCGAAGGGGGCGGCCTGCAGTGCGAGCGTGGGAAGCCGCGCGCACGCGTGAGGCGCCCTGCTTGCGCTGACCGCGGTCGCACGAACCGTGTACCTTACCATTGCCAGCCAAATCGCCGGTGCGCACGGGTGGTCGCCGCGTTCCGAACAACGTCGCCCTGAAGGGCTGAACGTCAGATCCTCATTGCGACCCCTTTGATACCGTCAATTGAAAGCGATCGAGTCGACGCACCCTGGGGGATCATGAAAACGTCAGCCGCTATATTGTTGCCTTTCCTGAGCGTACTCCTCGGCGCTAGCGCCAGCGCGCAACCGGCTCGCAGGCCCGTTGATGCGCTCCCCGGACGAGTCGTCGACGTCGCCGCGGGAGAGTACTTCCTCCGCGCTCCCGATTCGATCCCCGCCGGCCTGGTGACTTTTCGACTGAGCCAGATCGGTGACCGGCTCACGAATCCGGCTAAGGTTGAAGCCGAGAATCTTGCGCCCGCAACGCCTGACAACGACCCCACGAGAGCATTTCACATGTTGTGGGTCGCGCGACTGGAACCCGGCCGCACGCTAAGCGAGTGGTACGCCGCGCACGTGAAGGGCGAGCCGACCCCCTGGGCCGTCGAGCTGGGCGGTCCCGCCGCGGCAGAGCCACCACGGACCTCGAATGCGACGATGGTGCTCGAGCCGGGCAACTACGTGCTCGTGTGTCACGTCGGGTCGGCGCGCGCGGACAAGAGCCGCAGCCATCTTCTAAAGGGGATGTTTCGCGGACTCACCGTGACGTCCGGGAGTCAGTCCGCGGAGCTGCCGCGCGCTCACGCGATCGCTCGCATCACGGGGACAGGTCAGATAGAGCTTCAGGGTACTCTGATACAGGGACCGCAGCGAATTCGCGTGATCAACGCGACGGAGAAGTCGCATGAATTCATAGTTCTCCGAATAAAAACGGGCCGTACCGCGCGGGAGGCCGTCACCTGGCGCAGAACTGACGGCACCACTCATCCCTTCTCGTCACTTGGCGGGTTTTCGAATGTACCCCCCGGTGCGACACTTGCGACGACCATCGACTTCGGCGACGGCGACCATGTTCTCTGGACCTCCCGGACGCCGCAGACCAGCCTCGCAGTGACGATTCCCAAGCGATAGCCCGCTGAGGTGTCTCGTGGAGGCGCGCCTACCACTATAGGAAGTTGCGGCGGGCGAAATGGAAGCCGAAGGCGACCATCGCGGCGACACGAAAAGACCAAGCGTCGTCAGGGCAGCGCGAACGCCACGTACGTCCCGCCGCTCGGCGCTCCGTTCTTGCCGCCTCCGCAGGCGATCACGATGTACTGCTTTCCGTTCACCATGTAGGTGGACGGCGTCGTGTTCCCCGCCGCCGGCAGTTGCCCCTCCCACAACAGCGTGCCATTCGTCTTGTCGAAGGCGCGGATCTTGTTGTCGTACGTGGTCGCGGCGATGATGAGCAGCCCGTTCTCTGTCACGATCGCCCCGCCGTAGTTGTCGCTTCCAGTGTTCGTGAGGCCCTGGGCCACAAGCTTCGGGTATTCGCCGAATGGGATCGACCACTTCGTCTCTCCGGTGTTGAGATCGATCGCGCTGAGCGTCCCCCACGGCGGCTTGATGGCGGGGTAGCCTTCGGGATCGAGGAAGATGTCGAAGGTGGTGTTGCGGTACTTGAGGAAGGTGGGCACGCTCTTCGGCGTCCGGGCAGGGGCCTTCCCGGACATGAGGTATTCGGCGAGTTCGGCGACACCGGAGTCGCCTAACGCGGTGGCAAACGCCGGCATGCGGCCCGTGCCATCACGGATCGTCGTCGTCACCTGCTCACGCGTCAGGCGATTGCCCACCCCCGTCAGCGTCGGACCGCGCGACGTGGATTGCGCCCCGTGGCACTCGGCGCAGTAGGCGCCGAACAGCGACTTATCGTCGCGTTCCACGATCTTGAGGATCCACCCCATCTCGTTCGAATTCACGTAGAGCAGGCCGGTCTCCGGATCGAACGCGGGACCGCCGTACTCGCCGCCACCATCCACGCCGGGGAAGATGATGATCCCTTTCGTGTTAGGCGGCGTCCACGGATCGGGCGTCGGGTTGTCGCGAAACATCCTGAGCGCCGCGGCGCGTGCTTCCGGCGTTCGATCCGTGAGCAGGTCCTCGGTGAGCTGCTGTCGGGCGAATGGCTTGGGAAGTGTCGGAAAGCGCTGCGAGTCGGCGGTGATTTCGCCGTCGAGAATGGCGGGCGGCATCCTACGCCACGCGCTGGGAAAGAGCTCGGCTCCCGTCTCGCGATCGAGCAGCCAGATGTGCCCCGTCTTGGTGATCTGCGCGACCGCGTCCACCGGCTTGCCGTTGCGCGTTACCGTGACCAGCGTCGGCGCAGCGGGCAGGTCGCGGTCCCAGAGGTCGTGCTTGAGCGCCTGGTGGTGCCACACGCGTTTTCCCGAGTTGGCATCGAGCGCGACGATGGAGTTGGCGAAGAGGTTGTCGCCGAGGCGATTCGCTCCGTAGAAGTCGAACGATGCCGAGCCGGTGGCGAAGAAGACCATGCCGCGTTTCTGGTCGACGGTGATGCCGGACCAGGCATTCGTGCCACCGGCAACCTTCCAAGCGTCGGGCGGCCACGTTTCGTATCCGAACTCACCGGGGCGCGGGATCGTATGAAAGGTCCAGCGGATCGCACCGCTTTTCGCGTCGAAGGCGCGGATGTCTCCGGGTGCGGAGGGGAGCGCTTCGGGCACCGACGTGCCGACGATGAGCATATCCTTGTAGACGGCACCCGGCGTACTGGCGCTCACCGAGAGCCCCCGCACCGGGCGATCGAGGCCGGCGCGCAGGTCCACCCACCCGCTGTCGTTTCCCCAACCGGCGGCCTTCTTCCCCGTCTTCGCGTCCAGGGCGAAGAGACGGTACCGATAGTTGAAATAGAAGCGTCCGTCGTGCACAACGACCCCGCGATAGCGAATGCGCGGCCCGGTGAACTTTCCGCCAGTTGGATCGAAGCTCCACAGCTCCTTTCCCGTCGCCGCGTCGAGCGCGAACGCGCGCTGTTTGGGCGACATCGCGTACAGCACCCCGTCGATGATCACGGGGTTCGATTGCATCTCCGACCCTTCGAACGCGTCCCCGGTGTCGTAGGTCCATGCAACCTTGAGCGTCGACACATTCGCCGGCGAGATCTGCGACAGCGTGGTGTAGTGCGTTTTCTCGTCATTACCCTGGTAGACGGGCCAATCAACGTTGGCATTGGCGCAAGCGGCGACGGTGGTGGCGAAGACGCAAAGCGCGGCAGCGGGGCGGAATTGCATGGGGTGCCGTCGGAAGTCGGAGGGTCGGAATGCTTCAAGCTGAACCGCGGTCGGGTGGTCGGATAGTCCGAGAATCAACAGAGTCGTCATTCCAGCCAGGCGAGCGAGTCGCAAGCGCAGCGCTACATCTCGGTTTCAAGAGGGCAACGTGATGCCGCGGGCCGTTAGGCGGCACCGAGAGCAGGCGAAGGAACAACATGCAGCGATGGTGGTCCCGAGAGGTGCGTTGCCCACGGCGTGAACCTCGACGACGGGGCCTGCCGGCACACGACCGGACCGCCGTGCCCCTGCCGGGGTATGGCGTGCTTTGTATGATTCATCTTCCCGGCCGGTGCGGCGTCGACAACCGGCCATGTTCGAAGCTCGCGATCGTCGACGCGTGAACTCCTCGCCGCCAGCAGCTTCATGTCTCGAGTCACACAGCAGTCCACCGTCGTCGCCAGTGAGCGCCAGGTGTCATCTGACCTGGGCGGCGAAGCTGTGATCCTCCAACTGGAGTCCGGGGTGTACCACGGCCTCAATGCGGTGGGCGCGGCGATATGGGCGCTCCTCCGCGAGCCCAGAACGGTGGAGGAGATTCAGGAGTCGATACTGGCGGAGTTCGCCGTCGACGCCGAGCGCTGCCAGAGAGATGTACTCGCGCTCCTCCGCGAGCTCGAGGCCGCGGGTCTAATCGAGGTGCTGGACGCCGGGCGGGACAAGCGCAACGACGCCCGGACGTAGGATGCGGCCGATCGTTAGGCCCGCGCGGGAGAAGGCCGAGCGGTGAGTGCGATCGCGGGGATCGCCCACCTCGACGGACGCCCCGCGGATTCCGGCGCGCTCGCTCGAATGCTCGACCGCGTCCGCCATCGCGGCCCGGATGGCTGCGGCGTGTGGAGCGACGGATGGGTGGCGCTCGGTCACCGAATGCTGCAGACCACGCCGGAGTCCGCGCACGAGCATCAGCCTCTGGCAAGCTCCTCGGGCGACCTCATCCTCACTGCGGACGCACGCGTCGACAACCGGGAGGAGCTCCTGCGCGCGCTCCGCTCCGTGCCGCCGATCGCCCCGGATGGCGCGTCAAGCGCCGCGACCGACGTCCCCGACTCCGCCCTGATCCTTGCCGCCTATGAGCGCTGGGGGGAGGACTTTTGCACGCGACTCGTCGGCGACTTCGCCGTCGCAATCTGGGACGCGCGCCGGCAGGCGCTCGTGTGCGCGCGCGACCACATGGGCGTCAAGCCATTCTATTACCATCGGTCGCGCGGCCTCTTCGCCTTCAGCTCCGAGATCAAGCAGCTCCTCGCGCTCCCGGGAATCCCGCGCCGGCTGGAGGAGACACGGATCGGCGACTATCTCGCCGGCATGATGGACGACGAGGCGATCACGTTCTACCGCGACATCGTCAGGCTGCCGTCCGCGCACCGCCTGGTCGTCACGCGCGAGGGGGCGCGCATGGAGCGGTATTGGGCACTCGACGCCGAACGCGAGGTGCGGTGCGCGTCGGACGCGGAGTACGCGGAGGGGTTTCGCCACCACTTCACCGAGGCGGTGCGTTGCCGAATGCGCAGTTCGTCGCCGGTGGGCTCGTTGCTGAGCGGCGGGCTGGATTCGTCGTCAATCGTGTGCGCCGCGCGCCACATCCGCGCAAACGACCCTGGTATGCCCGCGCTGCACACTTTCTCCGCAATCTTCCCCGATGTCCCGCAATGCGATGAGCGCCCGTTTATCGACGCGGTGCTCGAGGGCGGCGGGCTGGAGCCGCACTTCGTGCGCGGCGACCGGCTGGGCGCGCTCGCCGAGCTGGACATCATGCTCGACCAGGAAGATGAGCCCTTTTACACGCCGAACCTGTTTCTCATGTGGGCGATCTACGCATGCGCACGGGAGCGCGGCGTGCGCGTGATGCTCGACGGAGTGGACGGCGACAGCACGGTCTCGCATGGCACGCGCTACCTGACAGAGCTGGCGCGTGCCGGCCGTTGGAACGATTTCGGCACCGAGGCGACGCTCCTGGCGGAGAGCCGGAAGGTGCAGCCGGGACACTATCTGCGATCGCAGGGGTTCCCGTCGCTCACGCAGCGGGCGCGCGCTGGTGACGTGCTGGCAGTCACGTCCGCCATTCGCCCGATCCGGCGGCATTTCGGCGTTTCGCTGTGGGGCGTGCTTCGCGACGCACTAGTTACGCCGCTTGTGGTGGAGCCGGTGACGCGGCGCTGGGGGCGCGCACCGGCGCCGCGCCGGTTTACGGGCCACGCACTGATCGCCCCCGAGTTCGCCCAGCGTGCCGGACTTGCCGAGCGGCACGCTGGGATGCGCGGGCACCGGTTCGACCTGATGCGTAGCTCGCGCGAGGACCATCTCCGGCGGTTGAGCGGCGGCTTGCTCCGCGTCGTGCTCGAGGTCCTCGACCGCGTCGCGTCCACCTTTTCAGTGGAGCCCCGTTACCCTTTCTGCGACAAGCGATTGGTCGAGTACTGCCTCGCGCTACCCGCCGACCAGAAGCTCAGGCGAGGGTGGACGCGATACATCCTCCGCGACGCGCTGGCCGGATTTTTGCCGGAGAAAGTGCGGTGGCGGTCGGACAAAGGTGACCTGAGTGCGAACTTCCGAAGAGCGCTCGTCGCCGACCGCCAACGTCTGGAGGAGGAGCTTTTTGTGGATGGCGACGCGCTCAAACACCAGATTGACCTCGCGGCGCTCAGGCGGGCCTTCGACGACGGCTCCTGGTATGGAAGCGACGACGCGGCGGTGACGTTATGGAAAATCGCGACGATCACGGCTTGGCTGCGCCGAGGCAACATTGAAGCACTCTGACGCAGCGGGGTCGGTATGGGGATAATCCCGGGGGGTAAGGCACGTGCCCCCCGACGGAGAATGGAATCTGAAGGGAGTTTTCCTTAGAATTGTTTCACGCACGTTACCGTCAGGAGACGCGATCATGACTACCGAACAAGGACCCCTGGGGCGCGACGACTCCCGCAAAGCGTACGACACACCCGAGCTCTCGCGCATCGGGGACATAGAAAAGATCACACAGGATCACGTCGGATCCACGTGCAAGGACATGCCGCTGGGCTCGTCGGACGACATCAAGAGCAATACTTGCTCTTGAGTTGAGTTCGCTTAGTTCTTGCGCAGGTCCTGGATCAGAGGCTTGACGGGTGCTGGCCCGACGTCGGTTCGGGCACCGCGGCGATGATCGACGCCTTCGATCCAGTCGCGGGACAGGTGGGTAGTGGGGAGTATCGGTATGTCGCCTACGGGGTCCGCGTCGGCTCAGACCAGCCGCTGGCGCCGCTTGTTGATGCGGAGGATGATGGAGAGCCGGACGTCCGCGTGCGACGCGGCGTCCTCGATGAGCCGTTCGAGCCACGCGATGGCTTCCAGACCCACGTCGCGCCTGACGAGATCTGGATCCGGCACTCGCGCGTGGGCACCTTCCTCGCCCGACAGGGACGCGAGATCGTCGTCGATCCGCTCCCCGACGTAGAAGAGCGCGTCGTTCGGTCGTACATCGTTAAAGCCGCGCTGGCGGCGGTACTGCTCCAACGCGGGAAGCTAATCCTGCACGCCAGCGGAGTGGCGATTGGAGGCGTCGCGGTAGCATTCGTGGGCTCGTCGGGGATGGGCAAGTCCACCACCAGCGCTGCGCTACACGCGCGCGGGCACCCCGTGATTGCCGACGACCTGTTGGGCGTAGACGTTTTCAGCGCGGACGAACCGATGGCACTCCCTGGCTTTCCTCAGGTGCTTCTCCTCCCGGAATCGGCCACTGCGCTCGGCCGCGACCCGAGCTCTCTGCCGCGGGTCTCTCCTCTGTCCGACAAGTTCAAGCTCGACACGCCGCTCGGATTTTCTGTCGAGGCGGTCCCGCTCCGCCGCATCTACGCCTTGTCCGATGCCGATCATGACGCGATAGAGCCACTCGGCGGCCGCGAGGCCGTGGCGACACTCGTTGCGCACACGTTCGGGATTGTCGCTTTCGGTCAGGGAGCGAAGCCCGCGCACTTCCTGCTCTGCGCCGAGTTGGTCAAGCGAGTGCCGGTGCGCCGGCTCGCCCGGGCGCGGCAGCTCGAGCGGCTCGAGGAGCTTGCACGCCTGGTAGAGCAGGACCTTGTCGACGATAACTGATCCGGCCGCGACGGGCTTCTCTCAATCCCGAATCGCTTCCACATCCGTCGGGGTGCTGTTTCTCGCGCCTGCGCGGCCGGAGGGTGAACTGCTGCTCCACTGCGTACGCGCACACCTCTCCGGCGAGACGGTCGCGCGAGTGGCGGAGCTCGCACGCGCGCCGCTCGACTGGGACCTCGTGCTCCGCCTCGCGATCCGGCACGGGACGATTCCGAGGCTATACCGGCACCTCGCGGCGGCGTGCCCCGGGGTTGCGCCGCCTGCGGCGATCGCGCGGATCCGAGCCCAGTACGAGTACAACTCGCTCCGTAACCTCACGCAGGCGCGGGAACTCATCCGGCTGCTTACCGCTCTCGAGACCGGCGGGATCGAGGCGCTCGCGTACAAGGGGCCAACGCTGGCCGTGCACGCATACGGTGACCTCGCCCACCGGCAGTTCGGCGACCTCGATTTGCTCGTTAGGCCGCACGACGCAGTGCGGGCCGCGGCGCTCCTCGCGGCGCAGGGTTACCGGGGCGCACCGTGGCCGGAGGGCGCGGCTGGCGCGGCGCACCTGGCGCGCTCGCACGTGCACGCGCTGCGCAACGCCGATGGCAGTGTCGAGGTGGAACTGCACTGGGCGTTCCTGCCGCACGAGTTCGCATTCGACTTGGATCTCGACCGCTTGTGGAAGCGACTGGAGCGGCGCGCTCTCGGCGGCGCGAATGTGCGCGCCTTGCCGCCCGAGGAACTGCTGCTCGTGCTCTGCGCCCACGGGTGCCGGCATTTGTGGGTGCGGCTCAAGAGCGTATGCGACGTCGCGGCGCTCGTCGCCTGCGAGAAGCGACTGGATTGGGAGCGGGTGTTCAGCGAGGCGCGGGCCGCGGGTGCGCGGCGGATGCTCGCGCTCGGCCTGACGCTTGCGCGCGACATCGCGGGCGCGGCGCTCCCGCCGGAGGTCGGCCGGCGCGTGGATGCCGAGCCTGAGGTGCGCGCGCTCGCCGCCCACGTCAGTGAGCGACTGTTCGACACCGAGATGTGCCAGCCCGCCTCCGCAGCCGCGCAGCTCTTCTACCTGCGCGCGCGCGAGCGATGGCGCGACAAGGCGATTCACGGCATGCGCTATGTACGGCTCGCCTCCGGTGAGTGGCACCGTGGCGCGCCGCGTCGAGCCGCGCCGGCCGACCTGGCCTGAGCGGCGCGTGCACTCCAGCCGCATTGACGAGCTTCTCGTCGCTGCTTTGAACGAGGCACCGCCGCCGGATCTCGCCGCACGCCTGGCCCGAGTCTCCGACGAGGAGTGGGAGCTGCTCGCGCAACTGGCGGACTGGCACGGTGTCGCTCCGCTCCTCCTCCGGCAGCTGCAGAGCCTCGCTCCCACTCCGGCCATCCCCGCCAGCGCCGCGGCGCGGCTGCGCGACAGCCATCAGCGTACCGCGATGCGGAACATGGTGCGGCTCCGCGAGCTCGCGCGTTTACTGCGCGGGCTCAGTTGTCGCGGCATCGACGTCGTAGTCCTCAAGGGTGCACACCTCGCGAATGCCGTGTACGGCGATCTCGCGCTGCGGGACATGAAGGACGTG
Organism: Gemmatimonadaceae bacterium; assembly: GCA_035646395.1. Classification (GTDB taxonomy): domain Bacteria; phylum Gemmatimonadota; class Gemmatimonadetes; order Gemmatimonadales; family Gemmatimonadaceae; genus JABWBJ01. The sequence continues at coordinate 20,874 of DASRPK010000034.1, read as the reverse complement.
GACGTGCTCGTGCGCCGGCGCGATCTCGCCGACGCGTACGGCGTGCTTCTCGAGCTCGGGAACGGTGCTGGCGAGATCGCGGACCTCGAGGCGGACGTGGAGGTGGAATGTGCCCGGCACCATCACCTGCCGCCGGTTACCATGCCTAACGCGGTGCCGGTGGAGGTGCACTGGAACATCACGCCGCCAAACGTCCCGGTGGCGATCGACATGGATGGCATCTGGGCGCGGGCACGTGATACCCGCATCGCCGGGGCTCGTGCGATGGCGATGGCTCCCGACGACCTGCTCCTCCACCTGTCGGTTCACGCCGCCCTCCAGCACCGGTTCCGGATGCGACTGCGCCACCTGTGCGACATCGCGGTTACGCTCACGCGATTCCGCGACAGTATCGACTGGGACCGGCTCGCCGCCGTGGCGAACGCGTCGGGCGCGAGCCGTTTCGTCTACTGTACGCTTCGCGTGGCGGAGAGCGTGCTTGGCGCGCCCGTCCCGCCGTCGGGGGTGGACAGGTTGGTGCGGGAGGCAACGGACGAGGCGATCGTACCAATCGTGCGGGAATACTTTCTCGCCGCGTCGCTCGAGCTGCCCCTGGCGTATCGGGCGGCGCGCGAGACGCAGGGGTTCGTCGGGAAGGTGGGGATCGTGCTCAAGAGCATTGCGCCCGCGCCGGCACGGATGCGGGCGATGTACGGACTCGCGCCGCGCGCACGCTCCGTGTTTCTCTACTACCCGGTCCGGGTCGCCGATCTCCTCGCGCGGCGAGGGCGAGTGCTCGTTGAGATGGCTCTGGGGAGCGCGCGCTTCCGTCTCACGCTCCGGCGAGAGGAGATGGCGAAGCAGATCGATCGATGGGTGGACCGCGTCGGAGTGAGTTAGTCAACACGCGCGTGCCGCTGCACGCCATTCGTTAGGCACCTCTGACCAACTTGCCTGTAGCAATCATGGGCAGAACGCCCGTCCTCAGGACGCTCTTCGAAGAGCTGAGAGCCCGCATCCTCCAGAAGGAGGTTACGGTCTACGACTCCTACGGCTACCGTGACCCTGCCGATGAGAGCATGTGGCTGGTCCCGATGCGCGTCTGGGTCCACGACAATCGCGACACCCCGTTTGTCGAAGACGCGATAGAGAACTGGGCCATCGGACATTTCCAGAAGGACCTGGATCGTCAGCTCGAGGCCGACGAGAAGGCGCAACTTCGCAGCTGCCTGGCCAACTTCATCGCTGATGACAAGAGCGATGAGCCGGTGAGCTTTACCTTCGCCGAGGACGCGAACGGCACCCACTTTCAGTTCAAGGAACGGACGACCCACAACGGCGTCATCGCCGAGAGCGTGCGCATCCCGGACGAACTGGTCCGCGCGTGTTACGCTCGTCAGGCAGGCGATAGTCGGTGGCTGGAGATCGTGGCACGGAGTGGCGACCACGGTATCGGTAAGGGACGAATCAGGTTCCTCGAGCCCGAAGGCCTGTCCGTGGTTTCCGATATCGACGACACGATCAGAATCACTCACGTCCCCGCGGGCAAGCGGGCGGTGCTCAGAAACACGTTCCTGAAGGAGTTCAGGGCGGCCGAAGGAATGCGCGAACGCTACCTGGGGTTTGTCACCGAGGCAGGTGCGTCCGCGGACACATGTTTTCATTACGTGTCAGGAAGCCCATGGCAACTATACGGCCCGCTGAAGCGCTTCCTCTTCGAGCAGGAGCAGTTTCCCGCAGGCACCGTGCACATGAAAAACCTGAGAAAGAACCTGCTGGATCGCGGCGCGGTCAGAGACATCATGGCGTTCGCCCTCGGCGGCGACCTCGCGACCCTGGATCAAAAGATCAGGCAGGTCACGAATCTCATGATCCACCTCCCGCGTCGGAAGTTCATCCTGGTTGGCGACTCGGGCGAGAAGGATCCGGAGGTCTATCGCGCCATACGGAAGTTGTTCCCGAACCAGGTGCTCGAGATCTACATCCGCGATGTCCTTGGGGAGCGGCTCGCGGGGATGGAGCTCATCATGGGATCGGATGTCTCTGTCGCGCTTGACACCCGGGAGTTGGAGGCGGAGATGGAGAGCCTGATCGCGAAGGCGCGTGCCGATGCCCCCGAATCGCCAAGTCTCTGACTACTGGTCACGAACCTGGACTTGTTCCGGCGCGATGAGCCTGACATACGTTGCCGCTGGCGCCGACGGGTGCAATTGTTCATGATCGCGAAGGCGACTGTCTGCCGACGGACCGCCTAACGTAATACGTCCGGACCTGCACTGAGCTTACCTTGGCCACAAACCACACGATGGCACGACTGGTTACGCGAAGCTTTACGATTTCCCTCGATGGATATGGCGCAGGTCCACATCAGTCGGTCGAGAATCCGCTTGGTGTGGGCGGCGAAGAGCTGCATGATTGGCTGGTCAGCACCCGCACCTTCAAGCGCCTGCAGCGCAAGGATGGTGGGGACACCGGCATCGACGAGGACTTCGCGGCTCGCGGGTTTGAGGATATCGGGGCCTGGATCATGGGCCGCAACATGTTCGGTCCGATCCGCGGCCCCTGGCCTGACGAGTCCTGGCGCGGCTGGTGGGGAAAGAACCCACCGTATCACACCCCCGTTTTCGTTCTCACGCACCACGCGCGTCCACCGCAGGAAATGGAAGGCGGGACGGTCTTTCACTTCGTGACGGAGGGGATCCACGCAGCGCTGGAGCTTGCCCGCGTTGCAGCAGGTCGCCTGGACGTTCGCCTGCTTGGGGGTGTCGCGACCATCCGCCAATACCTGCAGGCGGGCCTTGTCGATGAAATGCACTTACCGGTGTCGCCGATTCTGCTCGGCTCCGGCGAACACTTGCTGGCGGGCCTCGATCTGCCGCAGCTTGGGTACAAGAGCACGGAATTTATTCCCAGCGCGAAGGCGGCGCATTATGTCATTCGGCGAACCTAGGCTCCGTTAAGCCCGGAGGCTATGCGATGCGACTCCCGTTTCGATCGACCGGTTGGTCGTTGACCGTTCTGCTCTTCGCAGCGGCATGCGCACGCCACCGAAGCGCGGATCCTTTCGCGGTGTCCCCCGACGTTCGCGCGGTCCAGCCTTGCGGAGCAGCGATTGCAGTCAGCGAGGGTTTCACGGAACCGGTCCACCCTGGCAGCGGCTCGGCAGTGAGTCCGACGCCGGGGCGTGGTGGTTGGCGCGAGTCATTGATCATGCGCGTGCGCCTAACGCCCGACTCGGCGGTGCCCAATGCCTCTATCCGCAGTGCCACGCAGACCGGCCGGAGTGGTGCACCGATCAGCCCAGCGGGTCAGCGGATCCTGGGTCGAATCAACCACGAATGTCGGTTCGCCCGCGAAGGGTAGAGCAGAGTTTCCCGTTCCCGGGGTGGCGCGCATCGCGGCGCATTCGCAGTCCTGACTGCGTTGCGATCAACGGCCGGCGAGTTCATGTTCCCCAGGAGGGCCCTCCACCACGCGGAGCTACGTGCCTGACGCCAACGATCGCGGATCTCTGACCGGACTCTTCGGCCAACGATTCAGCGTTGAGCGCGAAATCGGTCGGGGCGGCATGGCGACCGTTTACCTCGCGCAGGACCATAAGCATGACCGCCTGGTCGCCATCAAGGTCCTTCGGCCCGAGCTGGCGGCGACGGTCAGCGCCGAGCGGTTTCTCCGGGAGATCCGCACGATCGCCCGACTGCAGCACCCGAACATCCTCCCGCTGCACGACTCCGGAGAATTCAAAGATCTCCTGTATTACGTCATGCCGTATGTGCAAGGGGAATCGCTGCGGGCACGAATGGCGCGAGGGCCGCGGATCGAGCTGGACGAAGCCATTCGCATAACGCTGGAAGTTGCGGACGCCCTCGCCGAAGCGCACGCCAACCAGGTGGTTCATCGCGACATCAAACCCGAGAATATTCTGCTGTCTGGCGGTCACGCCCTCGTCGCGGACTTCGGTATCGCGCGCGCCCTGTCGTCGGCTGAAGACGACACGCTCACCATGGCGGGCCTGGTCGTCGGCACCCCGGCGTACATGGCGCCGGAACAGATCACTGCCGAGCGATCGATCGATGGTCGCGCGGACATTTACGCGCTGGCGTGCATTTTGTACGAGATGCTCGCGGGCGCACCGCCGTACGCGGGCGTATCCATCCAGGATACGATGGCGAAGCACACGGTCGCGCCGGTCCCACACCTCCGTGCGCTACGACCGGATGTTCCCGAGTTCGTGGATCGCGCGTTGAGGAAAGCGATGGCAAAACAGCCGGGCGATCGGTTCCCGGACGCCAGGGAATTCGGTGCTGCGCTCAGCCAGGCCAACGTGACTCCAACTTCGTGGCGACAACCGCGAACGCTCGCTTTCGCTGCCGTTGCCGCAATCATCATCGCGATCGCGGGCTACATCACTGTCCAGCAGTTGGGCTCCCGGGACGCGGCGCCCCCGGCGCCGGCGCCCTCTATCGCTGTCCTCGCGCTTCGCACCGTTGGTGGCAGCCAGGATGACGACGCCCTGGCGGAGGGGATTTCGGAGGAGATCGCCGCGACCATTGGCCGGTTGCCGGGCCTGTCGGTGAAAGCACCACGCTCGGCGTTCAGTTTCAAGGGGAAAAACCTCGGGGTGCGCGACATCGGCGAGGCGTTAGGCGTGCGGTATCTCGTCGACGGCAGCTTCCAGCGATTCGAGAACAGGATGCGCGTGAGGGTGCAGCTCATTGCCGCCGCCAACGACTCCATCATCTGGTCCAACGAATATGACCGGCCGTTTGGAGACGTGTTCGCGATGCAGGATGAGATCGCGCGCGGCATCGCCAGTGAATTGAGGGTGTATCTCGGCGCAGCGGGTTCGGGCGCTCTTGCGCGACGATCGACCGTGAACCCTGAAGCGCATGCCTTGTACCTTCGCGGTCGTTACCTCTTCGAACGAAGGGACTCATCGAGCCTTCGGAGGGCACGGGAGTACTTCGAGCAGGCGATCGACAAGGATTCCGGCTTCGCCCTGGCTTACGCCGGACTGAGCGACTCATACAGCCACGCCGCGACGTTCGGCTATGAGCGCGCCCTCGAGAGCATGCCGAAGGCGCGGACCTTTGCACAGCGCGCGCTCGACCTGGATAGTTCGCTCGTCGAAGTCCACAGTTCGCTCGCCTTCATCTCGCTCTTCTACGACTACGACTTTTCAACTGCGGGCCAGGAATTCGCCAAGGCGCTGACCATCAATCCCAAGTACCACTCGGCGCATCTGTGGAGGGCCTGGTACTATCTCGCGGTCGACAGCGCGGAGGCCGCGGTTCAGGAGGCACGCACGGCTGTGAACCTCGAGCCGTTCATGATCGTTCCGAACGTGCGACTGGTCACATTCCTGTACCTCACGAAGCAGTATCCCGAGGCCCTGCAGCAGTCGCAGCGCACCTTCGAGCTCGATTCAATGTTTTTTCAGGCACGCAGCGAACGGTCCCGCGTGTTGATGAAGCTCGGCCGATGCCGCGAAGCACTCGAAGACGTTCCCCTGTCCGGCGAACAGGCCGCGTCTCAGCTTGTGGGAACGCGCGGTCAGGTGTATGCCGGGTGCGGCAGGCGACAGCCGGCGCTCGACGAGCTGAAACGCCTCGAGGCCCAGGCACGATCGGGGAGGATCGTCTCACACTACGGTCTGGCGGTTCTCCACGCGGCGTTAGGTCACGCTGATCGCGCGCTGGCCGAGCTGGCTGCCGCCTACAATGACCGCGCGTGGGCGATGTTCATCCTCAAGTGGGACCCCGCGTTCGATGGCTTGCGCGGCGATCCGCGTTTCGTCCGCATCTTGAAGCAGGTAGGTCTTCGCCCTGATTGACCCGGGAAAAGCGATCGGCGCACGAGGCCCCGCAGGTCAGCGACGCGCGCGGACGTCGGTCGGACAGAAGTCACAATGCCGGGCCAGCACGCGAAATCCTCGAAGGCTGATCCGGGGAGACAGGAACCCGGGATGCACCGGCTCCTCACGAATGAGGTCCGTGCTCAGGTACTTCTTGTTCGAGTCGGGAAAGAGTGTGACCACGACCGCATCGGGTCCAAGGCGTTGTTGCGCCATCACGGCGCCGAGGAAGTTCGCTCCCGACGAGATCCCCACTGCCAGGCCTAACGCTGAAGCCAGCTGCTGCGCCATGCAGATCGCGTCGCCGTCGTCAACCGCTATCACTTCGTCGAGTACCGCAAGTTCGATGATCGCCGGGATGAATTCGTCCGAGATCCCCTGGATGCGGTGCTTCCCGACCTTGTGTCCGGTAGTCAACGTTGGCGAGTTGGCAGGTTCGAGTGGATGAAGCTTCACGTAAGGCAGCTGTGACCGCAGATAGCGCCCGGCTCCCATGATCGTGCCGCCAGTACCGACTCCTGCGACGAGAGCGTCAGGCAAAAGTCCCGCCACGCGTAGCTGGGTCAGGATCTCCGGCCCGGTCGTCAGTTCATGTGCCTCACTGTTGTCGGCGTTGGAGAACTGGCGGGGCAGGAATGATTTGGCGGTGCGTGTGGCGAGATCCTCGGCCATCGCGATCGACCCGAGAAAGCCTCCCTGTTCCCGCGACACCAGATGGACCTCGGCTCCGAAGGAGCGGATGAGGGCAATACGCTCTCCCGACATCCAATCCGGTATGAAAATGGCCACGGGGTGGCCGAGCGCCCTGCCTAACGCTGAAAACGAGATGCCCGTGTTCCCACTCGTGGCCTCGACGATGAGTGCCCCCGGGCGCAGCGCTCCGGACTCATAGGCGCACTGGAGGATGTGCAGCGCCATGCGATCTTTCACGCTGCCGGTCCAGTTCATCGATTCCAGCTTGGCGTAGATCGTCCGCGGTTCACCGTCGAGGGCACAGTCCACGGCGATCATCGGCGTGTTGCCGATGAGCCGCGAGATCCCGTCGAGTCGGGCGTCGCCGGTCGTTCCGGCCAGGGTGGCCAGGGGCTCGCGTGAAGTTGTCACCAGCGCTCCAGGTTCGTGAGCTCGTGATTCCGTGACGCAGTATCTGTTGATTGTGGCGCGAGTTCTGTCGGGAAGAGGTGCACGTCGAGGCAGGGAACCCCCGACGCAGTACCCGCGGTTCGCCGAACAGCCTTGCTGTGTGCCCGGGTTTGTGCTATGACCCTGCCGGCCACCAGTATGTCGCCCGCAACACGTCTCTCCGCCAGGGAAACCTCTCCATGCTACGTGTTGCGTTGGCTATTCTGCATCTCCTCGCGCTTGCCATCGGTTTGCAGGCTGTACTCCAGCGTGCGCAGTGGCTTACGAAACCGCTGACCGCCGATGTGGTGAAAAGGGTCCTGCATGCCGATTCTGAATGGGGGCTGGCCGCATTCCTGTGGATTGGAACGGGACTCTGGCGCTATCTGGGTTCCTCAGAAAAGAGTTCGGCCTATTACGAGCACAACGCCTTCTTCCTGGCCAAGATGGCGCTTCTCCTGGTTGTCCTGCTCCTTGAGATAAAGCCGATGGTGACGCTGATCCGATGGAGAATCGCGCTCGGTCGCGGTGCTCCTCTCCAGGAGCTTCCAGGGATTGACTCGGCTCGAGCCCTGTCACGCGCGAGCGCCATCCAGGGAATACTCGTCGTGCTCATGGTCGTTCTGGCCGTCGCCATGACGCGCGGTTACGACCTGTGAGGATGGTCGCGCTCATGGCCTGGTTCACGCTGCAACGACGATCTCCGCATAGCGTGTAAGGAACGCCAGGAAGCGGTCGACATCGGCGCGCACGGTGCCGAGGCCCATCGAGACGCGGATCGCGCCGACGGAGCGGTTGTCGAGACACGAAGCGAACCGGGGGATCGTAAAGTGATCACCTAACGTGTCGAGACAGGAGCGGACTCGCGCGTTGGGGAAGGCAAACGCAGCTTCCGCGCACCCCGGATTGCAGAAGCAGCCACCGCGGACGGCAATCCCAGCGTCACGGGCGGCTGCTTCCACCTCCCAGTAGGGAACGGAGCGCCCGTGCGGATCGGCCACGGCCAGCGCCAGAGTTGCCCCCATATTCGCCCCGTCAGCGGGTCCGTAGACATGCGCGACGGGCGCGCCGTTCCCGTGCCGAACGGAAGCCACTTCGGAACGGAGGTGCGTTGCCAGTGCCGCGAGGTGCCTGACGAGTCGCGGACGCTCGTGGCCGAGGATAGCTTCAAGTGCCGGCGCAACAGCACGAGCGGCGAGGAACGAGGGGGTGCCATCCTCGAATCCTTCGGGTGCATCCGCCAACCGGTGCCGTTGATGCTGCACCGACGCCCACCTGACGGTCCCTCCTGAAAACCACGGGCGCTCCAGTTCGTCGAGCGCGTCGCGTCGCGCCACCAGCGCACCGAGTCCGGTCGGATACCCGGCGATCTTGTACAGCGACAGAGCCACGAAATCAGGCTTCACAGCATCGAGTCGCAAGTCGGAAGTTCCGAGGTATGATGCTGCGTCGAGCAGCACCCTCCATCCCAGATCGCGTGCAGTATGAACGAGTGTCAACGGATGGCGCACACCGGAAAAGTTGGACTGCGCGGGAAAGGCGAACAATGACGGAGCTCCGCGCGACTGGTCGAGCGCTGCGAGGGGTTCCACCAGCTGGAGATTGTTGTCGAGTGCGATCGTTCTGAGATCAGCGCCCGCGCGCCGGGCATACTCGCGGATGCCATTCACCGAGTTGTGATTGTCAGCGGAAAGCAGAAGCGCGCTGCCGCGCCCGAACGGAAATGATTCCGCGACGATGCGGCACGCGCCCGTCGTGTTCGGCGTCAGGATGACGGCGTATTCTGACGGATCGGCGTGCAGGAATTCGAGCAGCGCCGAACGCGCCGCCGCGATTCCATCTGATGCTGCACGCGACGGACCGTGTTCGCTATGTGGATTGCCCAGTACCTCTTCCATGAGTCGCGCAGTGTCGGCACGAACCAGGGATTCCGGATACAGCGCGGCGCCGGTGTAATCGAGATAGGCGACGCCGCTTCGGACCACGCGCGAAAGCTCTCGCTGACGCCATTCGGTGAACCACGCGTCGTCGGCAGTGCTTTCACCGGACCGCGTCAACATGTCCGTCTCCGTCGTGCGCGCGGAACAGTGCCTGGAGAGGACTCGTCAGGCACGAGGCGTGGAAAGCCCCCGAACCAGAGCGAGAGATCCTTCGCACGCCCGAAGCGCGCCTTCGCAGAGTCGTCAGGCACGGACGGGAGCAGCGGAGAAAGCACCTCGTCCTCCCATGCGGCCATGCCATCCTTGAGCACCAGGGCGTTGTGAATCCCCCGGACTCGAAGCAGCACCCAGGCCTGCGCCGCATGTGCTCCGCCCTCGGAGTACAGCACCAAGCGTTCACCTGGAGCGACCCGCACCGTATCCAGGTCTTTCAGGGATGTCGCGATCGCGCCAGGAATCAGATACGTCGATGTGTCGAGCTGTTCGCGCAGGTCGAGAATGCGCAATCCGGGTTCTCGCGACTTGATCAGTTGCGCGAGTTCGAGCGCGTCGATGTGATCGGCTTCGCTCTCGATTACTGACGCAATGGCATCTGTGCGCGACGAGGGCAGAGAGCCCCGGCCGTCGGCGATTGCAAACGTTGCCGCCAGCGCCAGCGCAACCGACTCCGGTGTTCGCAGACGCCAGGCGGCTGACATGCGCTCCCGATCTTCCATCAGCCGTCCCACGATCATGGCGAGGACTGCCGCCACGGTGAGCAGGACGACTATCACACCGAGCGGAAGTCCCGTGTCGCTCACGAGGGTCGCGCCCTCGCGTGGGACATCCGAAACCGCGCTCCGCACAACGGGCCATGTGATTGGCGTGAGCGCAGTGCCGGCGAACATCCCGCCAACCGCAGCCAGTCCGTCGCGCCGGCCGCTCGCTGCCGCCACACACGCAGTTCCCGGGCAGAGGGCCGCCAGTGCAAACCCGCCGCCAAAGATCACGGCACCTAACGCCTGAGCCGGCAGGTCCGTGGGCGGAATGGCAATTGTACCGGCATCGATCCAGCCGGCACTATGTGCCCAGACCACCCCCAGCATGGCTGTCACGATTGCGCCGAACATCACGCGGACCACCGTGAAGTCGCGGCCGAGCAGCTGACCCGCGATCACGCGGGGATCGCCGAGGCCGGCGCGCTCGAGAATCACGCCGAAGGCAACGCCGATCGGGATCGCAGTGACCGCCGGGTGCATGGAATCGGGAATCATGAAGTACCCTCCAGGCGTGCATCGCGCGCCAGCAATGTCACCGCTATGGCCGTTCCGAACGCCAGCGGGATGAACAGCCACGCACCGGTCGAGAGCAATGCGCCGCCTGACAGCGCCAGTCCGCTGGTGCAGCCATACGCCAATCGTCCGCCGAGTCCCATCAGCGCGCCGCCCGCAACGGCTCGGGAAAGACGTGATCGAGACCGGTCATTTGTCGCTGCGCGCCAGCGGCCCGATGCTCGTGCCGAGAACAACGCACCGACAATCACGCCTAACAGTTGCAGAACGATCCAGTCATTCCACGGTTCGAACGCTACCGGGATCCGGTCGGACAAAGCGCTCGAGGATTCCACGGTGCCAGGACTCATTGCCGCCCCGAGCGGGCCCCCGGTCGCGGCAAAGGCGCCTGAGGCCCCGATGCCACGCCCGGCCACAACGAACGACGCCAACAGCACCAGGCCTAACGCTATCCCCGCCACGGTGCCATCCGTGTACCGGCGAACCTGACTCACTTGCGCACCTGCTCCGGCGGCTTCGGTGCGGTCGGATTCTCGAGCGGAAGCTTGCGCGTCTCCCAGTCGTTCATCGACCCGTCATATAAGCGCACGGGATGACCAAGCAGCCTCGCGCCGAGGATCACGACGGTGGCCTGCTGTCCGACATGGCAATAGGCAGCCACGGTGTCGCCCGGCTGCACACCAGCGTCCGCGAACTTCTTCCGCAGCTCAGCCAGCGGGAGAAATTGCAGCGAGTCGTCGTTGAGGGAATTGAAAGGGAGATTCTTTGCGCCCGCGATATGGCCAGCCTCGACCTTGCGGCCGCGACCTTCCATCCCCGGCCCCTCGTAAAACACGGGAGAGCGGGCGTCGATAAGGCGCACACGCGGCGCCTTCGCCTGCGCCTGCACCCATCGATAGTCCACGACCACGGAGCGATCCGCAGCCACGGTGATCTTGCCCGGTGTCGCCGCCGGCGGTTCAGCAGGAGTCAACGGCAAGCCTGCGCGTTTCCAGGCCCGCGTGCCACCATCCAGGAAACGCGTGTTCGCGCCGAGTCCAGCGGTCTGCAGCGTCCAGACGATGCGCGTTGACGGCGACACCCAGTCCGCGCCGAACGTCACGACGATCTTGCTGTTGTCGCTGATGCCGAGTCGTTCGAGCCGCTGCCGGAGGTCTGCCTCGTCAGGCAGCTCGAGGGAGAGCGCCGTCGTGGCGCGCGGCGCGGCGACGTCTTCCATCCCGACGAAACGCGCGCCAGCGATATGGCCGGTGTTGTAGTCCTCCCGTGGTCCTACGTACAGAATGACGAGCCGCGGATCGCGCAGTTCGCTGTTGAGCTGCGCGGGCGTGAGCAGCAGTGAAGACCCCTGGACCGGCAACTGCGTCGCCAGTGCGGTCAGGGCAAGCGTCAGGCTGTATCGAAGGCGCATCTGCGGATGGGTTGGAGACCGTGTCTCAATCCAACCTCGCACGCCGCGCCGTCGTAATGGTGATCAGGTCGTCCGCGAGTTGTGGAGGAATCGTGTGCGGAAAAACGAAATCGTTTGTGGGGTCGTTGTTGTGAGCGGTTGCATTCCTCGGCGCAACTCCGCGCTGCCTTTGCGTGCCTCCGCGTTCAAAGGCTGTTCGCGGCGCGAATCCGCTCCTTCCACTTGAATCTTAAATTCAAGGTCATCTCACCGCTCGAAGCGATACCCGACCTTGAACACGGTGAGAATATGCCGAGGATTCGCCGCGTCATCCTCGAGACGGCGGCGCAATTCGGCGATGTGTGAGTCCACCGTACGCGACAGCACCAGGGGCCCGTAACCCCACACTTCACGCAGCAATTCCATGCGCGAGGCCACTCGGCCCTCACGACGGACGAGAGAGAGCAGCAGGTCGAACGCCTTCGGCGAAAGCGGAATCGCCTCACCGTTCCGCGTGACCGTGCGTGCAGCCGGATCAACCACCACATGACCAAAGGTCAATACGCCAGCCTTCTGGTTGGAACCCTCCCGTGTCGCGCGGCGGAGCAGCGCATGCACACGCTCGAGCAGTTCAACGAGGCTGAATGGCTTGGTCACGTATTGATCGGCGTCGAGCCGGAACCCGCGGATCTTGTCCTGTTCCTCGCCGCGCGCCGAAAGGATGAGGACGGGCAAGTCGTTCCCGTCGCCTCGAATGCCGCGCAAGATTTCGAAGCCGTCCATTCCCGGCAGCATCAGGTCGAGGATGACGAGATCGGGTTGCCAGGAGCGAACGGTGGGCAGTGCTTCGCGCCCGTCTTCCACCGTGCGCACGTCGAGCCCTTCGTGCCGCAGGTTGTGCGCAAGAAGCGACGCCAGGTCACGCTGGTCCTCGACCACCAGGACGCGCTTCATGCCGTCGCCTCGTCAGGCAGTTCGACGATGAAGCGCGCTCCGCCAGTTGGCGCCGCTTCGACCCAGGCGCGTCCTCCATGCTCTTCGGCAATCTCGCGCACGATCGTGAGACCGATGCCGCTGCCGCCGGCCGCGCGCACGCGGGCAACACCACCGCGCTCGAACGGGCGCCAGATCCGATCGCGCTCCCTCGCCGGCACGCCAGGGCCGTTATCATCGACACGAAGGCGGGCGCCACCGGTGACAAGCGGGGTGACCTGCACACTCACTTCCGTGCCGTCACCGCCGTACTTCATTGCGTTGTCGAGCAGGTTCAGCAGAATCTGGCGCAGCGCGCCTCGCTGCAGGCGCGCGGGGACGGGCCCCGGGGTGTCGAGCGTTACGGTCATGCGATGCGGCGTCGCCAGCGGCGTGAACTCCTCGATGACGGCCCTGGCTTCCTGGGCGGCGTCGGTATCGACCCGGGGAGACTCGTTAGGACGTGTTCCACGCGTGAACCGCAAGACGCCCTCCACCAGGTGCTGCAATCGCAGCGCCTCGCGATCGGCGACGTTCAAAGCCTGTTCCCGTGTAGCCGGGTCATCACCGCGCCCAAGCTTCAGCGTGTCCAGCACCAGCCGGATCTGTGATAACGGCGTTCGGAGCTCGTGCGAGACATTCGCGACAAAGCCTGCCCGTTCCGCGGCAAATCGCACTTCGCGTCGCAGCTGCACCGCGGCCAGGGCGGTGAGGCCGGCAGCGAGCAGCAGGATCACGAGCAGGATGGGCACCCGTGATTCCGGGACGCCTCCAATGAGAATCACCTCCGCCATCTCGGGCTTCAGCTGCGCGCGGATTCGCAGGGACGCAAAACTCGGCGGCAGGTTCGACGTACCCTCGACGTCAAACCGGCGGTTTCCAATGGTGCGATACAGCGGCTCACCAAGGCCGTCGGACACCTCGACATCCATGACGTCGCGGTTCTCGCGACCCGCCACGACCGAACCAGGCAGCAGGTCGCTGGCGCTCAAGACTGATGTAAAAATCGAGTCGAGGCTCTCCGGAGGATACTCGAACGCGTAGACAACCGTGTCGCCCCACTGCGTCGGCATCGAACGCGCCGCCAGAAACCGTACCGAATTGTGGCGGCGCTCGATGATGAGTTGATATCCCCAGTTGGTGGATGGACCACGCGCAACGTTGCTCAACAGGTTGTTGAGCCAGCGCACCTCGTCAGGCGGAACCTTGAGTGCCGGCACACGCATCGCACGGGAATCCGCGGGATCCGCAAGCCAGCCGCGAACAGAAGGTCCGGCGAGGTTGAGCCCGATCGCGATCGTGTCGCTACCGAGGGTGAAGCCGAAATAGTGCAAGGGCATCGGGCCGTGATCGGGGCGGTGGCAATTGCATCCTTCGTCCATCGGGATGAAGTGCCCCATCTCCCGCGCATCGGGGATTCGCGGACTCGTATGCAGCCCGTCGCCATGATTCACCGCGCCGAGCAGCTCGTCGACTGATTCGCGCATCATGCTCGTGAGGTGCTGCCCGTAGCTCCACGCCGCGAACGTCGAGTAATCGCGAAGCGCGCGCTCCACCACCGAGTAGTTCGATCGCTGCAGCCGGTAGACCTGCACGAGCACGAGCACCACGCAGGCGAGGCCGCCTACGAGCAGCATCTGCAGCCAGAGTGTCGCCGGCCGGGAACGTCGGGTGAGCGCCATCGTCCGAAAACTGTCGATCGCCAGGCGCTATCGGAGACAGAAGTTGTGCAGGAGCCGTGAAAACAGGGACGTAACGAATGGCCCCCCTTCATTAGATGGCTTGACGCCCGGGATTACGGTGCTAGTGTACTGACACAGTGCTAGTGTACTGACACTCTGCCAACTAATTGACATCTGACCCTGTCTACAGAACTGATGGCGAATCCTCTTGGGGACCTGGGACGTCGTGAGCGACAGATCATGGACGTTCTCTTTCAGCTCGGACAGGCGAGCGCGGCGCAGGTGCGCGGAGCCTTGCCGGATCCGCCGAGTTACTCGGCGGTGCGGGGAATGCTTCGACTCCTCGAGGAGAAGGGATTCGTCTCGCACGAATGGGACGGCCCCCGTCACACGTACCGGCCAACTGCAGATCCGGCGCAAGCACAGCGCTCCGCTGCCCGGCACCTGCTGCAGACGTTTTTCAACAACTCGATGGAATCGGCGGTGGCCGCAATGCTGGGAGCGACCGATCGCCCGCCGACGCCGGACGAGCTCGACCGGTTGTCCCAGCTCATCGAACAGGCACGCCGTCGCAAAGGGGGAGGGAGCCGCAAATGACCAGCACCGCCATGAACGCCGTTGATCTCCTGATTCGTGTCACCCTGCTCATGGGTGCCGGCACGCTGGTCGCGCTGGCGCTTCACCGACGCTCGGCATCGTTCCGGCACCTGCTGTGGTCCTCGTCGTTAGGCGGGTCACTGCTGCTGGCCGCACTGGTGCCCTGGTCTCCTCGCGTGAACGTGCCGCTGCGCGCCTGGCCGGGTTCCATCGAGCGCATCGTGACGCTTCCGTCGGCCGAACGTTTTGCGAATCGCCCGTCGGCTGAGTCGATTATCACCTCGATGCCTGCTTTCGATGTCGAGAAAAACGCCGGCGCCGGCATTACGACCGTAGACCTTCGCGATCTTCCGCCATTGTGGTTGCTGGTCTGGGTCGCGGGCACGGTAATGATTCTGGGCTGGGCTCTTTTCGGCCGGATTGGCCTGGCCGTACTGGCGCGACGCGCTGCGCCAATCAGCGCTGGTCGCTGGCGAGACATCGTCGACGCCACCTGTGTCCGGTTGGGCGTCACTCGCCGCGTAACGATTCTTCAGAGCGCCGCCGTGGGCGCGCCGATGACGTGGGGTATCCGCCGGCCGGTGCTGGTCGTGCCGCCAGCGTCGGCGACGTGGAGCGATGCGCTCCTGCAGTCAGTCGCCGCACACGAAGTCGCGCATATCGCGCGGCGGGATTATCTCACGCAGCTCATGTCGATGGTGGCCTGCGCTGCGTACTGGTTCCACCCGCTGGTGTGGGCCATGGCGCGCCGGATGCGACAGGCGGCGGAGCGGGCCTGCGACGACCAGGTCCTCGCGTTAGGCGCTACGGGCGAGGAGTACGCCGCGCACCTGATCGGTGTGGCGAGGACGTCGCGGCAGTTGCATCTCACGGGCGCGGTCGCTATCGGCATGGCGCGGCCATCCACACTCGAGGGCCGCATCGTTGCCGTCCTTGATGCAGCCCGCGCACGGTCCGCGCCGACCGCGACGATTCGGAGAGTGATTGCCGTAAGTCTGGGCTTCATCCTGGTTCTCGTAGGAACGGTACGGCCTGTTGCGGCGTCAGGCACGAAGCAGACGATCGTGACCAACTTCGTAGCGCCGGACGTGGCACCTTCCGAGCCGGTAATGTCGGAGCCCGCAGGCGAGACAGTCACCACAGTTCGACCTGGGGCAGCGGAACCGGAAACGCAGCAGGACCCCGACTCCATCATCGAACGCACCTTCGACGCGTCCCCGGGTGGACTGCTGACGCTCGACCTGGATGCGGGCGGAGGCGTGACGGTACAGAGTTGGGACGACGATCGCGTACGCGTGCGGGCCATGCTGGGGGGCAGAGACTGGCGAGACGTCGATGTCAATCTCGATCGCGAATCGGGAGGGAGAGGCGTCCGCGTTGAGGCGCGTTTCGTAAGAAACCGGCGCAACCAATCCACCTCCAACCGTTTCGAGATCCTGGTACCACGACGATACGACGTTCGATTGTCGTCGGCCGGAGGTGACCTCACGATCATCGGCGTCGAGGGACGGTTTACCGGCCATACCGGTGGTGGCGAGATCACGCTCGAGCGCGCGACGGGATCGGCGCGCCTGACCACCGGAGGCGGCGAGATCCTCGTCCGTGATTCCGACCTGTCCGGCAACGTGGAGACGGGTGGCGGTCTCGTGCGGCTGTCCAACGTGCGGGGCGGACTGCGCGGCTCGTCAGGCAGCGGCCCGGTTATCTATGGCACGTCCGACGACCGCAACAACCGTTCGACGACCGACATCTCGTCCGTCACGATCAATGACGGAAAGCGCATCAGCGTCGGCGACACCGACTACCGCGGCGGCACACTCAACATCGAAAAGGCCGGGGGCGACGTGGCCCTCGACGCAGCGCCTAACGGTGCACGCGTTCATACCGGTGGGGGAGATGTCCGCATCGGGCGCGGCGCGGGCCGGGTCGACGCAAGCACCGGCGGCGGAAATGTCACCGTCGGGCCGGTGGCGGGATCGGTCACGGCGGTAACCGGAGCAGGAGAGGTTCGCATCATCGTGGACCGCGCCCGCGAGTCCCAGGTTATCGAAGCATCGTCCGGGTCCGGGCGGATCATCATCGAATTGCCCGCGGACTTCGACGGTCGACTGGACCTGGAGACGGCGTACACCCGCACGCATGAAAACCGCGCCCGAATCGACAGCGACTGGGACCTGGAACGCGATCCGTTGACGGGTTGGGAAGATCGCTACGGAACGCCGCGACGGTTCCTCCGGGCGCGCACCGTGCTTGGGCGCGGAACGGGGCGGGTGGTGGTTCGGACGGTGAATGGGGAGATTGAGATAAGAAGGAGATAGGAAGCAGGAAGCAGGAAGCAGGAAGCAGGAAGCAGGAAGCAGGAAGCAGGAAGCAGGAAGCAGGGGAGGAACGAAACGTATCATGAAACTTTTCGATACATTCCCTGCTTCCTCCTTCCTTCTTCCTCGTTGTTTGCCATGCCCCGAACCTCCGGCCGACTCGACCGTCTCCCGCCCTACCCGCTGGCCCATATCCCGCAGCGAAAGCGCGAGCTTCTAGCCCGCGGCGTTGACGTCATCGACCTCGGCGCCGGCGACGCTGACCTCCCGCCACCACAGGCGGCCGTGGACGCCCTGGCACGCGCGGCACACGATCCCACGTTAGGCCGCTATGGCTTCGGGCTCGGCTACGTTCCGTATCGTCAGGCCGTCAGCGACTGGATGGAACGCCGCTTCGGCCAGCGATTCGATCCACTGACCGAACTCGTCCCGCTGATCGGTTCGAAAGAGGGGATCGCACACATCGCCTTCGGTTTCCTGCAGCCCGGTGATGTCGCCATCGTGCCGGAGCCGGGATACATGGCGTACGCCGGCGGCACGCTGCTGTCGGAATCACAGGTCTATCCGTACGCACTGCGTCCGCGCACCAATTTTCTGGTCGACCTCGACGACATCCCACGCGACGTCCTGGATCGTGTGCGCGTCCTGTTCCTGAACTATCCGAACAACCCGACGGCGGCCATTGCGCCGCGTGAGTATCTCACCGACATCGTCAGGCGTTGCCGTGAGCGCGACATTCTCCTCGTGTATGACAACGCGTACTCGGAGATGGCGTTCGATGGTTATGTGCCGCCCTCGATCTTCGAGATCGAAGGCGCACGAGACGTTGCGATCGAGTTCCATTCACTCAGCAAGACGTACAACATGACCGGGTGGCGCTGTGGCTGGGCCGCGGGCGGCAAGCCCTTGATGTCGGTACTGAGCCGAGTGAAGTCGTTTGTCGATACAGGTGCGTACATGGGGATTCAGTACGCCGGAGTCGCGGCGATCCAAAGCTGGGAGAAGTTTCTTCCCGCGAACCTGGAGATTTTCCGTGAGCGTCGCGACGCGGCTGTTACTGCCTTCCGTGATGCAGGCTTCGATTGCGAGAGCCCGAAAGCGACGATGTACCTCTGGATTCCGCTTCCGGAGGGAGTTCTGAGCGCTCAGTTTGCCGATCGGGTGATGGAGGAGGAAGGTGTGATCGTGTTACCGGGCAGCGCGTTTGGATCGGGCGGGGAAGGGTTTTTCCGCGTTTCCTTCATCACATCGCCGGATCGGCTTCGTGAGGCGGCTGTTCGCGCCGGCCGCGTGCTCGCGCAAGCGTAGTCAGATCTGATCACGGAAGTCGAATCAGTGAGCTGAGCATCCTGTCAGGAATTTCTGGACAGGGACGAGGCGCGGCGTGATCTTGCTGTTCCATGAGCGATCTCAGGCAGCAGCTTCAGGAAACTCTGGGGGCGGCGTACGCCCTCGAGCGCGAACTCCTGGGCGGTGGCATGTCGCGTGTTTTCGTCGCGACCGACGCGGCGCTCAACCGGCGCGTCGTGATCAAGGTCTTGTCCCCTGAACTTTCGCAGGGTATTTCGGCCGAGCGGTTTGCGCGGGAGATCAAGGTCGCGGCGGCGCTGCAGGATCCGCACATCTTGCCGGTCCACTCGGCGGGACAAAGCGGCGGCCTCCCGTTCTACACGATGCCGTTCGTGGAAGGCGAGTCGTTGCGTGGTCGGCTCCTCCGCGGGCCGATGCCGTTCAATGAAGCCGTTGGTATCCTTCGGGACGTCGCTCTCGCGCTCGAGTACGCGCATGGGCACGGTGTCGTGCACCGCGACATCAAGCCGGAGAATGTCCTCCTGGCAGGGCGCACGGCAGTAGTGGCGGATTTTGGCATCGCGAAAGCAGTCAGCGCAGCGCGCACCGGCGCGCCGGAGGTGCGGGAAGGGACGCTGACTTCCATCGGGCAGTCGTTAGGTACTCCAGCCTATATGGCCCCGGAGCAGGTGGCGGGCGAGACGATTGACCACCGGTCCGACCTGTATGCGTGGGGCGTGATGGCGTATGAGGTGCTGGCGGGGCGGCACCCATTCGCCGACAAGACGTCTGCCGCGAAGCTCATGGCCGCGCAGCTGTCGGAGCGACCGGCTCTTCTAGGTGAGACGAAGCCCGGCATTGCCCCACCGATCGCCGCTCTCGTGATGCAGTGCCTGGAAAAGGAGCCAGCCCAGCGGCCACAAAACGCTGGCGACGTCCTGGCGGCGCTCGACGCAATCCATTCACCGTCCGCCGCAAGGACAACGGCGCCCGCGGTTGCTTCGCGCATTCCGCTTGCAAGCCGCCGGCCGCTCGGAATTTCATTGGCCGTTGCGGGGGTCGCGCTGGCTGCGTTGACGATTTTCCTTTTTCAGCGCGATAAGGCTCCTGCGTCCGAGTCAGCGGCGCCGGCGTCGGATGCACGTACGATCGCCGTGTTGCCGTTCGAGAACCTCGGCGACTCCGCGGACGCGTACTTTGCCGACGGCATCACTGATGCCGTGCGTGGCAAGCTCACGTCGCTTCCGGGTCTCGCGGTGATCGCCCGCGGCAGCTCGGACCAGTATGGGAAATCGACCAAGCTCCCTCGTGAAATCGCGAATGAACTTGGCGTGCGATACCTGCTCACCGGGAAAGTGCGCTTCGCCGGTGCCGGCGATGCCCGGCGGGTGCAGGTGAGCCCGGAACTCGTGGAGATCGCCGATGGCACGCCGCAAAGCCGATGGCAGGAGCCTTTCAACGCAGAGATCAAGGACGTTTTCCAGGTGCAAGGCGAAATTGCCGGCAAGGTGGCGGAGGCAATGCGTGTCGCGTTAGGTGGCGGGACCCAGCAGCAATTGGCCCAACCGCTCACGAACGACCCCTCCGCGTACGATGCCTACTTGCGGGGGGAGGCGGCGTGGAATGCCGGAGCGAACACCGACCCCGCTTCGCTACGACGCGCCATCCTCTTCTTCGAGCAGGCTGTCGCGCGCGACAGCGCGATGACCGAAGCCTGGGGCGCACTGTCACGAGCCCGTAGCCTCCTCTACAACAACGGCACGCCGACCGCGCAGCTGCAACAAGGCGCGCTCGCGGCCGCGCGTCGGGCCCTGGCTCTCGAGCCAAATGGAGCTGCCGGGCACCGGGCGATGGGTTGGTATTACCGCGTTGTCACCCGCGATCCTGCGACATCCCTCAAGGAGTTTGAACTCGCGCTCCGTGCCGCGCCGGCAACTGTCGCACTCCTTACGGACGTCGCGAACACGAAGGATGACCTCGGCCGATTCGACGAAAGTGTGCGCGACCGTGAGTCAGCCATCCGACTTGATCCGAGAAACTCTCGACTCCTGACGGGTCAAGCACGAACGCTGTTACGGCTGCGGCGGATTCCGGAGGCACGCGTCACGGCGGAGCGGGGCGTCGCTCTCGGCTCAACATCGTTGATAGCCGTCATGGCGCGGCTCCTGGCGGAGGTGGCCGGTGGCAATCTGGCTGGAGCGCGGCAAGTGATCGCCGCGGCGGTCCGCGATATTCCGGCACCACGCGTGCTGGGATATGTCGGGGCGTACTGGGACATGGGGTGGGTCCTCGACAGCGCGAGTGTTCAGCAGCTACTCGCGCTCGGCCCGGACGCGTTCGATGACGATCGCGGCCAATGGGGAATCGTTCGCGCACAGTTGTATGATTTACGTGGCGACACCGTTCAGGCGCGCGCCTGGGGCGACACCGCCGCCCGATATCTCCAAGCGCAATTACGA
>DASRPK010000033.1:0-9355 GCA_035646395.1 Gemmatimonadaceae bacterium | reverse complement strand
CTGGGGGACATACCCGAACCGCAGGCCGGGCGCGACCGTGACCGTGCCCCCCATCGGCCTCAGGGAACCGAGGAAGGTCTTCAGGATCGTGGTTTTTCCCGACCCGTTCGGGCCCACGATCCCGAGGAAGTCGCCGTCCAGGATGTCGAGGTTGAAGCCACGCAGGACGGCGTGCCGGCCATAGCCTAACGTTGCATCACGAAACGAAACCAGTGCGGTCATCTGACCGCGGCGGCTACCATGCGGATGTTGGCTTTCATGAGTTCGATGTAGTCGTCGAGTCCCTTCGCGCCGCCGACAGACGGGGGCACGACGAGAACCTTGGCTCCGGTCTCCCGGGCGATCTTATCAGCCGTTTTGCGGTCGTAGAAGGGCTCCATGATGATCGCCTTCGCGCCGGTCTGTTTCATCGTGGCGACCAGGGACGACAGGTGCGACGGGGAGGGTGGTACGCCGGGTTTGGGCTCCATGAAGCCGACGATCCGGAGTCCGGTATAGGCTGCGAAGTATCGCCAGCTCGTGTGCCACGCCACGATGGGCTTGTCCTTGATGCTGGCCAAGTCCGCCCGCCACTCCTGCTCGGCGGCGCTCAACTTGGCCTCCCAGGCCCCGGTGTTGGAACGGTACGTGGCGGAGTTTTTGGGATCGAGCTCACTGAACCGGTCGCGGAACAGCCCGGCGATCTTCCGGGCGTTGTTCGGATCGAGCCAGTAATGCGGGTTGCCTAACGGGTGAACGTCACCCTGGCTGCGATCCACCGCCCGGTTCGCATCCATGACCGGGATCACCGTGGACACGTTGATGTGCCCCGGCGCGCCGGCCCGGATTTTCGAATTTCGCGCCCCGTCCAGCAGGAGCGGCATCCAGCCGATCTCGAGGTCGAGGCCGACGTAGGCCCAGACGTCCGCCGACCGGAGTTGGAGGATGAAACTCGGTTTCGGCTGGACGAAATGCGGATCTTCGTATCCCTTGCCGATGGAAGTGACTTTCACGTGGTTGCCGCCCACGGCGCGCGCGATGTCCCACAGGTCGGTGGTACTGGTGACGACCTTGAGCTGGGCGAGCGCGGTCGAGCTTGCGGTGGCGCCGAGGGCAAACCCGCAAAGCGCAAAACGCAGGAATCTATTCATCATGGGAGCAATACCTCAGAAGGGGTGTGGCTTGTGCGGACCTAACGCGAACGTGGCCTGGAGGACGAAACGGTTGAACGCTTCGAAACTCTTCGGACTCACCCGTTCGAACTTTGCGACGAGCTTGGAGAACTCGCTCGGATAGAACTGCCAGATACCGGAAAACGCATTCGTGCGTTCACCGTCGAACTCCGGATCTTCCACTGTGTCGAACCGCGCGCCCAGGTAACTACGCCGCCCGACCTGGTAGCGGCCGAAGACATAGAGTCCCGTGAAATCGCCGATGTTAATGGGCGCTGGTGAATCGGCGAGATCGTAATCCTCGTTCTGCTGGACCATGAACTCGCTCTGCAGGATGAACGATTTGTAAAGGCCCTGCGCCGGCGGTCGCCAGCGGAACGTGACGTCGGCGCCGAGCGTCGTCTGTCGCAAGGCGCGCGCGGTCACCTCGCCGATCGGTGCGGATAACTCACGCTCCTTGAGCCCCGTCAGAACTGAGCCTGAGATCTCGAGATTGGATGCTTCTGAGAGATCCCAGTAGTTCCGGAGGCGTGCCCCATACGCGAGGTCGGCGACGTCCTTGCTCGTGGGCTCTTCGGTCACCAGGCCTTCCGGCGCTTCGCCGAGCCGATCGGCCGCCGTCAGGATCAGCTCCTGGAAGAATCCGAAGGGCGCGAGGCTGTGACCCAAATAGAGTCCAGTGCTCTTCAGACCTTCTTCACCGAGGAAACGCTGCACGACCAGCGAGTGATCGAT
The DNA here is from genome assembly GCA_035646395.1 of Gemmatimonadaceae bacterium. GTDB lineage: Bacteria > Gemmatimonadota > Gemmatimonadetes > Gemmatimonadales > Gemmatimonadaceae > JABWBJ01. The sequence goes on along the minus strand of DASRPK010000033.1, from coordinate 7,469 downwards.
GGTGTGGAGGTCATGACGATGGGTCGTATTCTGTTTACCGAACGGCGTGAGAAACCGGCCAAGTCGCACTTCGATCGGTAGGGAAGTTGCCGTCATGAACGCCTGCTCGATGTGCACGCCCTCGGCGTCAGAGAATCCGAGGAAGACATCAGCCCTGAACGTCGGGTCGACCGCCGCCTGCACGGCCAGCTCCACCTCTCGAAGGCCGAGCCGACTTCCGTCTTCCTGTGTTGTTCCGTCCGGTGACAAATCGGCAATCAGGTCACCGACGACGCTGATGTCCGGCAACAAGCGCGGATTTGCCGCGCCCTGAGGAGTGCTGGCGCGCTTCGAGGTGGCTGCTGCACCGGTTGGCCGACCAACACCCGCTGTGAATAGCGGAGTGGTGCGCTGTTGCGCGAAGAGCGTGCTCGGCACGCCCATCAGCGTAACAAGTGCTGCCAGCGATAACGTTGCTGCAGTCGGAAAAGGGGGTGTTGTGATCACGGTTCACCTTCAGGCCGGTTGAGGTGCCCGATGGGACGGTCGGAGTACCGCGACATCGAGAACCAGAAGTACCCGTAGCGGGACAAGACGCCACGGCCAACAGTCCTGGGAGCGCCCCTCCGCATTGCGAGTGTTACCGCAATGCCTGGATCCGCGTTACATCAGTCCGCCGGCATCGCCGGTCGGGCTCGTTAGGTACGCGGCGCGAAGGCGCTCACGCGAGCGGTGGAGCTCGTGATCCGAGTGGGCTGAAAAGACCCCGATCGGCCGGCGCGTACTCCCGCGACACGGGCCGAGTCGCATGAGAAGATGCAATGGCAACGAGTGAGGGCGCAGAGACACCGCCCGCGCCGCCATTCAGCGTGCGACAGATGATGCAGTCGAGGTGACTGTGGATCGGCGGGCACTTGGTCGCCTGGTCTTCGATGTGCGAATACCGCGACAACGACTCGGCGGCTGCCCGCGCCTCGACAATCGAACCGCCACCCCAGATGAGGAACTGGAGCCCGAGAAGTGCAACAACAAGCGCGCGCGGCAATCGTCCGCTGGCGCGCATGCGCTGGCTCGGGAAAAGGCGGAAGAGCATCAGGCTAGTCTACCCTGCTCAACGGCCCGCGGTCCAGTCCGGGCTGTTTCAGACGGGGGATTTGTTCCCCCGGGTCGCCAAACGCCGAAGGAGCCTGAGCATCCTGTTGTCGGTTTTTGTTGCGTCGTTGAGCTTTGGCGTCTCGATGACCTTGGGTACGGTTGCCAGCCGCGGATCCGTCATGACGCGCTGGAAAGCTTCCCGCCCGATACATCCTTCGCCGATCAGCTCATGGCGGTCGCGATGCGACCCCAACGGCATTTTCGAGTCGTTCAGGTGGAGCATGCCAAGCATGCTGAATCCGATCACGTCGTCGAAGTGTTTCCACACACCATCCCAGTCGTTGACGATGTCGTAGCCGGCGGCGAACAGGTGGCACGTATCGACGCAGACGCCGACCCGCGGTCGCACAGCGGCCGGGATGAGACTGATCAGCATCGCCATTTCCTCGAACGAACGCCCCAGCGCCGTGCCGGTCCCGGCCGTCATCTCCAGCAGCAGCCGCGTGCGCCCCGGCACGGTGCCTAACGCGATACCGATCGCGGCCGCGTTCCGGGCCAGTCCCTCATGGCGATCGTCCATGTAGTTGCCGGGATGCGACACGAGGGCGTCGAGGCCCAGCGCCTCACACCGGCGCAGCTCGCTGATGAATGACACCAGCGATCGCGCCCACAACATCGGGCTGGGGGACGCCAGGTTGATCAGGTAGCTGTCGTGTGCGCACGTGTACACGACGCCTGACGAGTCCCGCTGTTCACGGAAGGTGACCCGATCCTCCTCGCGGATCGCGGGTTCACGCCATTGGCTCGCCTGCTTGGTGAAGATCTGGATGACGTTCGCGCCGATCGCTGCCGCGCGAGGGAACGCGGTCACGACACCACCGCTGGTGGAGACGTGTGCGCCCAGAAGAAAGGATGGCAGAAGGCCGATATCGGATGGCGGAATACGCGAGACTCCAATGGCGGGAGGCGTAATCTCCCATCCGCCATCCCTTATCCGCCATCCGGGTTTACCGCTGCCGCCCCTGCAGCCACGTCAATGGATCCGTCGCCCGACCTTTGGGGCGGATCTCGAAGTGGAGGTGCGGCGCGAGGTCCGGGTCAGCCTGGCCCACGGTGCCGATCACCTGTCCCTTCTTCACCTTCGAGCCCTTGTTCACCGCCGTGCGGCTCAGCGACCCGTACACCGAGTAGTCGCCGCCGCCGTGCTGGAGAATCACCGTGGTTCCGTAGGTGCCGATCGGCTCGGCGACCATGACCTCGCCATCGGCGATCGCCTTCACCGGCGAGCCTAACGGGGCCTCGATCCCGATGCCGTTCCAGCGAATCGACGTGTTGTTCGGGTTGATCGCCCGGCCGAAGCTGTACATGATCGAGCCGTCGACCGGCCAGTCCAGCGCGCCATAATCGGTGGTCTTCAGTGCGCTCGTGGCCGGCGCCGCATCCGCGGAGCCCGGCACGGCTCGGCGCGCGGCCGCTTCAGCGGCCGCGATGACGTTCGCCACGCGGGCTTCGTCACGACGGATCTGGTCCAGGCGGGCGTCCACCTGCTGTGAGGTCTTCTTCGCCTGCGAGAGGGCGCGCTGCTGCTGCACCTCGAGGTCCTTGAGACGAATCTGCTCCCGCGCTTTTTCTTCACGGCTGCGCTCGAACTCGTCCTGGAGCCTGACGAGGAGTTGTCGCTGTCCGTCGATCTGCTTGACGAGGTCCTCGACGCGCTTCACAGTGCTTTTGTCGTACAAGGCGAGCTCGTGGAGATACTTGTACCGCGCAACCAGCTCACCGAAGGAACGCGCTGCCAGGAACGCTTCGGTCGCGAAGAGCGGACCTCGCTTGTAGATGTCGCGCACGCGGCCCTTGAGCCGGTCGCGACGCGTGGCCACTTCGGCCTGCGCGGCATCGACACGCTTGTTGGCCGTGTCGACTTCGGCGTTGATGGTCGCAAGCTGCTGGTCGAGCGACTTCACAAGACGCGTCGTCGCCGCCGTCTGACGGCCAAGCAGCAGGACTTCATCCTGCAGGTTACGCACTCGGCCCTGCAGCTTGCGCGATTCCGCCTGTAGCGAATCCCGCTCCGAGCGGATCCGATCCAGCTCGTCGCGCTGGGCACGCAAGCGCGCTTCGGCGTTCTGCCCCCACGCCGTCGTCGCGCTCGCGCAGGCGAGCAGGAGACCGAGGGCAACTCGTCGCACTACTGGATTCGCTTGAGGTGGCGGCGAACCGAGAGCGCGCTGACGCCGGTTCCTAACGCTGCGCCGGCAACAACGCCCAGGGCGATGAGCAGGGGCGGGAAGAAATCAGTCTGCAGAAAATTCCGGGAAACGACGGTATGTGCTCCCCAGGTCAGGAACAGGGCCAGGATCCCGCCGAACACTCCCTTGGTGAATCCATCGACGAGGAACGGCGCCTTCACGAAGGCATCAGTCGCCCCGACCAGGCGCATGATTCCGATCTCGCGCGCCCGCGCCAGCACCGTCATACGGATCGACGCGCTGATGATGATGATGGCGACCGCCGCGAACGCGACGCCGAGGACGACGCCGGTGGCGGTGGCGATGTTGCGGATCCGGTGCAACTTCTCGATCCAGTCAGCGCCGTAGCGAACGTCTTCCACGTACGGCATGGTTCGAACGACATCGGCGACCAGAAGCACCGCGCGCGGGTCGCGATACCCTTCGCGCAGGCGGATGTCGATCGAGGCGGGAAGAAATCCGGCCTCGAACACGTCCTTGAACTCGCCCAATTCCTCACGGGCGCGGGTCAGGGCTTGCTCCTTGTCGATATACTCGACGCGCAGCACGTCGGCGCGCTTGCCGAGTTCCTCCATCATCGTGGCGATGCTGTCAGTGGGCGTGTTGTCGACGAGGAATGCACGCACTTCCACGCGCTCTTCCACCGTGCGCAACGCTTTCTTGATGTTGAGCGCGACGAGCGAGAAGAGACCGAACGCGAACAGTGAGAAGGCGATCGTCGTAACACCGAGAATGCTCAGCAGCGGGGATCGCCGGAAGGCCAGCAGCGCCTCGCGAAGCGCGAGCCTCATCGTCCACCCTCCGCGACCCGCTGCTGCGGCTGGTCGGCAGAGTCGAACACCAGCTGGCCACGATTGACCTCGAGCACGCGGTATTCATTCCGCCTGACGAGTTCCATGTTGTGCGTCGCCATCACGACCGCCGTGCCGGCGTTGTTGATGTCCTTGAGCAGCTGGAACACCCCACGGGTGGCGCGATCGTCAAGATTGCCTGTCGGTTCGTCGGCGATGAGGACGAATGGATCGTTCACCAGCGCGCGGGCGATGGCGACGCGTTGCTGTTCGCCACCGCTCAACTCGCGCGGAAAGTTGGTCGCCTTTGACGCCAGTCCGACGCGCGTGAGCAACCGGCTCACCTTCGGGCCGATCTTGTCACGCGGCGTTCCGACCACCTCGAGCGCGAACGCGACGTTCTGCTCGACCGTGCGGTCTTCGAGCAAGCGGAAATCCTGGAAAACAACGCCAAGCTTCCGTCGAAGTTGCGAGATGCCGCCGCGCTTGATGCCGGGCGACTTCGTGCTGCCAATCCAGACGGCGCCCTTGGTCGGCATTTCATCGAGGTAAATCAGCTTCAGGATGGTGCTCTTCCCGGACCCGCTTGCACCCGTGAGGAACACGAATTCGCCGCGCCCCACGATGAACGACACGTTGTTCAGCGCCATTCCCGAGCGCGGGTATTCCTTATAGACGTTGGCAAAACGAATCATTTTGGCCGTTACTGGACGCGGTTCCTTCGTTAGACGACTGGACGGTGAAATCGTTGCGGCAAGGCCACAACTCGCAACTACGCGTGCAGCGCCGCCGCCAGGTCGGCAATGAGATCCGATGCCGCCTCGATGCCGACGCTCATCCGGATGAACCCGTCCGGGATCCCGGCGGCTGCACGCTCCTCCGGCGTCAGGTGTGCGTGGGACGTAAAGCGCGGTTCCGAGACGATCGTATCGACCCCACCCAGGCTGGGGGCATGTCGGATCAGCGTCAGGCGCTTCAACAGGCGCTCCGCCGCGACGCCGCCTCCATTCAGCTCAAAAGCCAGCATTCCCCCAAACCCCGACATCTGGTTCTTCGCTATCTCGTGGTCCGGATGCCCGGGCAATCCGGCATAGTGGACCCGCGAAACTTTGTCCGTTTGACCGGCGAGCCATGTCGCGAGTTCCATCGCGTTGGCGTTTTGTCGTTGCACACGGACGTCGAGCGTCTTGAGGCCGCGCTCCAGGAGCCAACAGGCGAACGGATCCGGCGCCTGGCCCCACAACATCATCTTCTGGCGCACTTCTTCGATGTAGGGTGCCGTGCCGGCCACCACGCCACAAAGGACGTCGTTATGCCCGTTGAGATACTTGGTCGCGCTGTGAATCACGACGTCCGCGCCATGCTCCAGGGGCCGGAAGTTGACTGGGCTCGCAAACGTGGAGTCGACCACCAGGGCCAGACCCTGACCGCTCGCCAGACGCCGTAACGGACCGAGATCGATGACCCGACAGGACGGATTGGACGGGGACTCGAGGAACATTGCCCGCGTTTCCCGTCGCAGGTGCCGGCGCCACTCGCGCGATCCGGTGGGATCCACCATGGACACGCCGATGCCGAATTGCGTGAACTCCTCGACGAACAGCCGGCGCGCGCCCCCATAGATCCACTCGCTCGCCAGCAGGTGATCGCCCGGGCGGAGCAGCGCCAGCATGCCGCACGCCAGCGCCCCCATTCCACTGCCGAGGACCAGCGCCGCCTCGGCCCCGTCCAGCGCCGCCAGCCGCCGCTGCACGTGCTCTGCGTTAGGCACGTTGCCGTACCGCGGGTACCGCAAGCCCTCGGCAGTCCCGATCTCCTCGACATAGTTGACGCTCTGGACCAGCGGGGTGACCACCGGCTCACCAGCCGACGGCGCGTGGCCGCCGTGCACGACCCGGGTGGCAATCGAGTGTTTGGGCGGGTTCACGTCCGTGCGCGTCACACCAGGTCTTTGCGTGGCGGCGTGTCGAGATCCGGCTTGCGCAGGGTGACGATCTCGCTCACCACCAGGCCGGCGATGTCACGGACGACCACACCACCCTTCGGCACCGCGTCGTCGACGATGATCGTTGCCAGCTCCTGCCGGCGTGGTCCCTCGATCCACGCCATCTCGCCGTCGGACAACATCCGCAGCGCTGCTTCATCGCCACGCAACCGCACCTGCGGGCCACGGTCCGGATCCCCTCGCCGTGTTCCCACAAACCCCACCACCTGGAGCGGCGGGTTGTACAGCCTCACATCACGCTCTGCAACGAGACGTACGCGTCGTCGTCGCGCATAACGAGACGACGGGCGAGCAGGCCATCCAGCGACGCCTCGACGTCGCACGATGGCGTGTCCACGGCCTTCACCAGGTCCGACTTGATCACCCGGCCGCAACGATGGACCGCATCGAGCACGCGGCGCATGCCGTCGTCCAGCGGACCCACGACCCGCCATGCGCCATCATCACCTTCGGCAATGACCGCCAGGTCGTAGCGCTGCATAACGGCGTCGAGCGCTTCGAGATGGTCATCGCGAACCCCACGCACGAGCACGTACGCGTCGGTCAGGATCACCTGCCGGCGCACACCGTCGAGGAGTTTGCCGACCACTTCATCGGCGCAGGAGTAATCGAGCAGTCCGACCTGCGAGAAGTCGATCACCGTCAGGCTCGGCTCATCGAGTCCCTTCAGGACCACTTCGATTTCCTTGCGCACCGCGGCACCCGTTGGCCGGGTGACCAGGTTCGAATAGAGATCGCAGACGGTCCGGCGAAGCAGAGACCCGATGTCGATGTGGTGTGTCACGCTGGGGGCACTCGCTCGGGGATGGTGATCTGAACCTGAGCTCCGGGAAAGTGGGGCAATCCTTCCTTTAATGGAACTGCATCATCCCATTCCGGGACAATCGTAATGCGTGCGGTGCCGCTGCGTATAGCGAGTTTTCCTTCCCACTTGCCGACAAAACGTCGTACGCCGGCCAATCCCTGTCCGCGTCCTGGATCACGGTACCGGCTCACGCCGCGTACGAGAGCGTCTTCGAGCGCAGCCGCATCGTCCCAGCGATCGCGCGGTTTCCACCCCGGAGTACTCTCGAGTGAACGGCGGAAGCCCAGGCCCGCATCACACACGGCGATCACTACCGCGCGCCTGCCTAACCGCTTGCGATACTGGTACGTCTGGACCGCGACCCACCCTCCCTGACCAGCGTGCTCGACGATGTTCTGGCAGACTTCGGACAGCGTCATTGCGAATCGCATGGTCGCCTGGGGATCGAGGTGCAGCTCGTGAACCAGAATCGCCTGCGCCCGGCTCTGAATTCTCTCCACGACCGTGTGGACATCGTCACTGCGTGCCACTTCTGTGATCTCGAG
>DASRPK010000032.1:0-3807 GCA_035646395.1 Gemmatimonadaceae bacterium | reverse complement strand
TCACCGGGGATGAATTTCGCCCTGGAGCCCGCGGACAGCACCAACATGGAGGCAGGGGTGAAGACGCGTCTTGGCGATCACTCGCGGTTGAACGCCACGCTGTTTCGCTCGGACACCAGCGATGACATCGTGACGGGCCCGGCGCCATTCCCGGGCCGCAACACCTTCGTCAATGCCGAGCGCACGCGTCGCGAGGGCGCCGAGCTTGCCGCATCCACAGCAGTGCTCGATTCGGCACTGACGCTCGACCTTGCGTATACCTACACGCGTGCGCGATTCGAAGAGTTCGTGAACTTCGCGGGGCTCGATCTCTCCGGAAATCAGTTGCCAGGTGTTCCCGAGCATTCTGTCTATGCGGCACTCGTCTGGCACCACGCGGCGTCCGGCTTTTCGGCCGGTGTGGAGGGCAGATGGGCTGATCGGGTGTACGTGGATGATATCAACTCGGCATTTGCGGAATCCTACGTGGTCGTCAATTTCCATGCGGGCCTGCGCCAGCGCATTGGCGCGTGGCAGTTCGAGGAGTTCTTGCGCGTAGACAACGTCGCCGACGAGAACTACGTGGGCTCGGTCGTCGTGAATGCCGTGAATGGCCGTTTCTTCGAGCCGGCACCGCCGCGCACTTTCCTTCTCGGGTTCACCGCGAGCTTTTCACCGCAATGAGTGTAAGGCTAGGGGAAAATCACAGCCGGTATTAGACGCGGTTCCATGTGCTCGCCCATCTCACGCATTATCGGGTGGGCATCAACAACAACCTGGTACGCGGGAACCGCGATGTGCAGATATCGAGACGCTTCGACGAGTGCCCTGCTGCTGGGCGCAATCATCGTGTTTCAACCGGTATTGTCCGCCGCGCAGGGTCAGGACCGGGAGCAAGTCCTGGAAGAGATCATCGTCGTGGCGCCCTACGCACGCCTGTCGCGCGAGCGGGTGGCCGCCAACGTACAGAGTATTACGGCCGAGCAGATCCAGCGTTCGCAGGCGGTGGATCTGACGGACCTGCTGAATCGCAACTTTGGCAGCATTAGCATCAACCATGCGCAGAACAACCCGCTGCAACCCGACGTCAACTTTCGCGGATTTACGGCCTCGCCGCTGTTGGGTCTGTCGCCCGGACTCACGGTGTATCAGAACGGCGTGCGTATCAATGAGCCGTTCGGCGATAGCGTCAACTGGGACCTGATTGCGCTCTCCGCCGTTAACGATGTCCAAATGTTTGCGGGCGCGAACCCGGTGTTTGGCCTCAACACGCTCGGCGGGGCCTTGTCGCTGCAAATGAAGAACGGCTTTGACTACGACAAGATTGGCGCGGAGGTTTACGGCGGCTCGTTCGCGCGCCGCGGCGCTTCGGTGCAACTCGGCGGCAACGACGGCCGCTGGGGTTACTATGGCAACGTCGACTACTTCGAAGAGGATGGGTGGCGCGACTTTTCACCTTCGGACGCAATCCGGTTCTTCGGAGTCCTGAGTCTGCGGGGCACCGATTCCAGCGTCGACTTGAGCGTCGCACTTGCCGAAACTGACTTGACAGGAAACGGGTCCTCGCCCGCCGAGTTGCTGGCGATCGACCGGTCGCAGGTGTTCACCCACCCCGATATCACAGAGAATTCGCTGGCACAGGTGATACTGGAAGGCACCCGAAAGCTATCCAACAACGTACGAATCGCTGGCAATGCGTTCTATCGTGACATCGATACCGATACCTTCAACGGCGACGGCACGATTTTCGAGGAGTGCGATGTCGACGGCGAGGAGTTGCTCGTCGAGGAGGAGTTCACCGACTTGAACGGCGACGGCGACTGCTCGTCCGCGGACGACACTGACATTGAGCTCGTCTTCGACCACAACGGCGTGCCCATTGAAGCGGAGATCGACGGCGAAGAGCTCAATGCCATCAACAACATCGGCGGCCGACAGCAGGAGAACTACGGGGCCTCTCTGCAATTGGGCCTGAGCTCGAGCGTGGGTGGCCGCGCCAATGACTTCGTGCTGGGCGCCGCGTACAGCGAGGGCAAAACGACGTTCGATTCTGACGTGGAAGTCGCGCAGCTGCTCGAGAACCGGGGCACTTCACGAACCGGAATCTTTGCGCGCGACTTCGTGACTGGTGTCGACAGCGAGGTTTCCACGGCCAGCGTTTACCTGGCCGATGCCCTCAACCTGTCGGAGCGAATCACCCTGACGCTCGCAGCAAGGTACGAGAGCACCGAGATCGACCTCATGGATCGCACCGGCGAAAGCCCGGAGCTCAATGGGAACCACGAGTTTCAGCGCTTCAATCCGGGCGTCGGCCTTACGTTTAATCCGTCGTCAGGATTGACGTTCTTCGCCAGCTACAGCCAGTCGGCGCGGGCGCCGACGCCCGTCGAGCTTGCGTGTGCCAGCGAGGATGCGCCCTGCAACCTGCCGAACGCGTTCCTGGCCGACCCGCCGCTCGACGAGGTAGTGACGACCAGCGCCGAGGTCGGCGTCCGCGGGTCGGCCGCAGGCGGCTTGCGCTGGAACGCCGGCGTGTTTCACGCCCTCAGTGAGGACGACATCCTGTTTCAGACGACCGGCGGCCCGACGGCCAATGTCGGTTTCTTCGACAACGTCAGCGATACGCTCCGCGCCGGCATCGAGCTCGGCCTTTCCCAGGACCTCGCACGCCTGCACTGGTATGTCAATTACAGCCTCATCGAGGCAACCTTTGAGGACGACTTCACGGTGAACAGTCCGAACCACCCGGTGTTCGAGGACGATCCCGCAGCTCCGCAAATCGTAGCCGAGGACAAGCTGCTGGTGAGCAGCGGGGCTGACATTCCGGGTATTCCCCGCCACCAGGCGAATGCTGGCATCGACTTTGCGTTTACTGAACGCCTGCTGGTCGGTACGGACGTCGTGTACCGGTCGGGCGTGTACCTGCGAGGCGACGAGGTGAACCTTCTCGACAAGACAGACGACTATGCGATCCTCAATCTGCGCGGTGAATTTGGCATCAGCGACTGGCTCACATTGTTCGTCCGCGTCGAGAACATCTTCGACGAAGAGTACGAGACCTTCGGATTGCTGGGTGAGCCCGATGAGGTATTCGAGGAATTCGAGGATCCCCGTTTTTTCGGTGCCGGCCCACCGTTTGGTGCCTGGGTGGGCATCAAGCTGCAGTTTTAGTCGAAGACAGCGAACTCGCGTCCCTTGGCGCTCTCGAGCCCGCGCACGGAGGAGAGGCCTTCGACGCCGGTGAAGTTTGCATGGTCAATCTCCGCGCCGCCAAGCGCGGCCCGATCGAGCTTTGCGCCCGTAAGATCCGCGCCGACGAGCTTGGTCATCTCCAGATTCGCGTCGGTCAGATCGGTCTCGCGCAGATCCGCGTAGCTCAGGTCGGCACGCGACAAGTCCGCGCGATTGAGCCTCGCGCCCTTGAGTTGAGCCCGTGCGAGGACGAGTCGGACCAACCCCATCGGCTGGTTGGTCATGTCCGCGCCACCCTTCACCTCGGACAGGTCGGCTCCCTCAAGGTTCGCGCGCTCCATGTTGCCCATCAGCCGCGCGCCACGCAGGTTCGCGCCATTCATTTTCGCGCTCGCCAGGACGCTCGCGAACAGGCTCGCCTCGCGCAGGTCAGCCTCGACGAGAATGGCGTCTCGCAGAACCGCGAGATCGAGATTGCAACCACGGAGCTTTGCGTTGGTGAGATTCGCGCCCTTGAGACTCGCGCCGAAGAGCCTAGCCCCCCTGAAATCGAGACCGGAAAGATCCGCGCCTGGAGCTTCAAGATTCGTGAGGTCCGCCCCTTCAGACGCGACGCGCGCAGCAACGTCGTGGCGT
>DASRPK010000031.1:0-16694 GCA_035646395.1 Gemmatimonadaceae bacterium | reverse complement strand
GCGCCCCCGCGAGGAATACCAGCGGGATGGATTTCACGAAGCGCCTCTCAAAGGCGGTCCAGGATGCGTCGTTGTAATTCTTCATGAAAATTACAACGACGCCCGAGGCGAGAAGTTTCACCGGCGATACGACGCCTGCGGGGAGAAGGCCCGGCGCCCGGGAATCCTCGAAGTGACGCCCACTTACTTCCGAACCACCTGCAGCGCTCCGGTGTTCACCGACTCAAACGACGTGACACGCACCCGGTACGTGCCAGGGCCGGGTGCTACGCATTCGAAGCCCGCGAGGTAGCCCTTGCAATCGTCACTTCCCAGGACCGGAGTGCCATCGGGCGCCAGCAGGACAAGAATGGTATCCCAGAAATCCTTGCTGCTCGTCGCAATCGAGACCGTTTCACGAGCGGCGACGGCGATTGGTATGGGCGGTGCGACTGCAGGATCGCTGAGAGTTGTGCCGGGGCCGCGATCACCGGAGCACTGGCGCGGTAGACTTCAGCAAACGCCTGATGTGAGAAGAGTCACTGCTCGGTTAGCCTGAGAGGTCATTCGCGGGCGCAACGAAGCACCGCGGCGCTCGTCCTCTGGGGAGATGCATCTCAGACTGCTCATTTTTTCGACCGCTCTCCTCGGCTCGACTGCCGTAGCTACGAGCACCGTCACAACGCCGGGGCTACGCCCCGGCGGTATCATGGACGGGCATGGGCGCATTCCACACGTCTCGCCGGAGTCCGCGAGCATGTCGACGGAGCGCCTGGCCCTGATCGACGAGGTCATGCGCCGCGGCATCTCAGCCGGTGCTTTCCCCGGTGGCGCTGTCATCGTCGGACGACGTGGCGCCATTGTCTGGGAACGTGGCTATGGCACCCTCGATTGGACCACGGGCACGCCGGTCGACGCCGAGCGGACGATGTACGACGTCGCGTCGCTCACCAAGGTAGTTGCCACCACCGCCGCCACGATGGTGCTCGTCGATCGCGGGAAATTGAACCTGGATGAGCCGGTGGTGCGCGCTCTGCCGGCGTTTCGTGGGCAGGGCAAGGACGAGGTCACCCTTCGCGACCTGCTGAGGCATCGCTCCGGCCTTCCCGCCGGTCGCATCCTCTCGCGAAAGGGCCCGGCGTCAGCGCGCAAGGGCGTGCTCGCGACGCCACTCGTCAGGCAGCCCGGCTCGCGATCAGAATACTCCGACCTCGGTCTGGATGTCGCCGGCTTTGTCGTCGAGCGCGTCACCCGGGAACCGCTGGACCGGTTCCTCCGGCGGACGGTATACGATCCGCTCGGCATGAGCTCGACCATGTTTCGTCCGGGACCGACGCTCCGCCCGCGGATTGCCCCGACCGAACCACCGGTGGCGCGCGGCGACGTTCATGACCGGAATGCCCGCGCGTTAGGCGGCGTCGCCGGCCACGCGGGCCTCTTCACGACCGCCGGCGACCTGGCCGTGTTCGCGCAGATGATGCTCGACAATGGAGTGGTGGCGGGGAAGAAGTTCTTCGCCGACAGCACGGTCCGTGACTTCACGACGCCGGGCCCGGGATGGCGCGCCCTCGGCTGGGAAACCTGTTCCGGGGGTGGGAGCTGCGGCCGCTACTTCTCGGCGCGTGCTTTCGGCCACACCGGTTTCACCGGCACATCGATGTGGATCGATCCCGAGCGCGACATGTTCGTCATCGTCCTGACGAACTGGATCCATGGCCGCGCGAGCGGCGGTACCGCACCGGTGGGCATTCTGCAGGACGTGCGCGGAGATGTCGTCGATCTCGCGGCGCTGGCGATCAAGGATGGTGGCCAGGAGCTGGCGATGCCCTGGCGCCTCCGCAGCGAGCTCCAGATCGGGTGGTGGTAAGCCCCGAGTAGGGTCGAGGCTTGAGGGTCGAACCGAGGGCTGAGCACTCGGTAACAGCGCCAGTCCCTGGTCACCAGCTTGAAACCGGTGGAGCGCCCCGCCGTATGGGTTACCAATAGAGGTCGCGGTTAACCCTTGTCAGACCCCGATGGCAACCATCTCCCGCCCCGCCGTTGATGAATCCATGCCCCGCTACGCGCGCGCTGCGGGTGTGGCCATGCTGCTCTCCATCATCTTTGGCGCGATCGGCGAGGCGTACGTTCCCAGCCAGATCATCGTCCACGGCGATGCCGCAGCCACGGCAGCAAACATCATCAATCATCCCATGCTTTTCCGGGTTGGTTTCGCGACTTACCTGGTCGAGGGGATCTGCGACATCACACTTTCGGTCCTGTTCTACATACTGCTGCGGCCTGTCGACCGCAATCTGGCGCTTCTCAGCGCGTTCTTCGGCATTGCATCCATGATGCTTTTTGCGGTGGCGATGTCGGCGTATTTCGGTTCGTCGCTCGTGCTGAGCGAAACGGCGGGAATGGCAGCGTTCACGACGGAGCAGCGGAATGCCTTCGCGCTGCTCAGCCTCCGCGTCTCGACGATGATTGCCACGCTCTTCCTGATCCTGTATGGCATTGCGACGATGATCCGCGGATACCTGATCATGCGGTCGGGATATTTTCCGAAAGTGTTTGGCATGCTCTTCATGCTCGCTGGAGCCGGCTTTTTCCTGCGGACGGCGACATACGTTCTGACGCCCGCATACAGCAGTGAACTCATGCTGCTCCCCATCGCTGCCGCCGGAATCCCATTCATGCTGTGGCTTCTTATCCGGGGAGTGAAATACTCCCCGGGCGGGCTCGCACCCGCCGGAATCTCATAAACGCGCGTCGCAGCGTTAGGCGTCCTGTGATCGTGAGGCTGGAGCCCAGCGAGGTCGAGATTGGTTGGTGGACGGTCACAATTGGCTTGCGCGGACACCTCGCCGCCCACATCGTCAGATACCATGCGAAGTGAGGTACGTATGCTGCGCGCATTTGTCGCCCTGCTGCTGGGCATCCTGGCCTGCTCGGATTCGCCAACAGTCGCTTCACCTGGCAGCGCACCTGTTGTGCCGCCGTCGGCCCCGAACATCGGCGCCAATTACGCGCTTATTCTGGTTAATGGTGAGCCTTTGCCCTCGGAGTCACCGGTAGGTGCCGGCCAGTGGGATTACGACGGCGCACACGTCAAACTCGTCAGTGCGACGCTGTCACTTCGTGTCGACGGAACTCTTCTGGAATCGTGGAGTCACCACAGCAGTCTGCATGGCCTCGGGACGCAGTCGTTCAGCGGCCGATACACGCGCATTTCTGATTCAACTCTTAAGGTAGGTCTGGGCGAGGGAGCAACTTTCGTGACCTTGTCGCCAACGGGTTTGGTCTGGCAACTGCCCGGCTTCACACTGACCTACGAGTTGCAGAAGTAGTTCACGTCGACTGCGCTGGTCATCGTGCTCGAACGAATCGCATCCCTTTGGCCCGACCCGCGCTCACCGTAAATGCCGTCAGGTCGCCTGACGCATCGCGCTCAAACGTGAGCAGGTACGGGCCCCCGCGCACCATGTTCGCCACCAGCGGCTGAACCGGCGCCGCCGGACGTCGCGGCAACTGGAGCATGAGCCGTCCAGCACTGTCGGCGCTGAACCGCCAGGTCACATCGAGTTCGTCGCTGTACCAGGCGCCGGTGATCGAGCGCCGCGTGGGTTCGTCTACCGGGCGTGACGGGTCGAACCGCTCGACGTATCGGCATCACCACCGAGATCGAGTGTGAGTCCGACGATCGAATCACTGCGCGACGTAATGGACGCTGCCCGGTTGAAAATCGAGCGCGCGTTGTCGTGCGACGGCACGCACCGCATCGGACTGCGTCGTGTAGTCCTGGGTCCGGATTCCACCCGCGCTGAACAGCGTCAGGTAGTCGCGCACGCCGGCCGTATGATGAAGCAGGTGACGGACCGTGGTGGTGTCGGCCCAAGCCGGCAGCTCGGGGATATAGCGGCGCACCGGCGCGTCGAGCTCCACCTGGCCATCGGCCACAAGGAGCAACGCGAGCGCGGCCGTGAATTGCTTGCCCGTTGAACCGAGATCGAAAACGGTGCGATGTGTGATGGGGAGTTGGTGCTCGACGCTCGCGAGGCCATAGCCCCGGGCCCACGCCAGCTCACCGTTGCGATAAACGCCGACTGCGCACCCGGGGGCATCCGACTTGATGAATGCGAACACCGAGTCGATTCGCGGATCGGCAGGGCCGATCGATGACGGCGTACCCTGCGACTGCATGCCCGCCGGCAGCAGGCAGAGCACAAGCAACGGGGTCGTGAGACGGACGCGCATGCGGATGTACCGGAGTGAGAGAATCTGGTTTGCGATACAAAGTGCTCAATTCCTACGGACCTGCCGCTCAGGCGTTTCACTGCGACACCAGCCAGGCCCAGCCTGCTTGCCGGACGCCCTGTGGAGAGCTTTACTGCACTACATCCTGCCCCGGATACCCAGGCGCGCTGCCCAGCTGCGCCACAGTGGAGGTTTCATGTCGCCTTCCGTCATCCGAGCAGCGATCCTGATGACCGGTCTTCTCGCATCGACATCGTGCGGGGTCATGCGGGCGGTGCAACGGACTCCCGCTGCGATCGAATCCAATACCGGCGTGTTGCGCGGGGTGGAACGGTCGATCACCGAGCTGACTCCGGCACTCCAACGTGTCGCGGTGCTCGAGGGACCACTGACCGAGGTCTCGAACCTGGACTCCACCCTCGCACGCGTAGCAGGACTCCAATCCTCGCTCGTGGGTGTCGCTGACCTCGGATCGGTCCTTCAGCGGGTGGCCGCCCTGCAACAACCGCTGGTGGACGTCGGCGGCTTGCGTCCGTCGCTCGAACGGACATCCGCGTTAGGTCCACAGCTGGCACGGGTCGCCGCGCTGGCCGGAAGCCTGGAAAACGTGGCGGAGCTGCGCGCGGTACTCGACAGTGTCGCGCAGCTCCGCGAAACGCTGGCGTCGGTGGCGGCACTGCGTGAGCCGCTGGAATCGTTGGGGCGATTGGAGCCACCGTTGGCGAAGCTGGCCGGTGCGGCAGGCCTCATCGATCATCCAGTTCGGATCCTCGTCGGTGTGATTGGTGCCATCCTCGCCTGGGGGCTCGTCACGTTTGCCGCCGTCCGCATGGCAATTGGCGGCGCACTCGCGCGCGGGGTGCCGAGAACCCCATAGTTAAGCGACTCTTTCCGGCCGCATCATCCATAACATTTCCCGAGAGCATTCCGGTTCCCGGACGCATCCCTCATGAAACGAACCGTGCTTTCAAGACGCGAGTTTTCGAAAATGGCCGCTGCGGCTCTCGTGGCGCCGTCCGTGGCGTCGCGGGTGCTGGAATCAGTTAATGAGACCCGAGGACTCACCACGTGGCCACGTTATGAGCAGGTGATGGTAGTGGACTTCCTCGCCAGCCCCGGACCCTTCAACACACCGGTGAATGTCGAGGCGCTCACGCCTGAAATGATCCGGAACGCGCAAGCGTCAGGCATCACTGCGGTGAACCTCACGATCGGCGGCGGCACGCCGGAAGGTGTGTTCCAGTCGATGGCGAGGTGGGAGCGTGATGTCGAAAGACACCCCCAGGTTCTCGTGAAGATCCGGTCACTCACTGACCTGACCACCGCAAAAGCACAGAAGAAACTCGGCCTGATCTACGGCTTTCAGGACGGCGTCGCCATCGGTGCCGACCTTTCCCGCGTGGCGCTGTACCATGCGTTCGGCCTGCGCATCGTCCAACTCACCTACAACGTGCGCAACATGTTCGGCGATGGGTGCCTGCAGCCGGAAAACGGGGGTCTCACACCGTTAGGCAGGCAGCTGGTGGAATCGCTCAATGCAAAGGGTATTACGGTCGACCTGGCGCACTGTGGCATGCAGACCACCGCCGACGCGATCGAGCATTCGTCAAAGCCGGTCGCCATCAGCCATTCGGGATGCCGAGCCGTCGCCGACCGTCCCCGGAGCAAGCCGGACGCGATTCTCAAGCGGATGGCGGACAAAGGTGGTGTGATCGGCATCTACCTGATGCCGTTCCTTACCATGAGTGGCCAGCCCAAAGCGGAGGACCTGGTCCGCCACATCGAGCACGCCATCAATGTCTGCGGCGAAGACCATGTCGGAATCGGCAGCGACCTCTCGATCACGCCACACGTGGTCGATGCCGGGTACATGCGGATTCATCGGACCTTTGTGGAGGGGCGCATGAAGGCTGGAGTCGCGGCGCCTGGCGAAGATCCGGAAGTGCCGATGTTTGTCAGCGACCTCAATACTCCACGCCGGATGGAGCAGATCGCTGACGCGTTGCGCGCACGCAGGCACCCGGATGCTCGCATTGAAAAGATCATCGGCCAGAACTTCGTCCGCCTGATGCGGGACACCTGGTTGAGCTGAGCGCGAATGATCACCGGCCGCTGGGGGAAGCCGTCCGAAGTACTGCTCGACATCGTCGTCGATGAGGACGGAACCGTACGTGGGGTGGCAAATCCGGGAACACAAAACGCACAGATTCGTCGCGGCTACTTCGACAGCAAGTCGGGCGCAGTTGACCTCGCGGGCGAACACGTCCGACCCGATGGGGAAACGCTGCCGTTTCAAATCACCGGAACACTGGACGGCCGCACACTACAGCTGGCGTACCAGTTCGGCGAAATGCGCGGGTCAATTGCCCTGGTGCGGGTGGAGGAATACAGGCAGGCGCCAGTCACCTTATGGGATCGCCTGAAGCACGGTGTCGAGGACATCAAACGACAGATCAACTCGCGATCACGGCCGACGCGTGATGAAAACCTGCGGAAGCTGAGTGAGCGCGGCGAATCGCTGGACTCGATCATCTATCGCGACGCGGTGGCAGCCGACATTCCTGCCCTCGCCGAACTTCATGTCACGACGTGGAACGCGACTTATAACACCAACAGCGGTCCCACTATTGCGACGCGCACCTGGCAATGGAACGAGGTGTTTGCAAAGAAGAACCGTCGCGACTTCGTGGTTGTGGTCGAGGACCGGAACGGACGCCTGATTGGTTTCACCTGGGGGAGGCCGGCCGAAGGCGAATTCGAGGGCAACCTGAGCAAGATCTACCTCCGATGGGAGTATCACAGACTCGGCATTGGTCGCCGGATGATGGAGGAGACGGCGCGACGGTTTCTCGAACGCGGCATTCACTCGTTCAACCTCTTTGCGGAGCTCAGCAATCCAACGTTAGGCTTCTACGACCGGATGGGCGGCGAACGTCTGCTCGACGACCGCGGCCAGTTCACCGGCGCCTACGGCTGGCGCGACGTGAAAAGCCTCATTGTTGATAACAGCTGAACCGCCAAGGACGCGAAGGCCGCCAAGGGTTGCCTAGATCGTATCCCTTGGCGTGCTTGGCGTCCTTTGCGGTCAAAATGTTTTGCCTGTATTCTCGTGTACATGGAATGCGCCGTCCCAGTCCTCCCAGTCGATGATCTCCGCCAGGCGAAGGAGTTCTACGTCGATCAACTCGGGTTTGCCGTGAGCTGGGAGGCAACGGATGACGGTACAACCGGCTTGCTCGGTGTCGAGCGCGGTGGAATCAGTATCACGCTGGACTGCCCCATGTCGGGGCACGGCCGCGACGCGTGCGTCTCATTGCTCGTCGAAAGCGCCGACGCGTATTACGACGAGTGGACGGGGAAGGGCGTTCCCATGAAGCGTCCTCCGACGAATGAATCATGGGGCGCGCGAACGTTCGGCGTCACCGATCCGTTCGGCAACACGATCTTCGTCATCGGTCCACTGACATAACGCTGCACAGCGCGTGAAACGTTACGACGCGGTCATCATTGGTGCCGGCGTTGCGGGGCTGGCTGCCGCACAGCGCCTGCTCGCGCGTGGCAGGAGCGTCGCCGTGCTCGAGGCCCGGAACCGGATCGGTGGACGGGTCTGGACCATCCACGTTCCCGAGTTGACCAGTCCGATCGAGCTCGGCGCGGAGTTCCTCCACGCGGACGCCAGAGAATCGCGCACCCTGGCACGTCGCGCCGGTCTGACGGTGGTTGATATCGGCGGCGAGCGCCGGATGTCGCGCGAAGGAGAACTGCGGCGCGCTCCCGGTTTTGAAAAGCGCGTCGAAAGGTTGCTGGGGCGATTCCGCGACGACCTGAAAGATGATCGTTCCGTTGCCGACGCTCTCGCCGCAATGCGCTCACTGAAGTCGGAAGACAAGCTGCTGGCGACGCGATTCGTCGAAGGATTCCACGCCGCCGACACTGACCGGATCAGCGAACGATCATTGGCCGGCAGCGCTGACGACCCGGACACCATGCGCATCGCGCGGGTTGGCGGCGGTTACGACCAGCTGGTTAACGCCCTCGCCGAGTCGAGCCGGAAGCACGTTCATCTCGATCACGTCGTGAGCCGCATAACGTGGCGTCGCGGCGACGCCGTCATCACGTCGCACTCCGCGTCAGGCTCGGCCAATGCCGACATTGGCGCCAGAAACGTGGTCGTGACCGTGCCACTCGGCGTGCTGCAAGCGGGCCAGGATTCAGCGGGCGCCGTCCGGTTCGATCCAGCAGTGCCTTCCGTTGACTCTGCTGTGCAAGGTCTGGTGATGGGTGGAGTTTTCAGGATTGCGATCCGATTCGATGCGCCATTCTGGACGTCATCGCGGTTTTCGAAACGCCACTGGGGTGGGCAATTCAACGACATGACCTTTGTGCAGTCGCTGGAGCCACTTCCTTTCCCGGTCTGGTGGACGACGTATCCGCTGGAAACCCCCATGCTGGTGGGGTGGTCCGGCGGGCCCAATGCCTGGAAACTCGCGGGGAAAACGCCTGACGAGATCAGCGACAGTGCTGTCCGATCACTGGCTCGCGTTTTCGGCATGACGCGTCAGTCCGTCGAGCGTCATGTGGTGGCGGCATTCACGCATGACTGGCTGACGGACCCGTACTCGCGCGGTGCCTACAGCTACGTCCTGGTCGGCGGATCCGCAGCTTCCGCAGTGCTCGCGCGGGCGATCGAGAGGACGCTGTACTTCGCGGGCGAACATGCCAGCACGGGCCGGAACGGAACCGTGGACGGCGCGATCTCGTCAGGATTCCGCGCCGCCGGTCAGCTTCTGCGAAACGCACCTGGTTAAGGCTGTCCAGCGCCCTCGGCACTTCATTGAAACTTGGCAGGCGTTGAAACCGTTACTCCTCTTGACTTCGAGAAGAAGGGCGAAACCTTTCTCTCGAGTTCAAGAGGAGACGTATCGTGCCGCTTCGTTTCAGGCATCCGAGTGAACCGGACGCGCTCCGGGGCAGCATCGACATGCTGGTCCTCAAGGCGTTGTCACTCCAACCCGCCCATGGCTGGGGCATCGGACTCCGCATCCAGCAATTGTCGAAGGGGCGCCTGGACGTGAACCAGGGATCGCTCTATCCGGCCCTTCAGCGACTCGAACATCGCGGATTCGTGGAGAGTGACTGGCAACGTTCCGAAAACAACCGGCGCGCGCGTTACTACTCGATCACCCGACTCGGTCGCAAGGCGCTCGGTGAGGAGGTGTCGAAGTGGGAACGTTTCTCTGAAACGATGACCATGGTGCTGGAGAGCCAATGAGCCACACGAAAGGTTTTCTTGCGCG
Source organism: Gemmatimonadaceae bacterium (assembly GCA_035646395.1). Taxonomy (GTDB): domain Bacteria; phylum Gemmatimonadota; class Gemmatimonadetes; order Gemmatimonadales; family Gemmatimonadaceae; genus JABWBJ01. Next base: position 7,182 of record DASRPK010000031.1, on the reverse strand, counting down.
GTTACGCGGATTCTTCAGTCCGCGCGCGGCCGACCGTCGCATGGAAGAGGAATTTGCCTTTCATGTGGAGATGGAAGCGGCACGGCTGCGCGCCGAGGGAACGCCGCCGGAACTGGCCCAGCAGCAGGCGCTCGCGCGCTTCGGCGGGGTAGAGCGCTACCGACAGGAGATGCGCGAGGGACGGCGGGCGAACTGGTTCCACGATCTTCGCGACGACCTGCGGTATGGAACCAGGATGCTCGTGCGGCAACGGGGGCTGACGATCATCGCGATTTTTTCGCTGGCCGTCGGCATCGGCGCGAACGCGGCGATTTTCAGCATTGTCAATTCGATGTTGCTGCAGCCGCGCCCCTTCCGCGAACCCGACCAGCTGGTCCAGCTCTATTATGGCGACCGTCAACAGCCGTATCAGACGTCGTCATATCCGGTGTATCTCGACTTCCGCGAGCGCAACCACGTCTTTTCCGGACTGGCGGCCTACGGCCTCGGGCATCAATTCCGGCTCGGCATGCCTGACGACGTCCGCTTCGTGTGGGGTGAGGTGGTCTCCGGAAACTACTTCGATGTCCTGGGGATCCGGCCGCATCTCGGCCGGATGTTCCTGCCGGAGGAGGATTCGGTTGCCGGGAGAAACCCGGTTGTCGTGGTCGGATTCGCGCTCTGGCAACGCGATTTCGGCGCGGACTCGTCGATCATCGGTCGCTCGATCCGGCTCAACGACCAGCCCGTGACCGTCGTCGGGGTCGCACCGATGCAGTATGGCGGCATGATCACCGGATGGTCGAGCGACCTCTGGATCCCCGCCATGACGATGGCCCAGATCGGGCGGACCGGTGACCTCCGGATCAATCACCGCGGCAGCAAGTGGGTCACGTTGGTCGGGAGACTCAAGCCCGGCGTGACACTCGAGCAGGCACGGAGTGACACCGATGCGCTGGCAGCCGGGATGCGGGCCGAACATCCGGGCGATTGGCGGGACCCGAACCGTCCCGAGCGGGAGCGGTTCATGACGGTCGTTCCTGAACGGCAGGCTCGTGTGCCCCCTCAACTCCGGCTCATCGTCCAGGGGGTCGCCGCGTTGCTCTTCGTGGTGGTGAACCTCGTCCTGGTCATCGCCTGCATGAACCTCGCCGGCCTTCTCTTCGCCCGCGCCGTGGCACGGAGGAGCGAGATCGGGGTGCGACTGGCGTTAGGCGCCGGACGTTTCCGGATTATCCGGCAACTCCTGACCGAAAGTGTGTTGCTGGCGTTTGTCGCCGGCATCGCCGGGTTGCTGCTGGCCACCTGGGCACTCGACGTCCTGATCGCCTCGATACCAGCCCTCCCTGAAGGGATTCGCGTCTCGCTCGACATCGGGCTCGATTGGTGGGTGGTGGCGTATACGCTTGGATTCGCCACGCTGACAGGAGTGTTGTTTGGATTGGCGCCAGCCATTCAGTCGTCGCGATCGTCCCTGATGACCGTACTCAAGGATGACCAGCTCGCATTTGCCGGCAAGTCGCGACCATCACGTTCACGCCGGCTGTTGATCGTTGGCCAGGTCGCCGCGTCGGTTCTTCTGCTGATCGGCGCGGGATTGATGTCTCGCAGCCTGGGGAACATTCGACCGACGCGGCTCGGGTTCACCACCGACAATTTCCTTGTGGCCTCACTGCGGCTGGATGAGCGCACGCACGACCAGGCTTCTGCCGCGCGCTCCTTCGAGCAGATGTCGGCCGCCGTAGCGGGGCTCCCGGGTGTGCAGCATGTGAGTCTCGTCGATGCCGTGCCGGGAGGGTTTCTGAGCCGGACGCGAGGGAGCACAGAGGTCGAAGGGTACGTACCGCGTCCCGGTGAAGACATGGAAATCGACAGGAACATCGTCGGCCCCGGATATTTCACCAACATGAAAATCCCGTTTGTCCTGGGGCGCGATTTCACGGCTCAGGATCGCGAAGGTGCGCCGTGTGTCGCCATCATCAATGACGTGTTTGCATCACGCTACCTCGGCGGACCGGGCACAGCGATCGGAAAGCACATTGCGCGATATCGGGCAGTGGATAAAGGTCGCCCGTCGATGTGTGCGATCGTCGGCGTGGTGCGCGATGCGGCCTGGCAATCGCTTCAGGAGGAACCGCGGCCGTTCTTCAACCTCACGTATCTCCAGCTCGATCGGCGGGAAATGACCATGATGGTCGGCACGAGTGGTGACCCCGAACCTGTCGCCGCCAGCGTCCGGCGAGCGCTGCGGGACGTCGAGCCATCGATGCCGGTCGATGTCCGGACCCTGACCGACGCGTTCAGCGTCTCACTTTTTCCGTTCAAGCTGTTCGGAATGGTGCTGGTGGCGGGAGGATTGATGGCGTTGCTGCTGGCGACGATCGGCATTTACGGCACGGTGTCGTACGCCGTGGCGCAGCGGCGTCGTGAAGTGGGGATCCGCATGGCGTTAGGCGCGGTACGATCCGATATCCTGCGCGTGGTCGTGGGGCAGGGCATGCGGGTAGTCGTGTACGGCCTGGCCATCGGCCTGTTCCTCGGGATCCTCCTCACGCTCATCCTCTCCACCCTGCCCATCGTGAGTTCACTCCTGTTCGGCATCAGCGTCGTGGATGTCGCGACCTTCGTCGGCGTCACGCTCCTCCTCGGGGGCGTGGCCCTTGTCGCGTGCTACATTCCCGCGTTGCGTGCGGCAAAAGTTGATCCGGTCGTGACGCTGCGCGGGCTCTAGCTTATGGGCCGATGACAATGGGGATTGCTTCCGATGCCATTCTGGACAAGGAAAGTACCGCCGACTGCTGAGCTGTCGGACGAGACGCTCGAGAACTACCTGGCACTGCTGCGAAGCAAAGGGTGGACGATTGCGGCAACGTCAGGCGCTGTCGAACTGACCGACGAAGGGTTCCGGCGTCGCTATCCCCGCGTGCCGGAGCAGTACCTGAAGTTCCTGTCCAGGGTTGCTTCGTGCGTGAATGCAGACGAAACGGTGTGGTTCCTCTGCGCCGCTGAATACAACGGGACGAGCGACAGCGAGTGGGCCTGGAACGAGTTCGAGAAGCAAGATCTCGAAGGCGCGGGTGATGACCAGGAATGGCGGACCGAAACCACATCCTTCTGGGACAACCACCTCCCGTTCCTGTATTCCGTGGGGGGCGAATACGCGCACCGGAGTTTCCGGGTGAGTGGCCCGAAGTTCGGCAGCGTCGTCGACGGCTATGAGGAGCTCACGGCGGTCTCAGACTTCGCCGAGTCCTTTGCCGATTTTATGCGGCTCCACAGCGACGAGGTGAACGAGAAGCCGAAGACGTTGCCGGATTTCGTCTGAACGGGAGTTGCGCGTCGCGCAGATCGGCGGAGCGACTTGATTGTGACTCAGGCCTGCTTGTTGATCGCGAGCAGGTCCATGGTGATTCCGACGGCCCAGTGGAGGAACACGCCCGGGATGCAGCTTCCGGCACGGAGCGCAAGCGCGCCGAGGATCAGCGCCGCACCTAACGCGCCAAACGTTTCCGGCAACGGCTTGTTGAAGTGGACCATGACGTACGGAATGGCCATGATCAGCAGCGCGTTGTACCCGAACCGGCGGAATAACGCGAAGGTGAGGAAGCCGCGAAAGAAAAACTCTACGCCGAGAAACTGGACGCCGTAAAACATCTCATAGAGCCAGAAAGAAGCGCCACCCTCTGCGGCGCCCTTGTAAAACGGATACTTCTGCTGGAATGAGCCCTGGGTTGAGGCCCAGAAGATCAACGGCACCATCAACAGGTATAGCGCCACGTACAGTGGCGCGTGCCGCAACGTCCCTCTCCAACGCCATCCATAATTGGACAACGGCTCGCGAAACACGAACAGGATGATCGCGCACGGAATCAGGACGCGCAGAACAAGAGACGCGATCCCCCAGTGCGCAAATGGCGCGAGGCCGGCTCGCGAGCCGAACACCGCGTCGGCGAGAGGCTGCAAACTGCTTGCGAACGTGCGATACGACTCCGGCTTTCCGAAGTACTGAAAGACGACCAGCAGGACAATCGTTATGAGAAAGACGATCGTGGTACGCTGATCAAGTGGCGCTGCGTCGCGCGGTGGTTCGGGAAGCCAGGCACGAAGACGCGTCGGCAGCGACCCGTCGCGTGGGGCGGGGTCGTTCCTGGTCTTTCGCGCGTTCACGACGCCGGCGCTGGTCGCTGATCCGTCATGTCCGCCAATTAACGAACCGTGACGCAGCGCGGCAATTCCATTCGCGAGGTCCGTTGGCTATTCTGCCGCGCGAAGCCCCGAATCAACGCAGCGCCCCGTGAATATTCCTGCTCGCATCCGGCATTCCAGGCAGGTGCTGCTGCTTGCGATCAGCATCGCAGGCGCGATGTCCGCACCAGCGGTTGCGGACGCCCAGTCGACGTGGCGGCCTGCCCTGCGGCTCGACAACGACGTCTACAACTTCTGGCAGCGGCATACCCGCCGCCCTGACGAGGAGTACACCAACGGGGTGCACGTCTCACTGGAATCGCATACGGCTCCCTGGTGGGGACGCCAGTTTGCTCCGGGCATCGTGGACTGCACATCGGCAGGAGCGTCCGATACGTGTCGTGGCACCGTGGTCACGTTAGGCCAGGACCTGTATACGCCGCATCTCGATCGCGTGCCGTACGCCGTCGAGCGCTGGGAGCTCGAACGACCGTATTTTGCCTGGCTGTTCCTGAGCGGAACCGCTCGCGTTGTCGCGCCTCGTACGTCGCATGCTGTGAGCCTCTCGATCGGCGTCACGGGACCGCCGGCGGGCGGGTCCCTGGCGCAGGATATTGCGCACCGGATCGGGTTCAACGAGCGGGCGACGGGCTGGGAGACACAGATCGGATTCGAGCCGGGCATCATCCTCGGCTATCGCCGCCAGGACCTGCTGGTGCGACGGACGGTCGCGAGCGACTTCGCGTTCGATCTGGCGCCCGAGTTAGCCGTTGCGTTAGGCACCATCCGGACGAACGCGGCCGTGGGCGCAACCGCGCGATTCGGGCGACACCTGTCCCATCCCTGGCATCCGCCGTCCTGGCGGGGCAGGGCACTGTCGGAATGGTGGGTGTCCGCGGGCGGGCGTGCCGAATACGTGGCGCGCGACATGTCGCTGGACGGGAACCTGGTGAACCCGACGCGCCGCGTCGAGCGCATCGCGGACGTCTACCAGTACGAATTTGGCGCTGGATTACGCGTCCATGGCATCGCACTCGAGTATCGGGCCGTGACGCGCTCCCGCGAGTATCGCTCGGGCCCCGCCCACCACACCTACAGTTCGATGATTCTGTCCCTGACCCCTCGCTAGGGGTCAGAGTCGGTGTCAGAGTCGGACTCTGCACTCTGACCAGACCGGGGTCAGATGGGGGTCCGATGGGGGTCAGATTGGGGTCTGACCCCAATCTGACCCCCCCCTTGGTACTTGGTGACGCAAAGTACTTGACAGAGGGGATTCCTCCGGAGAGACTTCGGGGGTGAACCAGGCAAAGCCAGCACCGGCAGCGGCCAGAGAAGAGCAGGGGCCGCCGGCTCTCCATGATCGGGCCATCGACAACCTGACCTTCATCAGGCAGGCGATGGAGCGGGCCGGCTCGTTCACGGCGGTTTCCGGGACCGGCATCGTCGTCATCGGGCTGATCGCCGTGATCGCGGGTCTGCTTGCTGATCGTCAGACAGGGGCGAACGCGTGGTTTGCGGTGTGGATCGCGGCGGCAGTGGCGGCGGTGGTCATCGAGCTGACGCTCACGGCTCGTAAGGCGCGAGCGCTGGGCCTGCCGATCGACTCGGGGCCGGGTCGGAAATTCGCACTGGCGTTTACGCCGACGCTGGTGGCCGGTGCAATCCTGACGGCTGCGGTGACGACGGCCGCGCCACGCGACCTGCTCGTCGGGATGTGGTTGTTGCTGTACGGCGCTGGCGTGACTGCCGGAGGTGCGCTGTCGGTACCCGTCGTTCCGGTGATGGGCGCGTCCTTCATGGCCGCGGGCGGAATCGCGTTATGGCTGCCGCCGTCGCTGGCCAACTGGATGATGATCGCCGGATTCGGCCTGCTGCATATCGTGTTCGGATCTTTTATCGCAAGGAGGTACGGTGGGTAAGCGCAGCGCATTAGCGGATGACCGGCGAAAGGCCACTGGGGGAAGTGGCCGGGACGCGCCCGCGCCACCGAAGGTCGAGCGGGGCAAGGGAGAAGCGCAGCCCGGAGATCTCGACCGCCTCATTCACGAGCGCCAGCGACTGGGCATCGTCAGCGCGCTGGCGGTGAACGAATCGCTTTCGTTCAACGAGCTCAAGGCGTTGATGCAGACGACGGACGGCAACCTCAGTGTTCACGCGCGCAAGCTCGAAGATGCGGGTTACATCGCCTGCCGGAAATCGTTTGAGGGAAGGGTGCCACATACCGACTATTCGCTCACGGTGGCCGGGAGGCGCGCGCTCGAGCGCTATCTCGACCACATGGAAGCGATCATCAAGGTGACGCGATCCAGATGAGTGCTGAGCATCGTACGCTGATCACGCAACAGACTGTCGGTCCGTCGTCGACGAGCGACGTGCCGAGGCACGTCGCGATTATCATGGATGGCAACGGTCGGTGGGCGAGCCAACGCGGCCGGCCGCGCACGGCTGGACATCTCGCGGGTGCAAAGACGGTGCGCAGCATCGTTGAGCACGCACGCCGGTCGAACGTTGCGGTGCTCACGCTGTACGCCTTTTCGTCCGACAACTGGCGCCGCCCGGGAGAGGAAGTGGGCGCGCTCATGGCGCTCTTCCTGCGTTATCTCGGCGCCGAGGTCCCCCGCTGCATCGAGGCCGACATCAGGCTGTCGATCGTGGGTCGTCGTGACCGCCTCTCAAAAGCACTCCTGAGCGCGATTGAGTCTGCCGAAGAAGCTACGCGTCACTGCACAGCGATGCGCCTGCGGATCGCGGTCGACTACTCGGCGCGGGATGCAATTCTCGAAGCGGCGCACCGCGTGGGTGGGGGCGGAGAACGGATTTCGCGAGGTCGGTTCGCGCGAGTCCTTGCCGACGCCTCGAACGATTTTGAGGCTGTCCCGGATGTCGACCTGCTGATTCGTACCGGTGGCGAGCAGCGCCTCAGCGACTTCATGCTGTGGGAGTGCGCCTACGCCGAGCTCGTATTCTCACGCCGGTTGTGGCCGGAGTTTACGACGCGCGATTTCGATGCCGCGCTCA
>DASRPK010000030.1:0-3756 GCA_035646395.1 Gemmatimonadaceae bacterium | reverse complement strand
GGCGCCGGCGAGAAACGCGAGGACGGAGGCCACCGCGAGCCCGCGCGTAATCAGCTGCATTGACGTTCCTTTACGCATCAGCAGTTACTGACGCTGAATGCGGAAGGCGCCGCTGCCCCGCTGGCTCTTCCAGGTGCCGGTAATGAAGCGATTGTGCATCGCCAGGTTCTCGATCTTCCCGTCGATCACGTACGTCACCGCGCCCTGCTTGTCCTTGGCGTCGGCCTCGAAGTGGACCGTCCACTTGTCGGGATCAAGGGTCGCCGTCTTGATCGCGATGTTGTCGGTTCCGGGATTGATCATGCCGGTGATCGCCTTCCCGTCCCAGTTGATTACGAACAAAACGTCGTCGCCGTGCGTCTTATTGCCTGTCCAGTTGCCAATCCACGATCCCTTCAGTGGATGGCCTTCCTGGGCCACGGCTGCCCCGCCTGCCAGCGCGACGAGCGAGAAGGCAAGTACAAAGATCAACGCTCGCATGTGTCTATATCTCTCCCTGTCTCCGAAGATGGCGACCCATCCTACACACAAATGTTAAGAGGTGGAAGGGGTCGTCGTTAGGCTGGCGTAAAGAAAACGTTAAGAAAAAACTAAGGTCCCATCGGAAGCCGCCGGCGGGCGGCGGAAATGGCAACCAGCTGGTCGAAGCGCCGGGTGCGCGTGTCCTCCCGTTTGGCGCTGACGATCCACCAGATCGCGAGCCGCCGGTAGCCTGGCGGCTGCGACTGGAAGAACTCCCAGGCCGTACGATGTGCCTTGAACTGTGCGCCGCGGGCTTTATCGAGCTGCGGGTTGTCGCGTACGGAGTGGTGCGCGACCGTCCTCGCCGCGTCCCGGGCGTCGAACGCCTTCCGCCCTGCGGCGCGCATGCGCCCCACCCGGATGAGTTCCAGTGCCCGTTTGGTGTTCGTGGCGCTCCAGAAGCTGCGCGCCTTGCGCGGCGTAAAACGGTTCATGTAGCTGTCGGCGTCGACCGACTTGCGAATACCGTCGATCCAGCCGAAGCAGAGCGCCTCGTCCACCGACTCCTGCCAGGTGATGGTTGGACGGCCGGTGCTCTTCTTCCAGTACCCGACCCACAGTTCGTCGGCCGTCCGATGGTGCTTCTGCAGCCAGGCGCGAAATTGCCCGGGCGTCTCGAAGAACGTCGGCTTCATCTGGAATTCATCGAGATGACGAAGGAAACGGTCGCACAGGAGCAACGGAGGAGCGAAGACGAGCGGAGGGCCGTTCGATTGGTCGGCGCGCGTTGCGCGCCGACAGCCGCAATGTAAGCCACGCCGATACAAGCCGCTGAAAATCGCCGGTGCGGCTTGTATCGGCGTGGCTTACGTTGCGGCAGGCCGCCGGCGGCGGCCAATCGAACGGCCGCAGGCTTCTTCACGGTCTTCGTGGTCAAGAAAACTCCGTTCGCCTTCGTTGCTTCGTTCCTCCTGTAAAGCCGTTTCTCCGTCAATCTCCGCTGCCTCCCAGGCGCAGCAGCCTCCGCGCGTTGCCTTCATAGATTTGGCGGCGCTCGGCATCTGAAATCGGCAACCCGTCGATGTCCTTGATCGTCTCGCGGATGTTGAACGTCCCCTTTTCGGGGTCGAACGGAAAATCGCTGGCGAATACCACCTGGTCGATGCCGAAGAACTTCAGTCCGCATTCCATCGCGTCCCGCGCCCCGAACAGCGCCGTGTCCGCGAAGAACATCTTGAAATAGTCGAACGGACGCTTCTTCAAGCGCTTCAGATACACCGTCAGGTCTTCATCGTCTGTACGGGCACCGAGCTGATCGAGGCCAGGTCCGATGCGGCCGGCGAAGTACGGGATCATGCCGCCCATGTGATGCGTGATGATCTGCAGCGCCGGCCATCGATCGAAGTAGCCGGCAAAGACAAGGCGAGCCATGGCGACGCTCGTTTCGTACGGCCAGCCGAACGTCCACCACAACTCGAACTTCGACTTGTCCTCAGTCGCGTAATCCGTAAACGAACCCGTCCTCGTCGGATGCAGCCAGACGGGGCGGCCAATCTCGGCCATGCGCTGGAAGATCGGCGTGAACTCCGTGTCGTCGAGCGGGCGGCCGTTGACGTTCGTGAAGATCTGGATACCCGACGCGCCAAGGTCACCAATCGCCCGATCGATCTCGCGAACCGTCGCGTCCGGGTCGTTCATCGGCACCGACGCAACGAAGCCGGGGAAGCGGTCAGGATGCCGCACGGCAATCTCCGCCATCGTGTCGTTGGCGAGCCGGGCCAGCTCCGATGCCTGGCCGGGCGAACCGAGCGCCTCGATCGGGGGCGCCGCCAGGCTCAGCACCTGCACGTAGTCGCCGAACAGGTCCATCATTCGAAACCGTTCGTCGAGATCGACCATCGCCGGGATTCCGCGCACGCGCTTCTGCATGTAGGCGCCGCGGGTGGACATCGCCGTCATCCGCGCGAAGTACCGGGGCGGGAGGATGTGACAGAAGAGGTCGATTTTCATTGAAGCCGTATCTTAGCCACGGAGACACATTACAATCCTCCCCTTCAGGAGGCCCCGGTGATCATCGACTCCCACGGCCACGTCACGGCGCCCGATAGTCTGTACGTCTACAAGGCGCAGATTCTTGCCCATCGCGGCGCGCACGGGCGCGGCGGCAACCTCGCCACTGACGAGGACGTCCGGGAGGCCCTGCACAAGCCGGTGTTCGGAGGGAGCTCGCACCTCGGCCAGCTCAAAGAGGTCGGCACCGACATGCAGCTGATCTCGCCGCGGCCCTACCAGATGATGACGAGCGAATCGCCGAAGCTCGTGCAGTGGTTCGTCGAGGAGACGAACAACATCATCGCCAAGCAGGTCCAGCTGTATCCCTCGACATTTCGCGCCGTGGCGGGACTGCCACTGACGCCCGGCGTCAGCCCCAAGGCGGTGGTGCCATATCTCGAAAAGCTGGTGAAGGAGCAGGGGTTCGTGGGATGCCTCCTCAATCCTGATCCCGGCGAATGCAGCGGGCACGAGACGCCGCCGCTCGGCGATCGCTTCTGGTATCCGCTGTACGAAAAGCTGTGTGAGCTGGACATTCCCGGCCACATCCACTCGACCGGATGCCGCTCCGAACGGCTTCCCTATTCGCTCCATTTCATCAACGAGGAAGGCATCGGCGTGGTGTCGCTGCTCACGTCGAACGTGTTCAAGGACTTTCCGGCGCTGAAGATCCTCGTCTCGCACGGCGGCGGCGCGATCCCGTATCAGTACGCCCGCTTCGAGGCGAGCTCGCTGCGGCGGCCCGGCGCGACGCGGTTTTCCGAGGCGATGCGGAACCTGTACTACGACACGGTGCTCTACTCGAAGGATGCGCTCGAGCTGCTCTTCAAGACCGTCGGCGTCGATCGCTGCCTGTTCGGGACGGAACGGCCTGGTGTCGGCACGGTCAAGGACCCGCGAACCGGCCGCTGGCTGGACGAGACACGCTTCACGATCGAGGCGATCGAGTGGCTCAGCGACGCCGACAAGAAGATGATCTTCGAGGACAACGCGAAGAAGCTGTTCAACCTGAAAGTTCCGGAGGCAGTGACAGCGGAGGTGTGACGTGAAGACATTGGTTCGTGCGTGTCTTGCAGTCCTCATCGGCTGCATCGCTCTGACCTTCGGCCCGGCTCAGGGCCAGTCGCTGCAGAAGGTCACGATTAACTACCCGACGCGCAGCGGGGCGACGTGGCCGCTCTACCTCGCACGCGACGGCGGGTACTACCAGAAGCAGGGCCTCGACGTCGATCTGCAGTTTGG
>DASRPK010000029.1:0-35385 GCA_035646395.1 Gemmatimonadaceae bacterium | reverse complement strand
TTGATGGAGCTCACGTCGATCTTCACGCCGTCGGGAACACGCACCGTGATGTCCAGGCTCACGTCATCATCGTTGTCACGGTTCCAGCGATCGCGCCGGTTCCGGTTGTCCCGCGTCCGATACCCCTGTTCGTCGCAGTCTTCGGTGACGTCGCGCCAGATCGCGCAAACCAGGATGTCGCCCCCGCCGGAACCCACCTGCTTCACTTCGACCGTGACATCCGCCGGATCGCCGCGCCGCCAGCGCTTCACGGCGGTGACTTCGAGCCGGCCGCCCGACGCGCGTTCCACACGCACGGTGCCGTTCAGGTTGCGGGCATAAACCCAGCGGCCCGATGAAATGGCGCCATCCCATCTGAAGTCCCGCTCTGACGATTGCCGCTCCTGAGCGACGGCCGATGAGGTCATCGCCATAAAGGCCAGTGGCCAGAGGCCAGAGGCCAGAGCAACTGAACGAGCTACGCGCATGGATGATATCTCCGTTGCCTAACGGCGTTGCGAAGTGGCGCGGCGGATCACGACCCCGCCGCTGAAGGATTCGGCGGTGACCCGGGCCTCGCCCGAGCCCACGTTGAACTCGAGGCGCTGCCCGTTCCGCCGGTCGCGGTTCGGCTGCAGCGTGTATGGGAAATCGGAGTCGATTTCGCCATTGAACGTCTCGATGCTGAACCGCGCGCTGGTGCTTTGCGGAATGGTCAGCGTCACGGTGCCCGAGTGCGAAGTGAACGAATAGCGCCCTTTTGAATCGAGCGGTCCACTGAAATCCACGGTGCCGCTGACCGTCGACATCTCGATGTCCGGGGACACCGCGTTCATCAGCTCCAGACTTCCACTGGTGGACTCCGCCGCGATCGAACTACCCTCGACATCCGTCAAGGCGACGGTGCCGTTCAGTGACGTCGCATCGACCGCCCCACGGATCCGTGTCCCGGTGACATCACCCGACAGGGTCACCATCTCGACCCGGCCGACGGCGTCCACCACCACGACGTCTCCATTGTTGGTGTGCAGGTCGGCTTCACCCTTCACGCCCCGCACGGTCAGGTCGCCGTTCATGCTGCGCAGGATGACGCGCGTGCCTTCCGGGACCGAGATCTCGTATTGCGAATCGCCGGAACGGCCACGATAACTCTCGGCTTCAATCGTTATGCGGGACGACGATACGCGCCACCGCGTGTTGCGCTCCGTGACCCCGCGGATGCGGGCTTCCTGCCGGGTGGTGCCGGTGACGACGACGTCGCCGCCAAAGGTGGTGAGATCAAGGACGCCATCGCGCGAGAAGGCAAATGTCGTATCGATCCGCTCCTGCGCGGTTTGCCGAGATCCCGAGCCCTGGTAGTAGCGGCGGTCCACCCCGGCCAGCGCGCTCTCGACCGTCCGCATGGCGCCGTCGACGCTCGCTTCCACGGTCCGCTCGATCGTCCTGGCGATACGTTCGGCGCGACGCTCGATTTCCCGTTCGCGCGTTTCTTTCTCCTTCTCCTTCTCCTTGTTGCTGCGCGACTGTGCGGGCGCGGCCGCGGCGGTCGACGCCAGGCAGACCAGTAGTGCGAACGCGCGAATGAATTTCCTGTACATGGATGCAGTGCTCACGAAGCCCCCACCGGCAGCAGCGCCACGCGGCGCAGCACGCCCAGCTTCTTCTCGAGGGCCCGGTTCAATTGTTCGTTGAGGAACGAGTTCGAAGCGTCGCCCGACAGCGCGGCGCGTGCGTCGATAATCGCCTGGTCGATCGCCTTGAGGCTTTTCTCCACGGTGATTACGGTCGCCGAGTCGAGGTCACCACGGCGTTGGTCCAGAATCACGCGCAACCGGGTGATCTCCTGGTTGTACATGATCTCGGGTGCTGAGGACTCGTTACCGATCAGGACCGCGGACCCGCTGCCTGACGAGGGCCGAGGCCGAGGAGCGATCACGTTAGGCGCTACCGGTGTTTCCGCCGGTGCACCAATGCTATCGGGGGTCGCGGCCACCTGCTCGCCGCTCGCTGGCCGCTGTTCGCTGGTCAGCACGTACGTCACGCCCGACGACACCGCCATCAGCACGACTGCTGCCGCCGCCATCTGCCAGGTGCGGCGGGCCGGTGCCGGTGCCTGACGAGGCTTCAGCTCGATGACCGGGGCCTCGATGCGCGCCGCAATCCCTTCCCAGAGATCGCGCGATGGCGCCATCTCGGGCAGGTTCGTCGCGTCCCGACGGATATTCTCGATATCACGGACGAGCGACGCACAGCGGAGGCATTCCCGCAGGTGCGCGTCGACCGCGCGGCGATCGTCGTCGCCCAGGTCGCCCTCGAGCCACGCCGAGAGCACCGTATCCACATGTTCGCAATTGATGGTCATCGCTATCGCTCCAGTGCCTTTCGCAACAGCATCCGTGCGCGATGCAGCTGCGCCTTGCTGCCGCCTGTGGTGATCGCCAACTGCTCGGCGATCTCCTCGTGCTTGTACCCTTCCACGTCGTGCAGGACGAACACCTTTCGTGCTCCCGGGGGCAGCATTCCGATCGCCTGCTCCAGGTCTATCGACAGTCCCGGCGTGACCGCCGGTGCCATGAGTCGCGCTTCAAATGGTTCGTCATCCTCGTCGTTGTCCTTGCCGGCAAATCGCTTCCGGTCCCGCCCCTCGGATTTCCGCGCATTCAGCACGACGTTGACGGCCAACCGATGCAGCCAGGTCCCGAACGCGCTGTCACCGCGGAACAGCGAGAGTTTGTGCCATGCCCGCACGAAGACGTCCTGGGTCAGCTCCTCGGCGACCGCACGATCGTTCGTCATCCGGACACAGAGCGCGAAGACGCGATTCACATGGATGCGGTACAACTCCTCGAACGCCTGGCGGTCTCCGGCCGTGGCTCGAGCGACACCTTTGGCGATTCGCTCTTCCAGCAGCGAGTCGTTGTCGATGATCGGCACCGTCATGTCATGGGTCGGTCTCAACGCTCGGTGGATGAGATACTTGAGCCGACCCGAAGGTTTGAATTAGAAGCCCTGCCTGTCCCTTCTGTGAGGGGGCGGGGATGGCCCTGAAACCTACGACACTGGGTACGGAGGGCGTTTCAGGGCGTAAAGCCCGAGTTCGGGGGAATGCGGGGTCAGAACAGGGTCAGAGTGGGATCTGACCCCGTTCTGACCCCGTTCTGACCCCGCCGATACGGCAGCTGTTGTGCGGCTGACCGGAGTTGGTTCAGGATCCGGCCGACCTGCCCGGGTCAGTTCGCCGGCACTACCTGGAACCGACGGAGGTACGGGACGAGGTCGGCCGGTCGTTCCAGGACTACCTCGGCGCCGGCGTCCTGCAGTGTCGCGGCGGTGAACGCCCCCCAGGCGACGCCTAACGCGTGAACACCGGCGGCACGTGCCGACTGCATGTCGTACGGTGAATCGCCGACGAACACTGCCGCCCCCGGCGTCGATTCGAGTCGCTCAAGGGCAACGATCACGGGTTCCGGGTCCGGCTTGTGTTTCTCGGTGGAGTCTGAGGCGATGATGCACCGCATGTACGACGCAAGGCCCGTGTGCACCAACGCCCGTTCGGCCATGAAGCCGACCTTGCTGGTGACGATGCCCATCGGATGACCCAGGGTGTGCAGCGCCGACACGGCGTCGACGATGCCGTCGTAAGCATTCGTCAGGCGGTCGTGGTGCTCGAGCTGGTATTCGCGGTACTTCGAGATCAGGAACGGCAGGTCGTCGTCATCAACCAGCCATGGGCCAAAAGTCGTCGGCAGCGGACGACCAATGGTGCTACGGATCTGGGCTTCCGATGGACAGGGGCCGGGCCGGCAGGCAAATGCGTTCATTGCCGCGGCAACAATCAGCTCGATGGAATCGACCAGCGTTCCGTCGAGATCGAACAGGATTGCTGCCGGTGACTGCGTCACGACTGCCTCAGTCGGCAAGCCGCTGGGCGAGGTTTCGCAGGCCTGCGGCAGCGTGCCAGCTGCCCAACTGGCCGAAGTGATGCCCGAGGTGCCCGGTCATGAGGTACGCCGCAAAGTCACCCGACGTGGGGAAAGCGCCTAACGCCGGCGTGTAGGGATTCGGCATGGCCAGTACTTCAGCGGATGCTTCCGGGCCAGCCGCGAAAAAATCCTTGTAGACTGCCGTAGCCGTGGCACGGAGCTCTTCCATCGGCGGATACACCGCACGGTCCAGGGACGGGAACGTTCCCGGATTGAACAGCGCGCGCCACTCCTTCGGGCAGATCGACTGGAGTCCGCAGATCCGACGGCCGAAATCGCCCGTGACTGAAAGGTGTCCGACCAGCCAGCCAGCCGTCTTCGTCCCCGCAATTGGTTCGAGCGCGAGGTGGTCATCGGTGAGGTCGGCAAGCCAACGCTTCCCCTGCCCGAAGATGAACCGGCCCTGCGTGGCGAACGGTGAGAGGTCGGGCATTGGTTGGTGAGAAACAGGAAGCAGGAGGCAGGAAGCAGGAAGCGGGAAGGAAGAAATCTATTGAACAAAAAACAATGGCGCGGTTTGCGCCGCGCCGTGATTCCGGTCGTATGTCAACAATTACCGCCCGTTTATAGCGCCGTTGGCCAGGTTTCCGGCACCTCGCCGCGGATCCAGAGTGGGTTTCGTTCCATTGGTTCGACGGCGCGCGTCTGGTCGTAGTGCAGCATGAAGTCGAATTGGTCCGGAAGCCGGGCCTCGAAGTAGTGGCTCATCCGTTCTGTATCCGGCCGATAGATCACCCCGATGGCGCGTTGCAGGCGCGCCGACTCCAGGCCTGCCACCGCATCGGAGGGGTGGCCGAGGTCGAGTGCGAAGTTCGGTATGCCGACTTCATGAAAGAGGTGCTCGTAGCTGCCAGCAAGGGCCGGACGCACCGTCATGTGCCGCGCGGGTTCGTCCCAGTCCGACGCGGCAGTGACGGATCCGGTATAAGTACTGAAGCCGATCAGCACCGCCGACTCACCATGCCGCTGCCTGACGAGTTGGCCGACGTTCAGCTCTCCGCCATCGCCCAATTCCGTGGCACGGGCGTCGCCGAGGTGGGAGTTGTGCGCCCAGACCACGATGGACGGCGCCGTTCCCTCGCGTCCAAGGAACCGTTCCAGTCCCTCGAGCGTATCGGCCATGTGCTGGTCACGGAGGTTCCACGAGGCGACCCGGCTGCCGAACATCGCCCGGTAGTACCGCTCGGCGTTCGCCACCAGCCGGGCATTCTGCTCGGCGAAGAACAGGTCATCGAGTGCGACGCGTCCATCGGTACCGGCGTACTTCTCGGCTGACGCCCGCAGGTCGAGGAGCTGGGCGACCACTTCCCGCTCGCAGCTGTCCGACATGCCTAACGTCGCTGCGTAGCCATATTCCTGGGGATCCTCACCGAACCGGTCGAAGCAGCCGTACCGCAGCGCGGCGCGCTCCGCGGCACGCGGGTCGACCTTGCGCAGGTAGGAGATCACCGCTTCCATCGAGGCATGCAGGCTGTACAGGTCGAGGCCGTAGAAGCCGACCTTGCGCTCGTCCGCGACAGACTCGTTATGCGATCGCAGCCAGCCGACAAAGTCGAGGACGTCCGCATTCCGCCACATCCATTGGGGGAAACGCTGGAAACCGCCAAGCGCCCGCTCGGCGTCGGGATCCGTGTCCCGGCCACGGACATAACGATTCACGCGATAGGCATCGGGCCAGTCTGCTTCGACGGCGATCGCGGTGAATCCTTTCCTGAGGATGAGTTCCTTGGTGATGGCGGCGCGAATGCGATAAAACTCGTGCGTTCCGTGCGACGCTTCGCCGATCAGCACGAAGCGGGCGTCACCGATCCGGGCCATCAGCGGCGCGAAGTCCTCGCTGGATCCGGCGAGGCGATGGGCAGCCTCACGGATGGCGAGGGAAACTGATCGATCCAGTAGCGTCGTCACGATCACACCCCCCGAAACGCCACGTTGCCGGGCGCCTGATGCTGCTTCCGCGCTCCCCGAAGTCCGGCCGTCGCGATCGCCGCGACGGCGACGTACATGAAGAAGCCGTAAATGCACGCGGGATAGCCGAAAACGGTCCCGGGCGCGCCGGGTGCCGGGCAACTCATGGCTGTGTGTCCGAAGAGCTCTCGATACGAGAGTACACCCGAGAAGATGGTTCCAAACAAGCTGAGCCCGAGAATGAACTGCAAAGCTCGCGTGGGTCGCATGGTAAGCGTCCTCCCTGGCGCCTAACGGGGGATGAGGTGTGAGTCAGCGGCCAGCAGTGCCAGCGGCCCGCCCAGGCCGTGCACCATGAGAACGCCGAAGAGAACGCTGGCGAGTCCCGACGCGGCTGTGAGCCAGCGACGGGAGGCGGCAGTCCGGCCTGACACCACGCCCATCGGGAACGTCATGACGCTCGTAACGGCAATCATTCCTGCGATCGTGCCGACGCCGAAGAGCAGCAGGTAGAGCAGCCCTGTTGCAGAGTCGTCTATGGTAGCGAGCACCAGCACGGCGAGGGCGGCCGAACCGGCCATCCCGTGCACCATTCCTATAATGAAGGGGCGCAGCGGTGACGGAGCCGCGGGTTCCAGGTGTCGTGCGCTCAACAGGTTCGCGATCCCGAGTCCGATGAGCATCAGTGCAACGGCGAACTCCATCGCCATGCCGGCTCTCGCGGAGATGACAGCCCGGAAGAGGACCATCGTGCCGCCAAGGGCCAGAATGGTCATGGTATGCCCAAGCCCCCACACAGCCCCAACGCCTACGGACCTCCTCATGGAAGGCGTACGCGCAGAAATCGTTGCGATCGCGATGACGTGATCCGGGTCGAGGGCATGCCTGACGCCAAACAACAGCCCAAAAGTGAGCAGCCCGAGCCATCCCGTCATGATTCAGCAGATCCTCGGCAACTGGTCACCGGGCAGCATGTCGACCACCCGTCGCGACCCAAGGCGCGTGCAGTAGACCACGAGCCCGGAGTTTTCGACGACCGCGCGGCCCGCGATGGTCGCCTGGCTGCCTAACGGGTGCGACCGCAACGCAGCCAGTGCCTCATCGGCCGCGTCGGGAGCGACGAACGCAACCAGGACTCCCTCGTTGGCGACATACAATGGGTCCAGCCCGAGCATCTCACACGCGGCGGCGACGGAAGCGGGCACGATGACAGCGGATTCCTCGAGCAACACGCCGATGCCGGACGCCACTGCCAGTTCGTTCAGCGCGCTGGCAACTCCACCGCGCGTGGGATCGCGGAGCGCGCGCACGGCGCCGCCGACCCGATGACGGAGCAGCTCGACCAGGGGCACGAGAGAGGCGCTGTCGCTCTCGATCTGCGACTCGAACTCGAGCCCTTCGCGTGCCGACATGATCGCCATGCCATGCTGCGCGATCGGGCCGCTGATCAACAACACATCACCGGGCTTCACCGCATCGGGACGTGGCCGGAACTGCGGGTCGAGGATACCGACGCCGGTGGTGTTTACGTAAAGCCCGTCGGCACGGCCGCGCTCGACCACCTTCGTGTCGCCGGCAACGATGGTGACGCCGTTTTCGAGGGCTGCGTTGGCCATCGCCGCGATGGCGCGATCCAGCACTTCGAACGGCAGCCCTTCCTCCAGGATGAAACCAGTCGACAGGAACAGCGGTCGTGCGCCCATCATCGCCAGGTCATTGAGGGTACCGTGCACCGCCAGCGACCCGATGTTCCCGCCCGGGAACTCGAGGGGGCTGACGACGAACGTGTCAGTGGACATCGCGATCTCACCACCGTGCACGGGCACGACACCGGCGTCACCGAGCTGCCGGAGTACCGGGTTATCGAGGAGCGGCAGGAAGCGGTCGCGGATCAGCGCGGCACTCATCTGACCACCCGAACCATGGCCAAGCTGCACCCGCTCCGTGGCGACCAGCGGCACCGGACAGGTCGCACCGGCTGCAAAGGCAATCGTCGTCATAAGGACTGCTCCGTGGCCACAGCCACCACGTCCGGTTGTTCACTTCGCCGCTCGAGTCGCCGGTAGTTGAAGTAGGCAGCGCACGCCCCCTCCGACGAGACCATCGGCGCGCCTAACGGGCGACTCGGCGTGCATAACGTGCCAAAGGCAGGGCATTCGAACGGCTTGAGCTTTCCGCGCAACACGTCGCCAGCATGGCATTCAGCCGGTTCGTCCACGACGATATCGCCCAGCCCGAAGCGCAACTCCGCGTCGAAGTCGGCGAACTCGGGCCTCAGCCCAAGCCCCGAGCGGGGGATCGCGCCGATGCCGCGCCACTTCCGATCGACCAGCTCGAACACCTGCGCGACAAGGTGGCGTGCCGGAACTGTTCCGTCGCGCGTGACTGACCGCACGTACTGGTTTTCGACCTCGAAGCGTCCCTCTTCGAGCTGCTGCACGGCCATCAGCATCCCTTCCATGATGTCCACGGTCTCGAACCCGGTGACCACGATCGGGACGCGGTACTGTGCCGCGATGGGCTCGTATTCACTCCACCCCATCACCGTGCACACGTGGCCGGCGGCGAGAAAGCCCTGCACGCGGTTGTCGGGTGCGGAGAGGAGCGCGGTCATCGCCGGTGGAACCGTGACGTGCGAGACGAGCACGCTGAAGTTCCTGACGCCCAGTTCGCGAGCCCGCCACACCGCCATGGCATTTGCGGGTGCGGTGGTCTCGAAACCGACCGCGAAGAAGACGACGTGTTTGTCGGGCGTGCGTATCGCCAGCTGGAGTGCGTCGAGTGGCGAATACACGACACGCACTGTTCCGCCGCGCGCCCGCACCTGTTGCAGGTCGCAGTCGCTTCCCGGAACGCGCAGCATGTCGCCGAAGGACGTGAAGATGACATCAGGACGCTCGGCGAGCATGAGCGCCTTGTCGATCTGCTCGAGCGGGGTCACGCAGACCGGACACCCCGGCCCGTGAATCATTTCGACCGCGTCACCTACGAGTTCATCGAGTCCCTGCTTGACGATAGTGTGCGTCTGGCCGCCGCAGACTTCCATCAACACCCAGCGGCGCGTCGCGGTGCGACGCAAGCGTGCGGCCAGCGACCTGACGATGGCTGCGTCGCGGTACTCGTCGAGGTATTTCACGCGGTGCCTCCACGTGGTGCGACCGGTTTTTCGAAGGCTGAGAGTCCCAGGTCTGCGGTTTCGCGCATCCAGTCGAGCTCATCGAGCTGGCTCATTTCGCGGAGCGACTCGTAGGTCCGCCGCGCTTCTTCCTCCTGCACTTTCGAGATCGCGAAACCGACGTGGACGATGACGTAGTCGCCGACTTCGACCTGGTCGTCCACATACGCCAGGCAGCAGGAGCGACGCACGCCCCCGAAATCGACCACGCCCATCGGCAGGCCACGATCGTCGCGGCGTTCGATGATCCGTCCGGGAATGCCGAGGCACATTGGTCTACCCTCCGAGGGTCACGTTGACGCCGCGCGAAAGCCGCGCGGTGCTGCTCTGGCCGGACAGCAGCGCGGCAGCGATTGCCGCCTGGCCGACGCTGATGGCGCCGTCGTTCGGGCCGAGCTGGCGCGGGACGAGCACCTCGAATCCATCGTGGTGCAAGGCGTGTCGCATCGAGGTCAGAAGCCGCGCGTTCTGAAAGCAACCGCCGCCGAGTGCTACCGTCCTGCACCCGGAAGCATCGGCAATTTTCCGGACCAGTTCCGCAGTCGCGGCGACGACGGTCTCATGGAAGCTGGCGGCGAGGACGCCGGAGTTCTCACCGATGGCGGCCCTCGTCGCCAGGGCGCTGAGCAGCGGCAGTGGGTCGAATACCCAGCCGGTCGCTTCGCTCGTCAGGCAGTACGGAAGGATTCGTCCCTGGTGATCCGCGGCGCGCGCCTCGAGTTCCATCGCCGCCTGCCCCTCGTACCGCGAGCGATAGCGTACGCCGAGTATCGCGGCAGCGGCGTCGAACAGCCGGCCCATGCTCGACGCGAGCGGGGAATTGAGCCCGCGCTCGAGTTGTCGCTCGGCGAGTGCGCGCTCCAGGCCGTCCACATCGCGCATTGCGGGTAAAGCTTCGTGCGGTCCGCCGGCGCCGAGGGAGAAGTAGCCGAGGGCGACGCGCCACGGCGCCCGCGCGGCAGCATCGCCGCCGGGCAGGGGTGCATAACGAAGGTGGCCGAGTCGTTGATAGCCGGCGAGGTCGGCGTACAGTATCTCGCTGCCCCAGACATGTCCGTCATCGCCGTAGCCGGTTCCGTCGTACGCGACGCCGATGACCGGATCGGTTCGCCCGTGCTCCGCCATCACCGCGGCGATATGGGCGTGATGGTGCTGGACGGCGATGATGGTATCGAGCTCCGACGCGAGGGCAAGGCGCGTCGAGAGATAGCCCGGATGGCGATCGTGCACGACCGCTTCAGGGCGGATATGGAACAGGAATTCGAATCGCGAGCGCGCGGCGCGAAAGTGCTCGAGGGTTTCGATATTCTCGAGATCACCGATATGCTGGCTGACCCAGGCGCGCCGGCCGTGCAGGAGCGTGAACGTGTTCTTGAGGTGCGGTCCTACCGCAAGCAATGGGCGCGGGGACTCGACGGGCAGGTCGATAGGCAGTGGGGCGTACCCGCGGGCACGACGCAGGAACACTGGCGCATCATCGACGACACGAACGACGGAGTCATCGTAGCGCGCGACAATTTCGCGATCGTGGAACAGGAATGCGTCCGCGATCGACCCGAGGCGTTCGCGCGCTTCCTCGATGCTGGTCGCGATCGGTTCCTCGCTCCGATTGCCGCTGGTCATGACCAGCGGCACATTGGCCGCTCTCAGGAGCAGCAGGTGCAGTGGTGTATACGCGAGCATGATCCCCACGTGTGCCAGACCGGGCGTAACGTTAGGCGCCAGGTCACGTCCGGTGGCGCGCAACCGGCATGTCACGATCGGCGCGGCGGCCGACACCAGCAACTCCGCCTCGTGCGGCGTCACTTCGGCGATGCGCCTGGCGTCGTCGAGCGTTTCGACCATCACCGCCAGCGGCTTGGCCTCGCGGTGCTTTCGCTCGCGAAGTCTGGCGACCGCAGCCTGGTCGGTGGCGTTCACCGCAAGCTGGAATCCCCCGAGGCCGCGAACGGCCACGATACCGCCGTGCCAGAAGAACTCGGCAGCCGTGGTCAGGGCATAGTCGCCATTCGCCACATGGTCCCTCGCTCCTGACCGCTCGAGCCAGAGCGACGGGCCGCACTCGGGACAGCTATTGGTCTCGGAGTGGTAGCGCCTGTCGCCGGGCGTGTTGTATTCGCGCAGGCAGGAGCGGCATTGCGTGAACGCGCGCATGGTGGTGCGCTCGCGATCGTACGGCATCGATTCGATGACCGTGAACCGCGGCCCGCAGTCCGTGCAGGTGATGAACGGGTACCGGAACCGCCGGTTCCTGGGATCCAGAAGTTCGCGCACGCAGGACGCGCACATCGCGACATCCGGCGAAACGGGCAGCCGAGTGTTGGCGGAACTCGCGCTGACACGCACCTCGAAGGACGTGAGTCCCTCGGGCGCTACATCCAGGGCGACGAGTGTCTCGATCCGCGACAGCACAGGCGCGCTCTCTCTGAGATCGATGAGGAACCGATCGAGCGCCGCCGACGCACCTTCGAGATGCATGTCCACCGATCCACTCGTATTGAGCACCCAGCCGGCGAGCTCGTGCCGGAGAGCGAGGCGGTGGATGAAGGGACGGAAGCCGACACCTTGCACCAGACCATCCACGCGCACGCGTTTCGCGGCGCTCACGGCCATGGCAGGGCCCCTGTCAGGTATTTCGCTACACATGACTCAGTGCACCGACGCCAGGAGCGCCGTGTTCCAGCGAAGGAAGTCGAACCACTCGTGCAGGCCGCGGCCGGTGAGCGCCGAAGTCTGGAAGAACTCCAGTTCCGGATTGACCTGCAGGGCGTTGTCGATTGCGCGCTCGATGTCGAACGGCACGTAAGGGAGCAGGTCCACCTTGTTGATCACGGCATACCGCGATTCCCGGAACATCTTCGGATACTTGAGGGGCTTGTCCTCGCCCTCCGTGACCGCGAAGACCACGACCTTGGCGGCTTCGCCGAGGTCCCAGCTCGCCGGGCACACGAGGTTGCCGACGTTCTCCACGAACAGCAGGTGCGTGTTTGCGAGGTCGATGGCATCGAGGGCGTCGAGCACCTGGCGTGCGTCGAGGTGACACGCGCCCCCCGTCACCACTGCCTGCACGAGCCGCGTCGTGTGGCGCGCGAGCCGCTCGGCATCGTTCTGCGTCTGCACGTCGCCGGTGACCACGGCGATCCCCAGCTCCTCGCCTAACGTCGCGAGCGTGCGCTCGAGCAGCAGCGTCTTCCCCGACCCGGGGGATGACACGAGGTTGAATGCGGTGATGTCATGTTCGGCGAGGCGGCGGCGGACTTCGGCGGCCAGCTCGTCGTTCTTCGCCATGACCCGCTCGCGCACTTCAATCGTCCGGATTGTCATCGTCCACCTCGAAGTAGTCGACGCGCAGGGTGTCACCCGGGCACATGGTCACGACGGTGTGGCCCGAGCCGAAGGGCGGTTGCAGGAGCAGTGCATCGAGACAAAAGGAGAGATTGGCTGGCTCGAGTCCGGCATCATCGCCGACGATGACGCCGACGCGGCGCACGTCGCGCGTCCGACCCAGGGGGAGGCGCTCCTCCACCATGCGGCAGATCTCGAGGGCCACGCTCAGCTCATGCATGACTGGAGATGGGAGATGGGAGGTGGGAGACGGGAGATGGTCGCCGCGAAGATCCAGCACGCGGTACGGGATGCCGTGTCCTCCTGCCGTGGTCTGACCAGCGACAGACGCCGAAGCCCCAATTCATGAGCGTCTCGGCCGCCATGTGGACCAGTTGATCGAGGCGGGCCTCGACCACCGGCGACAGCGTTGTCGACAGCTCGACACGCGCCGGCTGGATGCCTAACGCGACCAGTTCGCCCGGCAGGGTGCCACGCAGTTCGGCCAGGGCGAGGACCTCGCGAAGGTCGATCTGGTGCGGGGACAGCTTCACGCCGAGAAAGCGTGGAATCTCCTCATCTTCCAGCCGGATCAGCGTCCCTGGTGGATCACCCAGGTCGATGGCGTCGAGGAAAATCACACGATCTGCTTTCTCGATGACCGGCAGGAGGTTCATGCCCCACGTGCCACCGTCCACCAGCTCCACATCGCGAGGCACGAACCATTCTTCCTCGAGGCGCGCGAGTGCGATCAGGCCGACGCCATCATCCGCCATCAGCAGGTTGCCGAGGCCCAGCACGACGGTTCGTGGGTGGTCAGCGGTCATCATCGACGAACTCCTCATGTTTGGGGATGAACCGGCCGCCACTGATGATCGAGGAGATCGTGCCGGTGCGTTCGACGGCGTCGGCACGCAGCGCCAGGTAGACGTGGATCGGGATGAAGGTGAGGAAGACCCAGGTGAGCACGTGATGGAGAAAGCGCACGATCGGCTGGCCGCCTAACAACGTGTTCACCCAGTTGAACGTGACGTAGAAGAATCCCCCGGGATCCGCCTGGCCGTACATCGCAAAGCCGGTGATCACCGACAGCGCCGCGGAGAGATAGATCCCGGTGTACGAAAGCTGCTGCAGCGGGTTGTGGCCGAGGTAATGCGGCGCGCGTTCCGGATGGATCATGAGGTAGAACTTCACGACCTTCACCAGGTTGCGGAGATCCCGGCGGCGCAGCGGGAACAGCGCCGGCCATCGCTCGAAGCGGTTCCCCATGAAGAGCCAGTAGACGCGAACGATCCCCGTCATGACGAACACCGCGGCGGCAACGAAGTGGACGAACCGCATCCAGCCCATCAGGAATGCGGATTCCGGATCGCCGCTCGGCACGAAGTAGGGCCTGCCGATGAAGAGGCCCGTCACGACCAGCACCAGGAGCGAGAGCGCGGCCAGCCAGTGCATCACGCGCAGGGGCCGCTCCCAGAGGTAGACCCACTCGTATTCGCCCGACGCGGGCGGAATCGCGCGCGGGTACTCGACGAGCCCGATCGCCTTAGGCTCGTTATGCGGATGCGGCGGGCGTGCCGGGGGCGCGGTCATTGCACCTTGACCTCCGTGACGAGCCGGCCTGACGCATCGAGCACGTGCACGCCGCACGCCATGCAGGGGTCGAACGAGTGGATGGTGCGCAGGATCTCGATCGGCCGTTCCGGATCGACCAGCGGATGATTGTCGGTCAGCGCGGCTTCGTACGGGCCGGCGATGCCCTGCGGGTCGCGCGGCCCTGCGTTCCAGGTACTCGGCACCACGCACTGGTAGCGCGAGATGTGGCCATTCTCGATCTGCACCCAGTGGCCCAGGGCGCCGCGCGGGGCATCGAGGTATCCATACCCCTGCGCCTGCGCGGGCCAGCTCTCCGGTTCCCACTTGTCCTTCGTGAACGTCTGCGTGTCGCCGCTCTTGATCCGGTTCACGAACGCGTCGTACCAGGTGTTCATCCGGCGCGCCAGCAGCACGGTTTCGATGCCACGGGCCGCGGTCCTGCCTAACGTAGAATAGAGCGCGGCCGGGCCGACATTGAGCTTGCCCAGCACGTCGCCGATGAGGGCGCGGGCTTCTTCGTGCCCGGACGCGTAGGCGACGAGCATGCGTGCGAGCGGCCCGACTTCCATCGGCAGGTCGTCGTAGCGAGGCGACTTCAACCAGGAGTACTTCCTTTCGTCCTGGAGGTACTTCCATGGAGTGGGCGGCCCGTCGTACTTCGGCTTCGTCTCCCCTTCGTACGGGTGGAGCCCGGTCGTGTCGCCCTGCTCGTATTCGTACCAGGAACTGGTGATGAACTCCTTGATCTTCGCCGGATCGAACGGATGCACCGTGCTCAGGTCACGGTCGAGGATGATCCCTCGGGGCAGGTAGAGCTTGTCGTATTCGTTGACGTTGCCTTCCGGGAACTCACCCACGGCGAGGTAGTTCTTCACGCCGCCGCCGATGGCCGCCCAGTCCTTGTAGAACGAGGCGATGGCGATCAGGTCCGGGAAGTACACCTGCTCGACGAACCGTTGCGCCCGCGTAATCATGTCGCGGATGTCGGTCAACCGTTCGGCATTGATGGTCGCTGTGCCGTCGAGGTTGATGGCCGAGGCCATGCCGCCGACGAGGAAGTTCGGGTGCGGATTCTTGCCGCCGAAGATCGTGTGGAGCCGGATGACGTCGCGCTGCCAGTCAAGCGCCTCGAGGTAGTGCGCCACCGCCATGAGGTTGGCTTCCGGCGGCAGCTTGTACGCCGGGTGTCCCCAGTAGCCGTTGGTGAAGATGCCGAGCTGTCCGGAGGCGACGAACTTCGCCACGCGCTCCTTCACTTCGCGGAACCAGGTCGCGGAGTTGTTGGGCCAGGGAGAGAGGCTGGCCGCCAGCCGCGCCGTCGCGGCCGGATCGGCCTTGAGGGCGCTGGTCACGTCGACCCAGTCGAGCGCGTGCAGGTGGTAGAAATGGATGACGTGATCCTGCACGAACTGCATCCCGTGGACCAGGTTCCGGATCAGGTTCGCGTTAGGCGGGATCTGGATGCCCAGTGCGTCCTCGACGGCGCGGCAGGACGCGACGGCGTGCACCACGGTACAGACGCCGCAGATGCGCTGGGTGAAGGCCCAGGCGTCGCGAGGGTCGCGGCCCTGCATGATGATCTCGATCCCGCGGAACTGCGTCGACGTCGCCCAGGCATTGGTGATGCGCCCCTGGTCGGCCTGCGCCTCGATCCGGAGGTGCCCCTCGATCCGGGTGATGGGGTCGACAACCACTCGCGTGGCGGCCATGCGTCAGTCCTCGCTCTTCGTGGTGGCGACAACGGGCGGCGGAGCCGCGGCCGCGGTGTCTGGTGCCGCAGCGGCCCTGTTCCGCCGCAACTGGTAGAGTCCCGTAGCCAGCGCATGCGCCGCCACGCCGGCGGTGGCACCGATCGCCAGTGAGGCGCCGATGAGGTCCACCTTGCTCTCGATGCCGAACCCGGCGACGTTAGGCAGCCGGCCGTAAAACGGAGTCATGGTATCCCAGAAGAACGGCTCGGTGCAGCCGATGCAGGGATGGCCGGCGCCGATGGGCCAGCTCGTGCGCGTGTTCCAGAGGAAGATCGGGCATGGCGAAAATGTCGCCGGCCCCTTGCACCCCACCTTGTAGAGGCACCAGCCCTTCCGCGCCGCTTCGTCATCGAAGATCTCGACGTACTGGCCGGCATCGAAGTGCGCGCGGCGCGGGCACTGATCGTGGATCCGCTTGCCGTACGCGAAGAGTGGACGACCTTCGCTGTCCATTGCCGGCAACCGCCCGAACGTCAGGAAGTGCACGATCGTCGCCGTGACCACGTCGCCGATCGGAGGGCACCCCGCGATGTTCACGACCGGCTTGTCGGTGATCACCTTGTTGATGCCAACCGCGCCGGTGGGATTGGGACGTGCCGCCTGGACGCTGCCCCAGTGCGCACACGCGCCGACGGCGATTACCGCGGCAGCGTCGCGCGCCGCTTCTTCAACAATTTCCTTCGCGGTGCGCCCACCGATGGTGCAGTAGATGCCGCCATCGCTGAGGGGGACGGAGCCAGTCACGATCAGGACGTATTTCCCCTTGTTGGCCGCCATCGAGTCGGCCAGCGCCTTCTCGACCGCGGTCCCAGCGCCGGCCATCAGCGTGTGCTGGTAGTCGAGCGACACCAGGTCGAGTACGAGGTCGCCGATGGTCGGTTCTGCTGTGCGAAGAACCGATTCGACGCAGCCGGTGCACTCCTGCAGTTGCAGCCAGATCACCGACGGTCGGCGTAAGGCAGCGAGCTGCTGGGCAATCTTCGGAAGCAGCGATTGGCTCAGTCCGAGCACGGCGCCCATGGAGCCGCACCATTCGAGGAAGTCGCGGCGCGACACACCGCGGCGCTTGAGGTGCTTAGCCAGCGTTTCGTCGCCAACCCACGGATGAGAGGTGGGGTTGAACATTCGCGGCGGCCTCCGATCGAGGTGTCACCCGGGGACATCGAGAGCGGTGTGTGGAAACCCCGGGCCATTCGTTCAGCTTCAGCGCGAAGGTTCAGGTGCGATCAGCGACGGGAGTATCAGCATTCCCCGTGGTCTGATACGGGGAATCCCTTACGACGCGGTCGGGATCAGGTGGCCGATGGGCGAAAAACCGCAGGGCCGGTGCGGGCCGGCCCTGCGTGCCTCTCACGTCGCGGGATCTACTTGGCCACGATCTCGATCTTGTGGCCCTTCACCTTGGCGATCTCCGTCTTCGGCATGCGAATCGTCAACACACCGTTCTTCATCTCGGCGACGATCTTCGTCACGTCGACCGTCTTCGGGAGGATGAAGGTCCGCCGAAACGCGCCGTAGTTGCGCTCCCACAGGTGATATCGCGGGCCGCCATTCTTCTCCGGCAGTTTCTCTTCCTTTTCTTCCTTCTTCTCACCCTGGATGGTCAGGACGTCGTTCTCGAAGTTGATATCGAGGTTCTCCTTTTCCATGCCGGGCAGCTCGGCCGTGAACACGAGCTCTTTTTCGGTCTCGAGGATCTCGACCTTCGGAACCCAGCCAACCGGTTCCGTCATCGGGAGTGCCTCGAATCCGAACTCCGGGCCGAAGAGGCGACGCAGGCGGTTCTGGGCTTCGGTCAGCTCGCGCTCCATGGCGAAGAGTGGAGTGGGTATGAGTCTTGTCATTTTCTTTCTCCGCGTGGCGGGGACCACAGTGCCTTTGTGGACTGCGTTTCCCCGGCTATGCGTATGATGCCGATCACGAATACAATGCGGCGTAAGCGAATGACCGATGAATCGTCGGCGTTCGCCGCTTGACATGGGCGCAGGCGTCCTGCGCGCACACCGCGCCGCCGCACGTGGTCGGAGGCAGCATCAATCGCTAGGCTGCCGGCGTTCTGATCGGAAATGGGCGGCAGGAAGAATCCCCGCGGGTCTTGCCCCCCTCCCGCGGGGATCCTCCTCCTCTGCCGGTAATTGCCGGTGGTCTCGCCCGACCCCGGGTCGCCACAGGTCACAACACCTGCGCGGCGCGGTTCCTGCCGGCAATCGTTATCTGCGTCGATTTCGACGCAGGGCCTCGAAACCTCGAAGCCTGGATGTGACCAGCGATTGCACATCCGGCCGTTCGGGGTCGAGTTACCGAACGACCTCCTTCCGACAGAGCCTGCGGGAAGGATCCGATTCCGGAACACTGTCCAGGATCGCAACGCGAATGTCGGATTTCCAGACCCTGGTGCCTGCAAGGGTATCCCCGAACTTGTGTCTGTTTTTCGCTGACAGCGGCCGTTCCCCGCCGCTGTGATGATCATGAGCTCAGAGCGGGTTTACCAACCGCGGCCTCTTTCAGCCCACCATTTGCCTTGCTCCGCTGGCATGTCGCAATTGGTGTGACGCGTGGTGTACGTGCCGTCGATACGGTTCCCGCGCAGCACGCCCTGGAAGGTGGTGATCAGCTGGCAGGTGCAGTCCGGCGACGGATAGGGTTCGATGGCGCCGCTCACCTCACCGGCACTCACCTGCACGAATCGAATGGACAGCACTCGACTCTGGGCCCAGAGGTGCTGCCGCGTAAGGCGCGACTCGTCGTCGTCGGGCTGGTATCCTCGTGGCGGGCGCGGCACCATGACGACGTCGCCGTGGGCGGTATCCGTCCCGGTCGAGAGACGAAACAGGATGCTGCCGCTTCGTCCGTTGTCGCGGCCGACGTATTCACCATCCCAGTCACCCGCCAGGCTCGCGATCTCACGGGAGTCACCAACGATGGGGACGGGAGCGGGATTCAGGGCGCAGGCTGTGAGAAACAGCGCCGTCAATCCAATTGATGCGATTCGCATGAAACACCCCAGTTCAATTGCCCGAGTGAGGAGTAGGCGTTATGCAGTCGGTGGAGCATCGGCCGCATGCCGCACCCGCTGTCAGCGAATCCCCTGCACTCCGGAGGGTAGAGTTCGGACAGTGCGCGCTCCGTTTCTCCGCTGAACAGATAGAGCAGAGCGAGGGATGATCCAGTATGACAACTACTGCGCTGAACTGGCGCGTTCGGACCGTTGCCAGTCCGCTCGTGACCGCGCTTTTCGCGCTGGCCGGAGTGACACTGCTCCTGGCGGGAACTCCTGGCTGGCCGCGGCGGATATGGTTCGCGGGATTACTGCTGACAGGCGTGCCCGTCGTCTGGCGCACCCTGGGCAGCGCGGCCCGTGGTCACTTCGCGACCGACATCGTCGCCACGCTGGCCATCGTTGCATCGTTGCTGCTCCAGCAGCCGCTGGCCGGTCTCATCGTCGTGCTCATGCAAACCGGGGGCGAGGCGCTGGAACGTTATGCGGAAGGGCGCGCCTCGCGGGCGGTCAAGCAGCTCGAGGATGATGCGCCCCGGCTCGCACATCGACTGGATGCTGGTCGCATTCTGGATGTTCAGGCCACCACGGTGCGTGTTGGTGATGTCATTCTGGTACGACCAGGTGAACTCGTTCCGTGCGACGGCGTCGTCACGATCGGCTCGTCGCATCTCGATACGTCCAGGCTGACCGGAGAGCCGATCCCGGTGCGGGTCAATCCGGGCAGCGCCATCATGAGCGGAAGCGCGAATGTGGACGGCGCCCTGCACGTCCGCGCGACCGCGGAAGCAGCCCACAGCCAATATGCCCGCATTGTCGAACTGGTCCGGACGGCTGCCGGAAGCAAGTCGCCGCTCCAACGGCTCGCCGATCGTTATGCAGTCTGGTTCACGCCGATCACCCTGGTGGCGTGCGCCGTCGCGTGGGCGATCTCCGGAGACCCGACACGCGCGCTGGCGGTGCTGGTGGTGGCGACTCCGTGTCCCCTGATCCTGGCGACGCCGATCGCGATCATCGGCGGAATCAATCGCGCCGCCAGCCGCCAGATCATCATGCGCACGGGCGGCGCGCTCGAACGCCTGAGTGGAGTGCGCGTGGCGGTGTTCGACAAGACAGGTACGCTGA
This sequence comes from Gemmatimonadaceae bacterium, assembly GCA_035646395.1. Taxonomy (GTDB): domain Bacteria; phylum Gemmatimonadota; class Gemmatimonadetes; order Gemmatimonadales; family Gemmatimonadaceae; genus JABWBJ01. The sequence continues at coordinate 15,546 of DASRPK010000029.1, read as the reverse complement.
CGATCGGCCGGCCACTGGTATCCCGGGTCATCGCCGTGCCTCCGTATACCGAAACCGAAGTGCTCCGCCTGACGGGCGCGTTGGAGCAGCACTCGGGCCATGCACTGGCGCACAGTGTCGTCGATGCCGCGCAGCTTGCAGGCGGCGAGCTGCCGCACCCCACTGACGTAGTTGAACACGCCGGTCAGGGCGTGACCGGTCGCGTGGCCGATCACGTCGTCGCTATCGGTGGGCGAGCCTACATCTCGGCGCGGGTCAGTGAGCCGCCGCCACTGGAGACCGGCGGGAGTGGCAATGCGCTTCACGCGCACACGGCTATCGACGGCCGGTTCGCGGGAACAATCGAATTTGCCGATCGGGTGCGACAGGGAGCGGCGGAACTGGTGACTGCGCTTCGCGCACTGGGCCTCCACAAAATCCTTCTGCTGTCGGGAGACAACGCCGCCATTGCGAACGATATTGCCGAGCGCGTTGGGATCGACGTGGCTGAGGGCGACCTTCTTCCGGGTGAGAAGATGGCGCGCGTCGCCGCGCTCTCTCGTGAAGGTCCGGTGATGATGGTCGGTGATGGATCCAACGATGCGCCGGCCGTTGCTCGGGCCGAGGTTGGGGTGGCGCTCGCGGGTCATGGTGGCGGCGTGACCGCTGAAGCAGCGGACGTTCTGATACTGAATGACGAACTCTCCCGTCTCCCCGAGGCGATTACGATCAGTCGGCGCACAATGCGACTGGCGCGACAGAGCATCTGGGTAGGGTTGTCGTTGAGCGGCATCGCAATGGTGTTTGCGGCCACGGGTCACCTGACGCCCGTGGCGGGTGCGCTGCTGCAGGAAGGCATCGACGTCGCCGTGATTCTCAATGCCCTGCGGGCCGCCGCGTCGCCACACGGTAATACCGGCCAGGTGCGAGGCATGGCGACACGCACGGAGATGTCATCGTTTCCCGGACTCCGCGCGGGGTGACTCGCCGACGGCGATGGTGCCTGTGAATGAGGGATAATGAACTCGAGAAACGTCCTCAGGCATGGCAGGATGACATCGGCCCACAACGCTTCCTCGATTGCGGTTTCGCCCCCGTCGGAACGGGGGCCGTGGCGGTCGTCGGCCATGTCCTTCCGCGCCGTGTCGTCGTTGGGGCGCTGGGGAAGGGAGCGCGTCGAGGGCCTGGGGCAAACGGGACACTCGCTGCTGGACACCATCAGCGCCGTTCGCGACGTGCGCACCTGGTGGCCGCAGGTCTCGCCGCAGGCGATGTCGTTAGGCGTGCGTTCGCTGCCCATCGCTGCGTACATGGCCGCGTTCACCGGCATCGTGCTGTCGCTGCTGGCCAGCTATTCGTTCACCGGCGCGGTGCCGGATTACTTCGTCGGCACGCTGGTCGAGAAGACCATCACGATGGAACTGGCCCCGGTGCTGACGGGCCTGGCGCTGGCCGGCCGGGTCGGGGCCAACATCGCCGCGGAACTGGGCACGATGCGCGTCACGGAGCAGATCGATGCGCTCGAAACGCTGTCGTATGACCCGCACGCGTACCTGGTCGTGCCTCGCGTCGTTGCCGGCACCATCATGTTTCCCGTCATCGTCGGAATCGCGATGTTCGTCGGTATTGCCGCCGGCTGGATCTGCTCGACCTGGCTGCTCGATCTGACCTCCGCCGATTTCACGAAGGGAATTCGGCTCTTCTTCAAGACCTTTGATGTGCAGTATGGCCTGGTGAAGGCCGCGAGCTTCGGCACGGTCATCACCTGGATCGGGTGCATGGACGGCATGAAAGCGCGCGGCGGCGCACAAGGCGTAGGGGCAGCCGCGACAGCGGCTGTTGTCCACTCTGCGGTCACGATCCTCGTGCTGGATGCTCTCTTTGCGACGTTCTGGTTGCTGGGACACGAGCCATGAGACGCCCGACCGACTTTGCCGTCGGATTGACCATGCTCGGCGGCTTCCTGCTCGTGACTGGTGGCGTGATGTGGACGAAGGGTTCGCGCATCGGGGGCGCTGACGTCCATGCCAGCGCGCGGTTCATTGATGTTGGCGGCGCGCGGATCGGCACACCCGTCGTGGTGCGCGGCGTAAAGGCCGGGGAAGTAGACCGGATGGAGCTGCAGGGACGATTCGTCGTCGTCCGCCTCAAGCTCGACCCCGCGATCCGGCTGCCTGACGAGCCAGTAGTGTTGCTCAACGAGTCGAGCCTGTTCGGGGAGTGGCAGGCGACGGTGACGGCGCGGGACGCGGTCGGACGCGACGAAGAAGTCCTGCGGCAGCTGGGCGAAGCCAACCAGGGCGGCGACGTCCTGCCCGGTGCCACGCTTCCCGACATCGCGAAGCTGACGGCGGTCGCCGGTCGCATCGCCGGAGATGTGGCAGCGGTTGCGGAACGGGTTGATGTCGCGTTCGATGCCGCTGCCGCTCGCGAACTGCGCGGTTCCATTCGCGATTTTTCGGCGCTGTCCACGGAGCTGGCGAAGGTCGCTCGTGAACAGTCGCGGCATCTCGAGACCACGTCAAAACAGGTCCGTGGTGGAGTGGACCAGGTGGCGCATGCGGCGGAACTGCTGCTGGCGGTATCGCAGCGGATTGACTCTTCGACCGCCTCCGGTGAACTGGGCCGCCTGGTCAACGACGCGAACGACGCCGCGCGCCAGCTGCGCACCGCGACTGCAAACCTGTCCACCGTGTCGGAACGACTGATCCGGTCGCAGATGAAGGTGGATGCATTCCTGGCCTCCGTGGACTCGATTGCTGTCGCGGTGAATTCCGGACGCGGAACAGCCGGGCTCCTGGTCCGCGACTCTTCGCTGTACGTGAACAGCAATGCAGCCATCGCCGAGTTACGCGCGCTGATCGCTGATGTGCGTGCGAATCCCCGGCGCTACATCAGCGTGAAAATCTTCTGATCCTGCTGGTGTCGGGCCTTTCCGTACGAGATCCTGGGTGAGTTCCCATGTCCGGGATGAGGCGCAACGCCACATCCTCCGGGCGTCGGGAACGATCCCGGCGCGCGGGCGCGCAGTGGCCCTCGAGCGTGAAGCGCAGATCGCGAGCCCGTGAGATCCCAGGGCCAAAAGCAGGAGGTTGCCATGAGGAAACTCATCCTGGCATTTACCGCGCTGACGATTGCCCACCAGGCAGCGCCAGCACAGGAGATCGTGCGGCCCGAGATTCGCCCCTTCGCGGGCGCGTACATCCCGGCCGGCGTGCAACGCGATCTGTTCGAAAGCGCGGCATTGCTCGGCGTGCAAGCGGCGCTCGAACTCCGCCCCTGGTTCCATGTGCTCGGCACCTTTGGATGGGTGCCCGGCCAGACGAAGTACGCTGGAGCTGACGCTGACGTCCAGATGTTCCAGTACGACGTTGGGATCGAACTGAACGCAGTGCAGCCACTGCGCGGCGCGTGGTTGTTCAAGCCGTTCATCGGCGTCGGCGGCGGGGCGCGCTCCTACATGTATTCCGATGATTTTCTTCGGGACAGGACATGCGCCGCCGGTTACGGAGCTGCTGGCGTCGAGCTGGAAATCAATCGTACCGCGCTTCGACTCGAGGGGCGCGACAACGTCTTCTGCTTCCGCTCGGCGCTTCCCGGCATCAAGTCGAGAACCCGGAGCGACTTCGGGCTCTCACTCGGTCTCGCTTACCACTTCCGTTAGTCGATGAACAATAACGGTGGCGGGCTTCACGGCCCGCCACCGTGCCCGGAGCACGTCATCATGCAACATGAAATTGCTCATTCCGCGCCAGTTGCCGGCACGCACCCGATCGGCGTTTCTATCCCGCCGGCACTGGTGAAGCGCAATCGCCTGACGAGTGCGTTTCGCATCATCCTGGCGATTCCACATCTCGTGCTGGTCGGCGGTCCTTCTGCGCTGGCGCTATCGCTGCTGTTCTCTCCCGATTCCGACCGCAGCATGGACTGGGGCGGAGGCGGTGGAGTGTTCGGTGTGGTGGCGATGGTATGCGCGACGATCGCCTGGTTCGCGATCGTGTTCACCGGCCGCATGCCGCGGGAACTCTGGAAGCTCAATGCGTACTACCTGCGCTGGCGCATCCGTGCAGCGGCGTATGTCGCCCTCCTGCGCGATGAGTACCCACCATTTGGCGACGGGGCGTATCCGGTGCGCATAACGCTGCCCGACTTTCCGGTGCGCCGCGACCGCGTGTCAGTTGGTTTCCGCATGATCATGGTCATCCCGCACCTGATCATGGTGTGGGTGCTGGGCTGCGCGTGGCTGGTGTCCTCTGTGTGCGCGTGGTTCACGGTGCTGATCACCGGCACCATGCCGCGTGCGCTGCATGACTTTGGTACCGGCGTCCTGCGGTGGACGACCAATGTGGAAGGGTATCTGCTGCTCCTTCATGACGAGTATCCACCGTTCTCGCTCCACTGAGGCAGGGCGTTGTGTTTCCACGGTGGGGCTGTTGCGGCCCCACCGTTTCTCTTGTCCGTTGATCAGCACATCGGGCAACACCCTGACACGATATCCGGGATTCATCCGATGAACTCCGCGCGTGAACGTTGGCACTCTTGGAGTGCCAGGCGGCTCCCCGCCTTGCCCGATCGAGGAGGAAAGGTGTTACGACTGCGCGACATCATGACGACGGACGTGACCGTACTGCGGCCCGAAACTCCCATACGAGATGCCATGACCATCCTGGCATCGGGTCATATCAGCGGGGCTCCCGTCGTCTCGGGAAACCGCGTGGTGGGGGTCGTGTCGGCTACGGATCTGATGCTCTTCGCCGCGGAACTTCCCGGCCTGCCCGCCGACCAGCCGCAGGCTGTCCAGGAAGATGCCGAGCAGCCTGACGAGATCGAGGGCAATGACCCCGCGGGAGCGTTCTTCCACGAGATGTGGAACGATGCGGGACCGGGAATGAACGAGCGGTTACGCAACGTCGAGGGACCCGAGTGGAACGCTCTTGCGGAGCACGTCGTGGAGGAAGCGATGAACCAGGTCGTCTGTTTCCTCACGGTTGACACGCCGGTCGAGTTTGCCGCGCAATACATGCGCGAGCACACGATCCATCGCGTACTCGTTATGGAGAATGACCGGTTACTTGGGATCGTGACCACCAGTGACATCGCTGCGGCGGTCGCGGATCACAAGCTTACAGGGCGCACCTACGTGTTTGAGTAGGAGGGCCTGGCGCGCGTGAGGCGGTGGTCGCGTCTACCAGCGAACCTCATCAGGCCACGCCGGCTCGATCAACACGTCTACGGAAGCCAGGGAACGAGGCGACGCGGCCTTGATGCGTCGGCGGGCGGGCATGGCGACCGCCTTGTCCAGCTTCATTGCGAGATCGCGTTCGGCGACGATTCCGATCAGGCGCCCGAGGTCATCGACGACCGGGATGCGACGGCATTCGGTCGATTCCATCTTGGCGATGATCTCCTCGGCGTCCGCGTCGGCCAGGACGGTGCGAAGCGGCTGCGGAGTCATGTGCGCGCCGACGGCGCAGCCGGCACCGTGCTGCCGAGCCACACACCGGATGGTGATATCCCGATCGGTAATGATCCCGACCAGCTGGTTGCTCGCTGCGTCGACTACGGGAATCCCGCCGATGTCTTCGTACTTCATGATTTCCGCCGCCTTCCATACTGGATCCGTCGGATTCACCGCGAGCGGATGGGCGGTCATGAGATCGCTGGCGTTCATCGAACTCCCCCGTGAGGTGGACACCGCAGAATGACGCGCATACGGGTCGGCCGCTGTCGGCGGATACGGAACACGTCGTCGGGGGAACACCCATTATCGCTGACTCGAGCCACACTCGACGACGTCCATTGCTGCGGCGTAATGGATTTCACCACAACCTTCCGGGCCTGCCCCGACGCCGATCGAATCGCGGACGACGGACATTCCCTGGTGGACAAATCACCGAGGCGCGCGCCTCCTGGAGGGTCCGATGACGTCCACCATGCCTGGCATCCGGCGAGAGGACATGCGCTTGAACGAAACGAGCGTACACCCATTGGCGGACGGACCGATTCTCGTCGCCAGCGACGGCGACCGGTCTTCGCTGCCGGCGCTCGAAGCCGCATACGAACTCTCCAAACGCAGCAGGGCGGCCGTTCGCGTCATCGCCGTGTTCGAGGCCAGCCCGGTGTTCGTGTACGAGTTCGCGGCGATCACCTCGCTGCCGGAACTCACCGCCGGCGCGCGCGAGGAGCTGCTGGTCCGCATCAGGGAGCTGGTCACCGAGGCCGCCGGATCCGGCGCTGAATGGACGATTGACCTTCGCGAAGGAGACCCGGCGCGTGAGATCGTGGGCGCCGCCACCGAAGCAAACGCGCGGCTCCTGATACTTGGCGTCAGGCACCGCAGCCTGGTCGATCGGTTGTTCGCGCGCGAAACGTCGCTACGGACCCTGCACCTGTCGCGCACGCCGTTACTCGTCGTCCCCGAGGGCTACGGTACCGCGCCGCGGCATATGCTGGTCGCCACCGATTTCGGACCGGCCAGTGTTGTCGCCGCGCGAACGGCGCTCGAGCTCTTTCCGACAGTGACACGCGTTTCCGTAGTGCACGTGTCGCCGACCTCCGCACAAATTCCACCACAGTTTGCTCCGTGGGTGCCGGTCCTGCGTGAAGACATCGAGCCCGGTTTCGAACGCGTCAACACCGAACTCGCGCTGCGGCCGGGTGTCTCGGTGGAGTCCGTGTCGCTCGCGGGAAAGCCATCGAACGAGATTCTCCACTATGCCCGGTCAAACGATGTCGACCTGATCGTCACCGGTACCAGGGGCGCCGGGTTCATCGACCGCCTCGTTATGGGCAGCACCTCGCGCGGTCTCCTTCGCGGAGTGCCGTGCGCCGTTCTGGTGGTTCGAGCTCGTGACCACCTCGACGTGCCTTACACCCTGCTCGAGCAGAACCAGAGCCTGATTCCTCGCAATTGCTGGGCGAGTGACCTCGAGTCATTCAGCAAACGGAACCTCGGACGACCGACCTCGATCGAAGTCGACGATCCTGCACTCGGCGCGCAGGGGCAGGAATCCGGTTATCCACTGCTCGGGGTGGCCTTCGATCATAACGATCAGCGCGTCGAGATCATGGTCGGGGACTTCCAGGGCACCGCTCACCATCTCACTCGAAGTATTGGTGACATAAAGTCGATAGACATCCTTCGCGATGCGAAGGGACGTGACTGGGTTCTTCGCATCGCGCACGGAAGCGGCCAGACCATTCTTACGCTGAATCACCAGCAGGAAGCGGTGCGACGATGAAGCACAGAAGAGCGCAGTTTGCCGACGAAAAAGGTTCGAGAGTCGTCTTTCGCGATCTCGCGCCTCACGAGGTCGAGGAGATGTTGAACCGCCATAACGTGGGACGCATGGCGTATTCATTTCACGATCGTGTTGACATCGAGCCCATTCACTTCGTGTACGTTGACGGAGCGATGTACGGGCGCACGGCGTCTGGCAGCAAGTTGACCACGCTGTTGCATCACCCATGGGTCGCGCTCGAAATCGACGAGGTGGATGGTCTCTTCGACTGGCGCAGCGTGGTGGTGAAGGGCACGGTCTATGTTGTAGAGCAGGGCCTTTCTTCCGACGTGGCGGAGCATTACGAACGTGCCGTCGAGGCAATCCGGACGCTGATGCCGGATGCGTTTACGGAAGAGGATCCGGTGCCCTCTCGTTCCATCGTTTTCCGCATCCACATCCATGAGAAACGCGGCCGGGCCGCCGGGCCCGCCAGCTGACGTACTGTGTTTCCAGTTTGTCTATCGGGGGCCGCCCTACGCGCGGGAAGGGTTTTTGGCCCTATCACAGTTCGGTCCGACGCGGCAACTTGTTATGCGGTAAGTGGCAACTGTAACAGCAAGCAGTGCTAACGAGGTGGCGCATGATCAGGCAGACGGGTCTTCATGGCATCCGGTCAGCGTTCGCGTTCCTGTTCCTGTCGGTGGTCGCTTCGGCCTGCGTCGACGAAAAGATCGTCTATCGCGACGGACCCAATTTTATCGCGCCGCCGGCCGCCGCCGCCAACTTCCTCGGCTACCACGACGAGACGACCAGCCGGACAACGTGCGGCAATTGTCACGTCACCCAGCAGGCAAAGTGGGAGCAGACGGGCCATGCCGACGCGTGGGCCACGCTCCAGGCGAGCAGCGGGAAGCAGGCGGCGTGTGAGGGGTGCCATACGGTCAGCAACAAGGGGAATGCAGTGACCACCGCCGCCGTCGGCTACGCCGGCGTGCCGGATGCGCGATATCACGACGTGCAATGCGAGAGCTGTCACGGGGCGGGTCTCGAGCATGTGACCGCGCCCGCGCGAGGCCAGATGCTGCCCTCGATACATGCCGACACCGGCGCCGGCGTCACGAACGGCTGTGCCGAATGCCACTCGGGCACGCACCATCCATTTGTCGAGGAGTGGCGCGCGTCGCGCCACGCGACGTCGTACACTCGCGCGTACAACGGCGCCACCGCGACGGCGCCTGACGTGGCATTTGGCCCGCGTTCCGCGTGCCAGGGATGTCACATCGGTCAGAAAATCCTGGAGAACTGGGGCGTCAACACAAACTTCACCGAGAAGAGTGCCGGGCAGACGATTGCCACCGGTGAAGGCATCACGTGCGCGGTGTGTCATGACCCTCACGGGTCCCCGAACACGAATCAGTTGAGGTTCCCCGTTGATTCACGCGATCCGGAAACCAACCTGTGCGCCAAGTGCCACAATAGACGGTCGACACCGGATTGGTCGCAGTCGCGCGATTCGCCGCACGCCCCACACGGTCCGCTGGTGTTCGGTACCGCGGGTTGGTGGCCGCCGGGCGTGACATTTGAAGAAACGCAGTCGACGCATGGTTCGGAACGGAATCCGAAGCTCTGCGCGACGTGTCACGTGCAACGATACAACGTCACGGACAAGGCGACCGGCCAATTCCAGGTGAGCGTGGTGGGCCACCGATTCCTCCCGATCCCGTGCGTGGACGCGAACGGGGCGCCGACGGCAAACCAGAGCTGCACCATTTCGGCGCGGTCGTTCCGGAGCTGTTCCGCGTCCGGATGCCACACGGAAAGCACGGCACGGTCGGCGTTCGTGTCCGCCGAAAGCGACATCCATGGTTTGATCACGCTGCTTGACGGGATGATTGCGCAGGTGCCGGCCAATCAGTTCGGCGCGGGCAAAGTTACCGTCGGCCGCGGGGCCAAGTTCAATTCGGAGATGGCCAAGATGCCGGGCGCAGTGGTGCATAATCCGTTCATGCTCAGGGCGCTGCTTCGGTACAGCGGCGTAGCACTGAACAAGGAGTACGGCATTCCGCTGCCGCCGGGACTCGCGCCCACCGCAGCGGACGCTCAACGTGTACGCGTCACCCAGACGCACTGATCCTTGAAGTATCGGCAAGACCCAGGCGGGTGAGCAGCAAGTCTCACCCGCTTGGTGTTTTTCGGCAGATTAGACCGTCGTCTCGGACAGGCCACTCATGAGCGCACCCGGAACCGTGATCGCTGCCGTCCTGCAGCAAGGGACACAGGTCGCTGATTCGCTCCGCACGGACTCGATCGCGGTCGAGAGTCCGCTGCCGAGTCCAGCGCTCCACGTCGTCAGGTTCCTGTTCAACACTGTGCCGCAGTGGGTGCAGATCGGCGGTGTGTTTCTCGCCGCTGCGGTGGCGCTGGTCCTCGCCGTTCTCACCTGGCGAAACCGGGTGGCGCTGCGCAACTGGTTTGCCGCGAAGTCGCGGGCGTGGAAGATGGGGTTTGCCGCCCTCGCACTGGTCATGGTGGGGGGAGTCGCCTTCGCAGGCAGCTGGTCGTGGAACTACATGATGCACACGAACGAGTTCTGCTCGGGGTGTCACATCATGGCGGAGCCGTTCCAGCGATTCGGGACGAGCGAGCACGCAAAGCTGGGATGCCACGACTGCCACCGGCAGTCGATCTTCGCGTCGATGAAGGAGCTGTATGTCCAGGTCACGGAACGGCCGGACAAGATCCCGGAACACCGGGGCGTGCCTAACGTCATCTGCTCCGAATGCCACATTCAGCGCGATCCCGACAGCACCTGGAAACGCATCTCGGCGACGGCGGGGCACCAGGTGCACCTGAATCCACGATCGCCGGTGATGTCGAAGATCGAGTGCATCACGTGCCATGGGCAGGAGGTGCACCGCTTCAAGCCCGTGGGTGAAACGTGCGCCCAGTCAGGCTGTCACGACGACGTGAAAGTCGAACTCGGAAAGATGGCGCAGCAGACCGACCTGCATTGCGTCGTGTGCCACGAGTTCACCGTGGCGGCCACCGAGGGAAATCCGATCGATTCCTCGCGTGCGGCGCTGACACCGGGAGACCAGCAGTGTCTCGGATGCCACGCGATGCGGGAGCGGCTTGGTCAGTTTGCCCCGGAGGACGAGCCGCACGGCGCAAAATGCGGAAGCTGTCACAACCCGCACGTGCAGACGACGCCCCAGGGCGCATTCCAGTCGTGTGCGACATCGGGGTGCCATACGCGCAGCGACACGTTGACGTCCATGCACCGGAGCCTCGGCCGGCACCGGCTCCAGACCTGTGGGGCCTGTCACGGCGCGCACACCTGGAAGGCCAACGCGGTGGATTGCCGCAGTTGTCACACGGGCATTTCCGACCCCGCGGTGCGCACGCGACCGCCGGATCACCCTGCGATCAACTCGTCAGGCAGCAACAGCGACGGCGTCGCACCGCCGGCGACCAGCGCCCGCGACCTGGTGGTCCCAGCGCCGCACGCGCGGCCCCCACTCGATCTCACGCCCGCATCGTTCACCCCTCATCGTCAGGCAGTGTCGGCGCGGTCGCCGGCACCAGCCGGGAGGGGTCGACAGCGAGGCACCGCGGCACCAACGACGCTGACCACCGGCGGTTCCCGCGCGCCTTCGCAGGGCCGCGACTCGGCGCGATTCGAGCACGCGCGACACAATGCGCTGTCCTGTACGACCTGCCACAGCACGCGCGCGGGACATGGCGACCTGCGCACATCGGTCGCGCGCGATTGCCAGGGGTGCCATCACGACAATCCAGCATACGCGCGCGACTGCGCGCGCTGCCACACCGCTGCCGAGTTAGGCGGAGCGAAGCAACTGCCGACACTGTTCGCGCTGACCGTCCTTCCGCAGCCCGCAACCAGGCCGCTTCCCTTCGCGCATGCGCGCCACGATAGCCTCGAGTGCGGCACCTGTCATGCCGCCGGGAAGCAGAAGAAGGTGGCGCGCGATTGTGCGTCGTGTCACGCTAATCACCACACGGCGGAAGCCACCTGTGCGAGCTGTCACCCGCCCGCGCGCACCACACACACGCGCGAGGTGCATGCGACGGGATGCGCAACGTCCGGCTGCCATGACCGGGAACGCGGTGTTGCGGTCAATCCGGTGCGAGCCACCTGCCTCGCATGTCATGCGGAGCAACGCGAGCACAAGCCCGACCGCGAATGCGCGCCTTGTCACCTGAGCGCCTGGACCGGCACCGGTGGTACGCGCCCGTGAAGTCGGCGGCGATCCTCCTCTTGTTAGGCAGCAGTACGGCGCTCGCGCAGGGCATTCGCATCACTGGTGTGACATCGATGCAGGCCGTCGACCTCCGGCCCCTGGTCGAGGACAGCGTGCCGGTCGGGCTGACGACAGGTACCGGGCCGTATCGGGTACTCGACGACGGCCGCCTGGTGCGGTGCGTCGAAGGTGAAGCAGTGTGCCGGTTTCGCAGTTCGGGATCGCGGGAGATGGTAGCCCCGGTCGTGCAGGACCTGCGCGCTGTGGCGTGGGGATTTGGCGAGGGCATCAGCTTCCAGGCTCATGTCCGTGCCCGTGGATCGGTAGCCGGTGGCGATTCGCTGTGGCCGCGCGCCGCGGACGCCTTCGACGCCATCGAAGCGTGGATGGAGGTCGATCGTGGTCCGATCATTGCGCGCCTTGGCCGGCAGTGGGCAGTCGGCGGGCTTGGCGTGCACAACTTCGATGGCGCCTCGCTCCAGTTCCGGTACGGACGCGCGAGGCTGGAGGCGTTTGGCGGGCGGAGCCTGGTCGCCGGACTCAATGAGCCGATCGCCGGATCACAGTTAGGCTCTCTCGACGATCTCCCGCCTGACGAGCATGGATGGCTGGTGGGATTTTCGGCACGGGCGCCAGTGTCGACGCGCGGCGTCGTTGGTGCGACGTGGCAGCGCGTCATTCGCGCGGATCGGGCGGCTCTCTATTCGGATCGCGTCGCGGTCGACGGCGTGTGGCGGCTCTACGGCGTGTCCGCGGATGGATCGCTGGCGTGGGACGTCAGCGGCCAGGAGGTGAACGACGCGCGCCTGCGCCTGGCGCGCGCGTTGCGAGCAGGGGTTTCTGCCTCCGTGGAGGCGCGCCGGATCCGGCCATTTTTCGAGGCCTGGACGATCTGGGGTGCGTTCTCGCCCGTCGCATTCGACGAGCTGCGCGGCGCGGTGGACTGGCGAAACGTCAGCGGCTCACTCGCAGTCGACATCCGCGGCGCACGTCGGCGATACGACGAAACCAACGCCGGACTGGAGTCGACTCCGCTCAAGCGTGATGGATGGCGCGCGGGGGCAGGCGCAGAGTGGTCGCCCGCCGAACGCTGGCTGCTGTTCACCGACTACGACGTCGACATCGGGTTTGGCGCATCACGCAGCGATGTTATGGCTGGCGCACGCTGGATGCCTGACGATTTCCGCTGGGTCGGCGTGTCCGCGAGCGGGCTGCAGCACATCTATGAATTCCGGATCGGGACGGGTCGCGTGACCGGGCTGCGCGTCGACGCCGGCACACGCATAACGAGTCGGTTGCGCCTGCTCGCCGATGCCGCGCTGTATTCGCATCACCTGAGCAACGGGGCGCCGTCCCCAGACTGGAGCCAGCGCCGCGCATCACTGCGGCTCGAATGGACGGCTGGTACCGACGCTGGCAGGACAGCGTCTGGGCGGCGCGCGAAGTGAAGCGGCTCATTTTCACTCTGCTGGCAGTAGCGCTCCCGATAACGGGAGCGGTGGCGCAACGGGGACCGGCCAATCCATTTCCGCATGAGAAACACGAACGTCTCTTTCCACTCTGCGAAAGCTGTCACGCGGGGATCGTCACGGGAGATGCCCGGACGTCGATGCCGCCCGAAGCTTCGTGTCGCGAGTGCCATAACGGTACCGATGCCCGGGCCGTCACGTGGCAACGTCCACAGAAGCCGGCAGGCCTGCTTCGCTATTCGCACAGCGAACATGCGCGGCAGGTGGATTCCACGGGTCGAGCATGCGCTACGTGCCATAACGTGGCGAACAGCACACGCATGCAAGTCAGCCGCGCGGCGCCCGCGCAGTGTTTGACGTGTCACACCCATCGCGCCAGCGAACACCTGGGTGACGATAACCGGTGTGCAACCTGTCACGTGTCCCTTACGCAAGCGACCGGTCTCAGTACGGAAGCGGTCGCGGGATTGCCCAAGCCCCCTTCGCACCAGCGGACGGATTTCGCCCTGGCGCACGCACCCGTCACGCCAGTGTCGTCGGCCAGCTGCGCGACATGTCATGCGCGCGAGTCGTGTTCCCGCTGCCATGTGAACGCGTCGAGTCAACCGCTCATTGTTGCGCTGGCACGAGACAGTCGTGTGGCGCGGCTCATGGCCGGGAAGCCGGCATCATACCCGGTGCCGGCTGATCATCGGCGTGACGCGTTTACTCGCGAGCACGGCGCGCAGGCTCGCGAAACCCCCGCCCGTTGCGCCACGTGTCACGCGCGGCCGAGCTGCATCGCATGCCATATCAACGCAGCCAATCCGACAGTCGCTAGGATGCCTCAGGTCGAACGCGGGGGTGCACCCGGCGTCACCCTCAAGCTCATCCCCACGCGACGTCGTGCGATGTTGATGACAAGTCCACCGGAAGCCGACACGATCTCACAGTCACCGCGCCCGGTGCGAGTGCACGATGCCAGCTTCCGGTCGAATCACAAGGCAGAAGCCTCGTCATCCATGTCGTGCGCGGGGTGTCACGAGCAGCAGTTCTGCTCGAACTGCCACACCGGCGAAGCCACGCGCCGCTTTCACGCTGCGAATTTCATTCAGAAACACGCCGCTGATTCCTGGGGTCGTGAAACCCAGTGTTCTTCGTGCCACAACACGGAGCTCTTCTGCCGCAGTTGTCATCGCGAATCAGGGCTCGCGAGCCGCGGGCGGCTGGACGTGGCGTTCCATAACGCGCAGCCGCAATGGCTGCTCCAGCACGGCCGAGCCGCGCGACAGGGACTGCAGAGCTGCGCCACATGTCACGCCCAGCGCGACTGCCTGACCTGTCACTCTACAATCGGCTGGGGAGTGAACCCGCACGGGGCAGGTTTCAACGCCGGCCGGATGGCGGACCGGAACGCCACCCAATGCCTGCTGTGTCACCTGCGCGTGCCCGGCCGTTAGGCAGAATAGTCTGGTCGGTGTCGGGGGAAAACCTGGGGCAGTGCGGGAATCCCCGGCCATGGAATCGCGACTCCCCCGACAGAACGTCCAATCGCCTCACTGTTCAGTGGAGATGACCGGGAATCACTTCCACACTACTCAGCCGCGGGAACGTCGCGTGACGCACACTATGGGGCAGCAGCTCGGTCGCCGCTCGTGGGCCGAACCCTGGAAGATCAAGGTTGTCGAACCGTTGTACCGGATTGGCGCTGCTGATCGGAAGCGCGCGCTTGAGACAGCGGGGTACAATACGTTCCTCCTCCGCTCGGATGAAGTGTACATCGACCTTCTCACCGACAGCGGCACGAGCGCCATGAGTGATCGGCAGTGGGCGGGGATGATGTTAGGCGACGAAGCCTACGCCGGCAGCCGCAACTTCTACCGCCTCGAGGACGCGGTTCGCACGTACTACGGCTACCCGCATCTGGTGCCTACGCACCAGGGTCGCGGGGCCGAGCATCTGCTCAGCAAGACGGCGATAAAGCCCGGACAGGTCGTTCCGGGCAACATGTACTTCACCACCACACGCGCGCACCAGGAGCTCGCCGGGGCCGAATTCGTGGACGTGATTGTCGACGAAGCGCACGATCCTGATGACAGGACTCCCTTCAAGGGCAACGTCGATCTCATCAAGCTCGAACGCCTTGTCCACGATGTGGGCGCCGACCGCATCGCGTACCTGAGTCTTGCGGCGACGGTCAACATGGCCGGCGGCCAGCCGGTGAGCATGGCCAATGTTCGGGAACTGCGAGCGCTCTGCTCGCGTCACGGGATCCGGATCTTTCTCGACGCTACGCGCGCAGTAGAGAACGCGTTCTTCATCCAGGAGCGCGAGCCTGGCTACGAGACGAGATCACTTCGCGACATCCTGTTCGAGTTCTGCTCCTATACCGACGGTGCGTGGATGAGTGCCAAGAAGGACAGCCTGGTCAACATCGGCGGTTGGGTTGCGGTCCGTGACGAAGAGCTGTTCGAGGAACTTCGTAGCCTCGTGGTGCTGTACGAGGGCCTTCACACGTATGGCGGGCTCGCTGGCCGGGACATGGAAGCCATGGCGATCGGTATCGAGGAATCGGTTCAGGACGATCATATCCGTTCGCGCATCGGCCAGGTGCGGTACCTCGGCGAACTGCTG
>DASRPK010000028.1:0-44831 GCA_035646395.1 Gemmatimonadaceae bacterium | reverse complement strand
CATCGCATGAAGCACTATCCGTCGCAGCTCTCCGGCGGTCAGCAGCAGCGTGTTGCCGTGGCCCGCGCGGTCGCCGGCGATCCCGCCATCCTCCTGGCCGACGAACCGACGGGTAACCTCGACTCAGTGAACGGCGAGGCCGTGATGGGGCTGCTACAGGAGCTCCACAAGGGCGGCGCCACGATCTGCATGGTGACACACGATCCGCGCTACGCTGCGCACGCCGATCGCTCGATCCACCTGTTCGACGGCAAAGTGGCGGACGACCTGGTACAGACGCACTAAATCCGATGGCCGATGGGAGATGGGGGATGGCAGCAAAATCCTCCATCTGAGGTCGCGGCGATCAGGTTCGGAGACGAAATTCCTCCTAATCTGATCGCCTTCGACTACCTGGCATCCGGCCATCCGCCATCCGCCATCACTCACATGTGGCCTTTCAAGAGTTCCGGCGCTCTCGCCGAAGTTGAAGAAGCACCACCCGCCGGACCACTGGTCTCCCTTCGCGGACTCGAGAAAATCATCGAGTCGCCGGCCGGGCGAAACTTCCTGCTCCGTCGCATCACGTTCGACATAAAGCCCGGTGAGTTCATCACCATCATGGGGCCGTCGGGCGCGGGCAAGTCGACGCTCCTCGCCATCCTCGGCATGTTCGATGGCGCGTGGACAGGTGAGTACCACTTCCGCGGCCATCCCGTTCACCGCCTTGATAACAAAGCCAGGCTTGCGCTCAATCGCCGGCATATCGGCTTCGTCTTCCAGCAGTACCACCTGCTCGACGACCTGACGGTCGCGGAAAACCTGGACGTGCCGCTGTCCTACCGGAACGTGCCGAAGGACCAGCGAGCGGCAATCGTCGCCGATACGCTCGACCGCTTCCAGATCGTCGGCAAAAAGGACTTGTATCCACGCCAGCTTTCGGGTGGCCAACAGCAGCTGGTTGGTGTCGCTCGCGCAGTCATCGCTCGACCGTCACTCCTACTGGCCGACGAACCGACAGGCAACCTGCATTCCTCACAGGCCCGCGAGATCATGGACCTGTTCCGCCAGTTGAATCAGGCGGGAACCACGATCATCCAGGTCACTCACTCTGAAGAGAATGCCGCAGTCGGCAATCGCGTGATCACGTTGCGCGACGGCTGGGTGGTGGAAGACAGGACCAACTAGCCTGCAGGGGCCGGAGGCCTGAGCCAGATATGGTGCATCACATTCGTCACCTGCTGGCGTTGGGCGCCGTCGTTGGTGGCGCGGCGATGTCGTCGCCCCGGTTAGCGCCAGCCTCACTGGCACCGAACTGCGGACGCGAAATTGCGAATCTTGGCGCACTCGCGGGTGTGCCAATGATCCTCCTCGGCGAGCTCCACGGACTCGAAGCCGTTCCGGAATTCGCCATCACCCTGGCGTGTCGTCTGGCTGCGAGTGGTAAGCCGGTGGTGCTGGCACTCGAGATCCCGAGGCAGGAACAGGCTCGGATCGATGCCTTCCTCGCATCGAAGGGCGGGCCGCCTAACGAGCAGGCGCTCCTCGAGGGCGCGTTCTGGCGTCGCGAGTTCCAGGACGGGCGCTCGAGCCGCGCCAGGCTGGCCTTGCTGGACGTTGCGCGCTTACTCCGCGCCGAGGGCGTTCCGCTACGCGTCGTCGCCGTGGACGACGCCTCCGTTCCTGGTCCGGCGCGTGATCAGGCGATGGCGTCAGGACTCCTTGCTGCGCGAAAACCCGGGGAGACCGCATTGCTGCTCGTAGGCGACCTGCACGCCCGCACCAGGCCGGGGGCGCCATGGAACCCCAATATCGTGTGGGCCGGGGTGCAACTACGCGCGAAGGAGCCGAAGCTCGTGTCCCTCGTCAATCGCTACGGTTCCGGTAAGGCGTGGATCTGTCTCGGTAGTGCGCCGAGCGATTGCGGGATCAAGGATACCAGGGGCCGTGGCACCGCACCGGATTTCCGGATTGAACGCTTCGCCGCTACGGATTCCATCGGCTTCGACGGAGTGTTCGAGACTGGGCCCGCGACTGCTTCCGGGCCTGCGCGTGAGCGTCGTTAGGGACGAGAAGTCGGGTAGACGGGTAGACGGGTAGACGGGTAGACGGGCAGACTGGCAGACTGGCAGACGGGCAGACCGCGCTGCGGAGGGTTGGACGCCAAACGCCGGCGAGCACGGGTCTTTGGTCGCCTTGGCGATTTGCGATTGCGTCTCGCGATGCTCCTGAATCGGCCCGTCCCGATCTCCCGCGCCTGCCGGTGGAGTGCGCACTAAGCTGATCTCCCGTCAATCAGGAGTCCCGATGCAATTGAATCGTGTTCGTGATCTGATGAAAATCGCTGCCGTCATCATCGTCCCAACGGCCTCCACTCCGTGCGTGGCGTTTGCCCAGGACGGCGCACAGGAATTTCGTGCGGCACTCATCGCCGACCTGCAGGCCATGCGTGACAAGTTCATCGGCCTTGCCGAAGCGTTCCCACAGGACAAGTACAGCTGGCGACCGATGGCCGGTGTGCGATCGGTGAGCGAAGTGCTGATGCTGGCGGCATTCGAGGGATACAATTTCATCCCGGGTTCTTTTGGCGGTCAGCGGGCGAACCTTGGCACTCCGCAGGAAACCGGGGCGCTGCGCACTCTCAGCGACAAGGCCGAGGTCGTCGAGCATGTGAAAAAGGGATTCGCGCACGCGCAGCAGCAACTGGAGACGATCGACGCAGCAACGCTCACTGCTTCGCGCACGCTGTTCGGCACCCAGCGCACCGCCCCGAACATTGCGCTCTTCGTGTTCGGTGACATGCACGAACACCTGGGTCAGCTGATCGCATACGCACGCTCGAACCAGATCGTGCCGCCCTGGAGTCGGGCGGGGTGAGGAAGGGTGCGAAGGGTGCATAGGGTGCTAAGGGTGCAAAAGCGCACCCTATGCACCCTCCGCACCCTTCGCACCCTGCTTGTTGATATCCCTGACCTCCAGGATACGCTTCGGATACCCACGGAGCGCCAGCTCGATCATCGCCCGCCCCACCGTCTCGTTCGTCGTCACGAGGTTAGGCGTTAGGCGCCGGAGGACCGGATAGACGGGCGCCATCACCCTGTAGAAGACGCTGTAGACACGCGTCTTCGATTTGATTCCACCGAGCGGCTGGATGTACCCTGGCCGCAGCATGTAAGCCCTGAGGGGGAGTTGAAGGAGAGCATTTTCGGTCCTCCCCTTTACGCGCGCCCACATCACCCTTCCCTTCTCGCTGCTGTCGGTCCCCTGACCGGAGACATAACAGAAGGTCATGCCGGGAGTCACCTCTGCCATGGCCCGGCCGGCCGCCAGCGTAAGGTCGAACGTCAGGCGTGAGTACTCTTCCTCGCCCTTTCCCACTGCCGAGACGCCCAGGCAGAAGAAGCAGGCGTCCGCACCGTGAAAGTCCTCGAGGGCATCGCGGAAATCGAGAAAATCGGTTCGAATCAGCTCGCGAAGCTTGGGATGCGACCTGCCTGACGACGATCGCTGGACCGCCCACACTTCGTCCACGCGATCGTCACGCAGACATTCGTGCAGTACGCCCGCGCCGACCATACCGGTCGCGCCGAAGAGTACAACTTTCACGGAAGACGAAATCGCGACACGAACGCCCAGACTTCGTCTGCGGCACGAATGAGCCGGGTCTGTGGCCCCGAAATAGCTTCGCCTCCCGGTGGTGGCGATTCCCCTGGCCATCCGTGGCCAGCGCCGGTCAGTTTCCAATGCGCGACTTCAGCATCACCACGACACCCCTTCCAGACAAGCAGGATCGCGGTCTGCCCCGGTCCCTGCTTCACCGCGAGGGTATCGGCCCGGGTCGAGCATGCATTTGCAGCGATCCATCGGTCGAGTCCCGCCCGCGCCGGTTGGTGAAGGACGCGGTTGTCGGTGCCGGGAAACGGCGGCCCTAATCCACCCGCATAAACTGCGCGGGGGTCGTCCACACTGTGGATCTGCATGACGGGCACGGAGCGTGTCGGCGCAAACGTGCGCAGGTCGAGTGAGCCGGCGACGGCGACGACCGCGGCGACCAGTCCGGAACGTTCGGCGGCGAAGCGATGCGCGAGAATGGCTCCGTTCGAATGGCCCGTTGCGTATACGCGGTTCCGGTCGATGCCAATGCGCTGTTCGAGGTCGCCGAGTAATGTCGCGACGAAACCCATGTCGTTCACCGCGTTCGCCAGCGCATATCCACAGCACCCGTCGCCCGCGTTCCAGGTCAGGAGACGATTTGGCAGGACACCGGTTCCGTTGGGATACACGACCACGAACCTTTCGCGATCCGCCACGCGATCGAGTTCCGCGTATCGCTGAAATCCGGAGGCGTTGCCGCCCCCGCCGTGGAACGCGACGACCACCGGAAGTGGCGTCGAGGTGACTCCGGGAGGGACGTGAACGATGTACGAACGACGCCGTCCGCCGTGCCGGATGGTGAACTCATGGTTCCCACTCGTTAGGCTCCGCTGTTCGCTACGGCGCTGCGGTGAACACGCCTGAATCGGCAGGATCAGGGAGAGCAAGCCAAGCTCGACCGGATGCGTCCATCGAGACCGCCATGTGAACGCCACGAAACCCGCGGCTGCGGCGTACACGACAAGGAGAATGAACCCGCTCAGGACGCCTCCGCCGCAATGATCGCGGTCAAGGTAGGGTGATTCCGCGCGCAACGGGAGTTGTCAGGAGCCATCCCCGGCGCGAGCGTATGCGCAGTTCGCCAACAGACCCTCATCGCAGCCCAATGAGATTCATGAGCGCCCGACTCGGTTTCGTCGTCGTCCTCGCGGCTCTGGTCGCCACCTCGTCGTCCACTTTGCACGCGCAGTCAGGCAGGATGACCGCCGCCGAATACGATCGGGCGGTAAACCTCCTGGGGCCCAACCTGACAGGGCTGATGATCGGCGGGACGGTGACGGCGAACTGGCTCCCCGATGGTCGATTCTGGTATCGTGCGCAAACGGCGTCGGGAAATGAATTCCGTCTGGTGTCGCCAGGCGCGAAGCGCATCGCCCCTGCCTTCAACCATCAACGACTGGCGAACAGCCTGAGCACCGTCGCCGGGGCTGCCGTCAATGCGATGCAGCTTCCGTTTCAGCAGATCGACTTCACGACGCGCATGGACAGCGTGTCGTTCGATCTCGGGCAACGCCGGTACCGGTGCGACGTGGGAGGCAACGGATGCGTCGCGGCTGGTTCGGCAACGGGGAGTACCGGTGGCCGAGCCGGGCGCGGGGGTGGCGGCGGGACCGGCGCGGGTCGAGGAAACACGGGACCATCGATGGTCCTGTCGCCGGATGGAAAGAGAGGCGCATTCATCCGCAACTGGAATTTGTGGGTGCGGGATATTGCCTCGGGTCAGGAGCGCGCACTCACCACGGACGGCGTGAAGGACTTCGGTTACGCCACTGACAATGCCGGTTGGCGCACGTCGGACCGCGCGATCCTGCTCTGGTCGCCCGATTCGAAGAAGATCGCGACGCAACAGCAGGACGAGCGCACGGTTGGCGAGATGCACATGCTCACCACGGCCGTCGGGCGTCCCGCGCTGCGAACATGGAAGTACCCGCTGCCCGGCGACAGCGTCGTCGCGATGATCCACCGCGTGATCATCGAGGTCGAGACCGGCAGGGTCGTCAGGCTGCAGCTGCCGCCGGAGTATCATCGCGCCACGTTAGGCGATGACATCAGCATGAACGACTACAAGTGGAGCCCGGACGCTTCACACCTGGCGCTGGTGTCCACACCACGCGACCACAAGGCGGCCACGCTGCGCGTGGCCGACGCCAGCACCGGCGCGGTTCGCACGGTGATGACGGAAAGCGTGAACACCCACTTCGAGTCGCGCACGGGATGGCGCGTGTTGTGGGCGACGAACGAGGTGGTCTGGTATTCGCAGCGCGACGACTGGGGCCAGCTCTATCTGTATGACCTGAACTCCGGCGCCCTGAAGAACAGGATCACTACCGGCGAGGGACCGGTCACCGACATCGCGCGCATCGATGAAAGGACGCGGACGATCTGGTACGGCGCAAACGGTCGCCAACCGGGCCAGGATCCCTATTTCCGGCACTACTACCGCATCGGACTGGATGGGAAGAACGTGGTGCCGCTCACGCCTGACGACGGCACGCACGATATCCAGATCTCACCCGACGGCAAGTACCTGGTCGACACATACTCCCGCCCGGACGTTCCGCCTACGATCGCGGTGCGTGATGCGAGCGGCAAACTCGTTATGCCGCTGGAAAAGGCGGACATCGGACCACTGGTCGCGGCCGGCTGGAAGCCGCCGATCCCGATCACGGTCAAGGCTGCTGACGGCAAGACTGATCTTTACGGCCTGCTCTTTCGTCCGACCGACTTCGACTCCACCAAAAAGTATCCGATCATCAACCACGCCTATCCGGGTCCGCAGAGTGGGAGTGTGGGAGGCCGGACATTCGCCGCGGCCCGCGGTGACCGCCAGGCGCTCGCTGAACTCGGCTTCGTCGTTGTATCCATGGATGGCCGCGGTACACCGGGTCGTTCGAAGTCGTTTCACGACGCGTATTACGGCGCCATGGGTCGCGACAACACGATCCCGGACCAGGTAGCCGGGATGAAAGATCTCGCGCGCCGCTACCCTTGGATCGACATCGACAAGGCCGCGATGTGGGGTCACTCGGGCGGTGGATTCATTACCGCCGACGCGATGTTCCGATTCCCTGACTTCTTCAAGGTCGGCATCGCCGAATCGGGCAATCATGACCAGCGCAACTACGAGGATGACTGGGGTGAGCGATATCAGGGCCTGCTCGTCAGGAATCCGGACGGCACGGACAACTATGCGCCTGAGGCCAACCAGCTCCAGGCAAAAAACCTGAAGGGGAAGCTGCTGCTGGCTCACGGCACGCTCGACAACAACGTCCCGCCGGGGAACACCGAGCTGGTGGTCGATGCACTCATCAAGGCGAACAAGGACTTCGACCTGCTGATGATACCTAACGCGGGGCACGGGTACGGAACCGCCGGTAATTACATGATGCGGCGACGGTGGGACTACTTCGTGCGCTGGTTGCTGGATAAGGAGCCGCCGGCAGGGTACGAGATTCGTACCGGTGGGCGGGTGGGGGGACCGGCGCAATAAACGAGCGAGCTGCGACCAGCGAGTAGCTGCGATCAGCAATCAGCGGCCAGAGGGCTGATCTCCGGTCGCTAATCGCTGCAGTTTCATGACCGTTGCCCAGTTGCGGACCGTGACGCCGTCGCCTAACGCCTTGCCGACGGCCAGCGACGCCTTGCTCTCGAGCAGGCCGTTGGGGCACCAGACGTAGACGACCGACGGCCCAAGGGCAACCGCTTCCGGCTTCCATGACTGCGCGGCAACCGGCTTCACGAGTGCCATGCCGCCAGGATCGGTCACGAAGGCGGCAAAGAGCCTGGTATTGTCGGTGGCGACCTTCAGCAGCAGGTTCGCGTCGACGGTCGCTTGCAGCTCCGCCGCGGACCGCAATGTAAAGCGAGACGAAATTCCCGTCTTCTTCACCAGCGCAGCACGCAATTCCTCCGCGGCGGTTTTCTTCAGCGCACGTTGCGACGTGAAGACCGCGTTACCGCTGTTGAGCAGCGTGCGGACGTCGCCGTAGCCGAGTGATTCGATGGCGGCGCGAAGGTCGGCCATCGCCACACGCTTTGCCTTGCCGACATTGATTCCGCGCAGCAGGGCCACGTACGTGGGCACGAGTCAGCGAGCGGGGGATGATCAGGCTTCGGACGGAGTCCGTAACGTCACCGATTACCTAACGCGGACACCCCACCGCCACAATCGTCGCCTGACCGGCACGAAACGTCTCCAGATACGCGCCAATCGAACACAACGGCGTCATGCTGAATCCCAGGCGACGCAGGGAGTAGGGGCGAATGAAGATGCTTTCTTCCGAGATCGGCAGGGTGGACACGTTCTCGTAAAACGCGGGCGCCTTTCCCTCGCGGAACAGGTACTGCTCCACGTTCGAGACGTAAAACGCACTCACGACACCGCCGCGGTCCTTCAGCCACGAGCCTATCGCGCGTATCGCCTTGGGACCGGCGAAGTCACCCGACACCGGCACGATCAGGTTCTTCATGTGCAGATCCTTCACGTAGGCGAAGTTCTCCTCGCTGGAGAGAAAGCTCCGCGGACTGCCGGAATCGTCGTTGGAATATCCGGTGAGGTCAGCGAACGTCACGGTGTTGCCACCACCGCCGCCACCACCTCCCCCCGACCCCGACCTCGTGGTGATGGTCGGCCCATGCATGAAGAACGCATCGAACACCCACTTGAGCTGCTCCGCCTCTTCCGGTGTCAGCCGGAATCCGTGTGTCTTTGTCAGCCGATCGATGATCTTCGTGTAGTTCGTCTTCCACATCGTGGTGTCCGACGGCACGTTCCAGTACGACTCCCAGATTTTCTGGATGGCCGTCGACGTGTCGATCCCCGCCGGGCGGGGCTTCGAAAACAGGAGAGCAATGAAGTCGGCCCGATCGTTGGCCATCTCGAAAATCGCCTTGAACATCAGGTGCTGCATCACCGCCTGGCGCCGGATGTCCACGATGAACGCCATCTTCGGACGGATGGCGGCCATGTACGTCAGGTTCTGCTCGGGCCCGACACCCATGTACACGTTGCCGCGGATACCCCGGTCGCGGATCATCGTGAACAGCTGGCCGATCTCCCGCTCGTTCGACGTGAAGTTGTCCTGGATCTGGAAGTAGCCACCCGGCTCCGAGATCGAGTCGACGAGCGCCCAGAACTCGGCGTCGCTCAGCCGGTCGGGGAGGCGTGCCGCGTTCTGCGCGGTAACGACCGTCGACGTCGCGCCCGAGAAAACGAGGGCGAACAGGAGCGCGTGTACCACGTTACGAGCGTGATGCCTGACCATGCGTCGAGCCTCCAGGGAGGAGCCTAACGAAGAATGTATTCCACCGTCGAAACCACCCGTACGATCTTCGAGACCTGACTGCCTTCGGCAATTCCCTGTGCCTGGTCGCGCGGCAGGATCTCGAACACACCCTGATTGGCGCGGCGGATTCCGGCGAGCCTGCTCCGTGAATCCGACGCAAACTGCTCCGCTCCTTCACGGGCTCGCGCTGTCGCCTCGGCAATCATCGCCGGCTTGAGCTCGTTCAGTCCCCGGAAAATGAACGTCGGTCCACCTCCGGCATATTCGACGCCTGACGACAAAACGACACCTGCGTTCACGAGCTCACCGACCCGCTGGCTGGCCGCGTGAACGCGCGCCGGCGAGTCCGATCGTACCACAACAACCTGACGGATGATATACCGGTTGCTCGACATTCCGGGCTGCCGGAACTCATTCGCCAATGCGTCGACCACCCCGAAATCCTGCAAGGTCACCTGGCTCGTGTCGATCTGGTGGCGGTTCAGGAATGAAAAGATCTCGGCCACGTGCGCCTGCAATCGCGATTGCGCCCGCGACAAGTCGTTGTCAGCCACCACCAACCGCAACGGCCAGATCGCGAGGTCGGCCGTGACCTCTCGCTCCGAAATCCCTTTTACCGTCACAAACCGATCACCCAGTCGCGACCGCGCGACACCATTTCCCGCCGCCCAGCCACCAACCGCAAGCCCCAACGCCACTACCAGGACGCGCACCAACCACTGGTCCTTCACAATTCCTCCCGTTCGTCACGATTCCGGGGAGGTCTTCCGTGCCTACCACGGATCCCCCGCGGACAGGCAGATTACCCCGGAGTCCGACAAGCGATCACGGGACAGGCATGTCTACGTACTTGAAAACGACCGACAGCTATCAGACAGGCGCTCGAACCATGCCGCGCGAGTATTACGCGTCACACGAGGTCTTCGCTCGCGAGCAGGAGCAGGTCTTTGCCCGTCACTGGATCTGCGTCGGACGGGCGCGGGATTTCATGGAACCTGGTTCGTACCGGCTCGCCGACGTCGCCGGCGAAAGCCTCATCGTCGTTCGTGACCGCGCCGGTGAAATCCGAGCTCACTATAACGTCTGCCGGCATCGCGGGACCCGGTTGTGCACGGAAGTTTCAGGAACGCTTTCCGAAACCATACAGTGCCCATACCACGCCTGGACGTATCGCCTGGACGGGCGGTTGATCGGCGCGCCGCACATGACGGGCACGCCGGACTTTTCGATCGCCGACTATCCGCTCCACTCGGCGGCCGTCGCGCTGTGGGAAGGCTTCGTCTTCGTCAACCTGGGCTCGAATCCGGAGCCGGTACCAACCGCCTTCGCGCCGGTGTGGGAGCGGTTCACCCGTTACAACCTGCCGTCGCTGGCGTCGGTCCGGCGGATCGAATATCCGGTTCGCGCGAACTGGAAGCTGATCATGCAGAACTACTCCGAGTGCCTGCACTGCCCAACCATTCACCCGGAATTGACGCAGAAACTTCCCTACACGAGCGGGGCCAACGACCTCACCGAGGGCGCGTTCCTTGGCGGGTACATGGAAATCAAGGCGCCGAACGAAAGCGCCACGATGAGCGGACGAGCCTGTGCCATACCGTTAGGCAGCCTGCCTGACGAGGACCGCACGCGGGCGTTTTACTACACGCTCTTCCCGACGATGATGTTGAGTCTCCATCCTGATTACGCCGTGTACTACACGGTCACGCCGCGATCGGCGACGGAGAGCCTCGTCACGTGTGACTGGATGGTGCATCCCGACGCCCCGGAAAAGCCTGGCTACAACATCGCCGACGCCGAGGAGTTCTGGGATCGCACGAACCGGCAGGACTGGCACATCTGCGAGCAGAGCCAGATGGGCGTCATGTCGCGTGTCTACAGACCAGGCCCGTATTCACCGCGCGAGAGTGTGCCGGCCGCTTGGGATCGCGAATATTTGCGGGTCATGGCGGGGTGAAACAACGCTGCGTGCTGATTGCTGATTGCTACTGCTGAATGCAACGTGCTGGGGCTGGTGCCGACTAACTGCCAGCACCAGCAACAGCACCAGCACCACGCGCCAGCAAGCAGCATGAAGCAGCAGCAATCAGCAATCAGCACGCAGCCGAAGTTGGTTCAGCTCCCAACTCCCCTTGCCACGATGATGGACACATTGTCCGTCCCGCCGCCGTTGAGCGCATCGGCGAGCAGCGTTTCCGTCATCGTCCGGGCATCGACCGCCATCGCCAGCACCTCTTCGATCCGTTCGTTCGTGACATGTTTCGTGAGGCCGTCGGTGCAGAGCATCAGGCTGTCCCCGGGCTCCAGGTCGATGAGCCCAACCGACGGTGTCATCTCGCTGCCGCCGACCGCACTCGCCAGCGTTTCGGCGGTGCGGAACTTCATGGCCTGGTCTTCGGACCATGCGCCGGCTGACACCATGTATTCACCGAACGTCTGGTCGCGGGTCATGGCCTGTACCCGCCCGCGCCGCCGCACATAGGCGCGACTGTCGCCGACGTGGATCAGGTACGCGCGGGGCCAGATCAGCAGCACCATCGTCAGCGTGGTCGCCGGCGCTTTCACGTTAGGCGAGGAGACCTCCGACAGCAGCTCCCTGTGGACCTCCAGCACGGTGTTCTCGAGGGCGCCGAGCAATTCATGTTCGCGATCGGTGTCGAGCTCATTGAAGCACACCGCCGCGCTCCCGACGTACGACAGGACCGCCGCCGCCGTGCGCTCGCTGGCCACGTCCCCATCGGGACCGCCACCGACGCCGTCGGCCACGGCCAGGAGGTGGGCCGTGTTCGTGCCGATCCGGTTGATCAGCGCATCGGGAGACAGGCTCCCCCACCGGATATCGACCGTTCGATTGATGTCCGCGACGACGAAGTGATCTTCGTTTGTTGGCCGGACCTTTCCCTTGTCGGTGAGGCCGAATGCGTCGATGCTGATCGGTGCCGCGATGGTTGTCATCGTCAGGCCCCCGTCTTCTGCAACGTCGCGTCGGCCAGCCACTGGAACGTCTCTTCCACGCCGGTCCCGCTCTTGGCGCTGGTGCGCAACACATGCAGGCCGCGCGCGGAAACCGCGTCCTCGTCGGCCTGCGTGAGTTGCCACTCGTCGGTCAGGTCTGCCTTGTTGAACGCAAAGGCGCAGGGGATCTCGCCGACCTGGCTGGTGATGGATTCACGGATATCGAACGCCTGGTCGAAAGTGTCGCGCCGCGTGCCGTCGACAACGAAGATCAGGCCATGCGCGCCGCGCACATAACTCGGGTTCACGTCATGGTTGCCGTCGCGACCCTCCAGGTCCCACAGCAACAGGGTGACCGGTTCGCCGCGCACGTTGACCTCCTTGCGGTCGATCTTCACGCCAACCGTCGAGAGGTATCTCGGCGAAAAGATCGAATGCACGTAGCGCTGTACGAGGCAAGTCTTTCCTGTCGCGAACATTCCGACCATACAGATTTTTTTCTGGAGCATCACCGTCCTCTTGTCATGCGCGATCGGGTGGACACGTCGATGTCGAATGAAACGCTGCGGTTGATTCTCGCTTGCATCGCGCTATCGGCGGCAGACAGCGGACGAGACGTGGCGAGTGGTTCACCGCGCACGAAATCCGGACGGACGCCAAGTGCCGCGAAGATCGCAGTTACGTGATCAACCCGCCACTGGGCCAGGGCCTGGTTGGCTTCCATGGTCCCGGTGGGGTCGGTGCGACCGATAATGGTAAGCGTGAGTTCACCGGCGTGAGCGCCGACACTGTCGGCGAGGAGCTTGACCTGGATGGCGACAGCGCGGGCGCGGGCCCTCTCGCCCAGGTTTGCCTCCGCGGCTCCCGGAGCAAAAAGGACGCGCTCGTCGACGATGGCGAGTCGAATCGAGTCGAGATGAGGCGGGAGGATCACGCGTGAATCGGAAACGATGACGTCCGAAACACCGGGCGGCAAACCCCGCTGCCGCATCATCCCAAGCGAGGAAAGGGGAAGGTCCCCTGACACCGTCAGCGTATCGCTACGCAGCGACAGGGGAGTTGTGGCCGGCAGCGCCCACTGTTGCCGGGCCCGCGTCACAACGACTCCACTGTCGAGCGACATGTACGGCTCCCATCGCCCCTTCAGCGCCCGCGGAAGCAATCCAGCGCCGGCCAACACGACTTGTGGCTCGCGCGCTGCTGGATCCCGTAGTCCTGTAATCACCCAGCCGAGCCAGCCGCGCCGGGCGTTCATGACAACGAGTCCGGGTTCGTTCTCGAGCGCCGCGACAGCCCTGTCGAATCGCGTATTTGCGCGAATCAGGACGACCAGAAGTGCTCCTGCGGCGATAGCCAGCGGTATGACCCAGCGCATCCACAGGTACTCGCCCCGGCCCTGGGCGTCAGTGTCCACAACCGTCTCGAGGCACTCTTCCAGCAGTGGATGGACGGTCTGCAACGGCGCCGTGTCGCCGGAGAATTCGGCCAGCGGTGCCGCAAACTGCAGGTGAATGGTTTCGAGCGTGTCCTGCTGCTTTCGGAGAACCTCTTCCGGTGCTTGTCCGCGAATGATCAGCGCCAGGAGCGCCATCGGTCCTGCTTCGACCTGCACCGTGTGATCGCCAACGGAAAACGTGCGTAACGTCGCCCCCTCGCCGGGACGGAACGAGTCCCGCACGAAGTCCTGAATGGCGGTCAGCATTCCGGAGATGAGATCCGCGTCAGGCGATTTCAGGCCGGGGGCTGTCGCGTGCGCGATCAGGAGTCCTGTTTCGGCATGAATGAGGAATGCCTGCTCGACGCGATACACCAGCGCGTGCTTGATGACGACCTGCGGATAGGGCACGCCGGTCCGCCACGATTCGATACGCCACTTGATGCCGCGCGCCGACAGGGAGTGCTCAACGGCGCTGTTGATCGACCTGACGAGCGCCGCCATCGTCTCCGCGATTGCCTTGCGTATCGCCGGCCCGAGAATCGGGAAGATCGCCGTGGCGATTTCGCGCGGGTTCCGGCGAATGGATTCGCGAAGCGCCGTCTCAACCGTGGGGGCGAGGGCGCGTCCTATCTGTCGATCGCGCTTCCCGCGAAGGACAATCGCCTCGGGGAGGTGTTCGGCGAGATCAGCAGCCGACACGTGCCGATCGCGGAGCTCGGTCGCAAGCTCCTCGAGTCGACTCTGCTCGGGGCCGACCAGCAGGTGTCGCAGGGCGGCAAATTCAGCGCCGCCGCCGTTGCGGCCAGCCTTGTCCTGTTTCGGTGGCTCGGACGTCGTCGCGGGTTCGTCCGCCACAGGTCAGTCCTTCGACTTCTGCTTCGCCGCGTTGTATCCGTTACTCGTCAGGCGACTCACGAAATCCGTCAAGCCTGACGCGAGCGCCGACGTATCGATCTTCTCGCTCTGCAGCTTGCTCGAGACCTGGTCCAGTTGGCTCGAGAGCCGTTCCGCGGTGCGGGTGAGATCCGCCGATTGCTGTGCGCTCTGGCGGACGAGGTGGTCGCGCAGTTCGGCGTCGGCTTGTGAGGCGGCTTCTTCGAGTGCCTGGTGCCGGCGTTCGAGACTCTTCACCAGTTCACGCATGTCGGCCGAGAGCGCCTTCAGGTCATCGGCGCGCCTGGTCCGCTCGGTCGCCAGGTGATCATTGAGTTGCGTAATACCCTGCTTCAGCGCTTCGTCGAGGTTCGTGAGTTCACGCGTGAACTCGGCGCGTATCGACGCCTGCTCCTGCTGCATGCGGGACTCGAGACCCTGAAGTCTGGCGTCGACCATGCGCATCTGGCCGCCAAACAGGATGTCGCGAACCTGGTCGAGACTTTCCGGCGGGGGAGAAGAAACGGGCGCCGGTCCGTTAGACGACGGCGCCTGGTCGGCGATGATAGTCATGGGCACAAGCTCGATGCTGAGTAGGCTCAGAACCTACTGCAACTTTCGTCCCCCGGCCAATAACGGTGATGGCTGCACCGTTAACACCGCTAAGTGTAAGCGGACTCTACAGATATGCCATCCAGGGTGACCGCTTCTGCTCCTTTAATCCGGCGTACCATCGACAGGCGAAGTACAACAGGACCACAACGATCAGCCAGACGAGGTACAGTTGCCAAAGGCTCCACATGTAGCCTGCAGGCGCACGACCTGTGCCCATCGGATGATTCTCGAACAGCCAGGGCACGATCGTGCCCATGCGAATCTGCGAGACCATGAGCGCGATAACGTGAATGAGCGGGATATGCAGCACGTAGTAGAAAAACGGCACCTTGCCGAACACCGTCATCCATCGCGCCACGGGACCTCGAGCCGTTTCCAGCAAGGGGATGAGGGCAATCGTCGGCCCCAGCGTCATCAGGAGGAACAGCAGGGACGCCGGGTACTTGCTGGTATTCAGGAACGACAGCACCGCGGGGAGCTGCGGGCCGTCGGCGCCAGGCTGGGGTGCCGACCACGGATTGGGATCGCCGTAGAGGTTGAAGCCGCGCAGCACCAGGAACAGGGCGATGGCGCCCAGCCCGATCGTTAGGCACAGCTGGTCCCGCCTTGCCGCCGGCTGCGTGATGATGGTGCCGAATGCGTATCCGGCGGCCATCACGCCGATCCACGGAATCAGCGTGTACAGGACGACCAGGTTGGGCCCATCAGGCGTGAGCTGGACCGACGGCGCGAAGAACCCCACGTAGCCGAGCTTCCAGAGCACCCCTCGTGCGTCGTTGCCGAGCGATTCGGCAATACCACCCACCGCCCCGTCGAGCAGGTTGTGGCCGAAGATGATCACGAGCCCGAGTGCGGCGACGACGCGCAGCGGAAGCTTGACGAGTCCGGCCATGATGATCATGCACCAGCCGATCACCCAGATCACGCCGGCGAGCATGTATTGGCGATACTCGAAATTGAACGTCCAGGACAGCCTGATGATGGTCAGCTCGAGCACGACCAGCAACAGGCCGCGCGTGAGCAGGAAACGCGACAGGTCCTTGTGCTTTCGGCCGTACAGAAATGCCGACGTGCCGGCGAGGAAGATGAACGCCGGGGCGCAGAAGTGCGTGATCCAGCGCGTGAAGAAGATGGCGGGCGACGCGCCGCCGGCAGGAATACCGGCGAATACCCGGACGTGATCAATCGCCATCAACACCATCACGACGCCCCGGATGATGTCGATCGAGGCGATGCGTCCCGGGGCAGCCGTCGCCGGATACGCAGTGAGCGGTTGTTGGCGCTCTTCGAGTATCGTTGCGGTAGTCACGCCCCTAACGTGACTTCTCCCTGACACACGGTCAATGGCGGGTGGGGCCAGCGGCGCGTACGCGTCCGCCAGCGGCGCACCAGCGAAGAGTCCAAATTGCAGCAAGTGGGTGCGGAGTTCAGGTACTTCGCCATTTTGCATTCTGCATTCTGCGTTCTGCCTTTCTTTATTTCATTGCCTCTCTTTCCCGAGACCCACGTTTCGCAAGTCGTTGCTCTTTCCAGCAACGACTCCTCGGCACGCGCCCGGGCTGTCGACTTGGTCGTCGCCGCCTATCGGACGCCCGTGATCGCGGTGTTGCGCAAGCAGTGGTCGCTCGAAATGGAGGACGCCGAAGACCTGGCACACGACTTCTTCGCCCACGCACTCGAGCGCGAATGGCTCGTACGGTACGACCGCGAGAAGGGACGGTTCAGGACGTTCCTGCGCCGGTGCCTGCAGGATTTCGCGAGCACGCAGTACGAGTCGTCCCGCCGGCTCAAGCGCGGCGGCCACCTCACCGCGGTAAGCCTCGACCACGCCGGAAACATGTCAACGGCCGCCGAAGTCGACCGGCTCTTCGACCAGGAATGGGCGCGGAGCGTGTTGACCCTGTCGCTTGACCGGCTGCGTGAGGAATGCGGCGCGTCCGGACGACAAACGACGTTCGATGTCTTCGTCGCGCATGACGTTGACGGCGCGGACGAGCCGCCTCGTTATGCGGATCTGGCCGCACGGTTCAGCGTGCCCGTAACGCAGGTCGCCAACTACCTGCATTGGGCGCGCAACCGGTTTCGGGGTCACGCGCTGGAAACATTGCGTGCACTCACCACCAGTGACGCCGAGTTTCGCGAAGAAGCGCGGACGCTCCTCGGCCGCGACGCATGATGTCCCTCAGTGACGCAGCGCTTACCCGGCTGCGTGACGTGGTCGACCGACCCGACGCGGGCGATCGTTATGCGGTGCACGAACTGCTCGGGCGCGGTGGCATGGGCGCGGTGTATCGCGCCACCGACCAGCTGCTGCAGCGCGACGTCGCCCTCAAGGTGCTGCCGCCCGAGCATCCTGAAGACATCGCACGCCGCCTGGAACGCGAAGCGCGGGTCCTGGCTGCGCTCGAACATCCAGGCATTGTCGCGATCCATGATGCGGGACGGCTGGCGGACGGACGGCCCTTCTATGTGATGCGCCTTGTGCGCGGACGCCGACTGGACGAACAGGTTCGCGATGAAACACCCGGCGAGCGGTTACGCCGCTTTCTGGCCGTCTGTGATGCCGTGTCCTTCGCTCACTCGAAGGGAGTGATCCACCGCGACCTCAAGCCTGCCAACGTGATGGTGGGAGAGTTCGGCGAGGTGCTGGTACTCGACTGGGGAGTCGCCAAACGCGCCGCGGAAGTCGCTGGCGACACAAGTCATGTTCTTTCTGCCGAGACGGGAGACACTGGTGACGGTGTCGCCGTTGGCACTCCAGGCTTCATGGCGCCGGAGCAATTGATCGCCGCAGCCGCTGTTGACGTGCGTGCCGACGTCTTTGCACTCGGCGCCCTGCTGCGCGAGCTCATGACCGGCGGGAAGGTCGCTGCGCCGCTTCGCGCGATCATCGCCAAAGCGACCGCGCCGACCGCGAGCGATCGATATCCGTCGGTGGATGCATTGGCGGCCGATGTGCGCGCCTGGCTCGATGGCGCGTCAGTGTCGGCGTACGCGGAACCTGTGTGGGAGAAAGCCCTGCGCTTCTATAGAAGGAACAGCGCGTTGATTCTGCTGCTTCTCGCGTACGTGGTGGTCCGGCTGTTCATTCTGTGGTGGCGCGGCGTTTAATGACGACACCCTCGACTGCCTAATCAGTACCGACGGCGCACCGCTGGTGTGCGTCCACAACCAGGAGTGAGGAATGAACAAGCCGGTACTCGGACTCGTTGCGGGCGGTGTGCTGGGAATCTTTGATGGACTCACGGCACTGGTGTCGGCGCCGGAAGTTGCGCCGCAAATCGCGGGCATCGTCGCTGGATCGTGCGCCAAGGGCCTCGTGGCGGGAATGCTGATCGGGTGGTTCGCGAAAAAGGTGAACAACCTTACGGCCGGGGTGGTGTTCGGCCTGGCGATGGGCGCGCTGTTCGCGCTGCCATTTGCGCTCATGCCTGACCCCACGACCGGTCAGAAGTATTTCTGGGAGATCCTGATTCCCGGTTCGCTCGTGGGCCTGATCGTGGGATTCCTGACGCAGCGCTACGGCGCGATGGTGCTGGCGAGGCGTTAGGCCTCAGTGAGCGGACCGAAGGCCCGGGAGATTCATGAAAACCATTGAACACCGATCACCCGGATTGATCGGCTGATCCCGGATCAACAACAGTGCCAGGGTCCGAGCAGATTCGAAAGAATCTGTTTGAATCCGCGCCTCACTGGTTTTCACATCTCGCTACGGTCTCTCCCTGGTTGGCAGCGCGTGGCGCTGCAGGTACTGCAGGTCGTCGGCGTCGAACCGGACGAGGTAAAGGGTGTTTGCACCGAAGCCGATCAGCTTCGTACGCGGCGGCAATTCTACGCGCTCGACCAGCACGCCTTTGCCGTTGACGATGTCGTACAGCGGAGGACGGCCCGCCGCAGTGAGCCGTGGTATCCACAGAAGGCCGTCCGGCGCGAACACAGACGTTCCATTGTAGGGAGGGAGGAACTCCGGCCACTCCGCTGGTTCGCGGAATGGCGGCGTCATCATCTGCATGCCATTGCTGGTTTGCGCCATCATGGGACGGGAGCGTTCGTCCCGATACTGCTTCTTGAGCGCATCATCCACTCGCACGCGTTCGTAGGGAATCGGCCGGCTCTGCACCCGGCGTCCGTTCTCGATGAAGTCGACGCGGTAGGGATCGAAGAAAACGAACGCGACGCGCCCGTTAGGCGATACCACCCAGTGGTCCCACGCGGGCCATGGATGCATGCGTGGCTGTGTGACGACTCCCACGCCCGGCATCAGCCGTGCATTGGCGTCCTTCCGCATCGGCCACATTGCCACCGTGTCGCGTTTGCGCGTCGAGAAGTCGAGCCGTTCGATTGCCGCGGAGTCGGCCAGCTCCGCAACGCCATTGGCGCCAATGCGAATGGGCTGCGCTTCGCCGTACAAATAGCGCCGACCATCCGAAGCACGAATGTTGAAGCGGCGCAGCCGCGCAATCCCTGAGTCTGTTTCAACTCGATTCGGATCGAAGAAAGCACCCGGTTTTCCATCGGGACCGATGATCATCATTCGGCCGCCAGTTGCGTCCCAGAGCAGCGTGCTGTCGCCCGGGAGCCGATAGAGCCGACTCGGCCACCGGTATTCGCCTGGTCCGTCTCCGGAACGTCCGATGGTTGTTGCCGTTCCACTGCGGAAATCGAGCAGCTTCACTGTCAGCTCGCGCGAGTCAACCGCAATCACGCGTCCGTCGCGCAATTCTCGAATCGCGCCGATCTCGGAAAACGGTTCGGCGAATTCCGCCTGAGGCGCGCCCGGTCTTCTGGTTGCAGGAGTTTGCGAATCGGCGATCGATGCACTGATCAGCGTCGCGGCGATCGCAAAAAAAACCAGTGCGCGCATTGATCATCCTCACTGAGCGATTCTCGGACAAATCGACCGGTGGGCGATAACGCGCGCAAGAGTTTTTTCGCGCGTTACGCATCAGCTCTCCACAAATCTTTCCACGAAATCGCGTGTGAATGTGCAGGAAAAAGTTGTCGAAAAGTTTCTCTTGACGAGCTTTTCGGTCGCGGTATATTCGCACCTCGCTTCGGTGACGGGTTTGCCAAAGCGAAATGCGTTTCGATGAGACGTCATCGTAACGTGGCATTTCGAAAGTTCGAAACGAAATGCGGGTTGTGAGGTCGCTGGACACAACTGAGGTCTCGCGGGCAGCGGGACACCTGAGTCGAACCCGTTCGACGAGGGCAAGATGATTGACGTGACTGACACTCCGGTGTCAGCGCATCGAACCGAATCGTCAATCACCGCCAGCGGAAAAGCCCCCGCAGAAGATGCTAAACCCATCTTCCGCGGGGGCTCTTCTTTTTTGGCTCTTCAAGGATCTCGTGTGGCTGGTCCAGTCATCCCTACAAACGTCATAACATCTTGATCGCGGAGTAGCTGTGTTGAAAGTCAAGGGGTGACGAGCGCTGGTGCTCGCCACGGTCGCTGAGTTTTCACCATCGCGTTGAGGATCGTGATCATTCGGCGCATACACGCGGTGAGGGCCAGCTTGGCTGGTTTGCCTTTCGCGCGGAGGCGGCGGTATAAGGCGCGGATGACGGGATGAAAGCGCGCCGCCGCGACGGCGGCCATGTACAACACGGCACGGATGCGAGCGCGGCCACCCCAGCATCGGCGTTGGCCGCGCTTCGTGCCGGAATCGCAGGCGAGTGGCGCCACCCCGACCAGGGCCGCGATTTCCCGGCGCGTTAGGTGACCCAGCTCCGGCAGGGCGGCGATCAGCAGCCGAGCCGTTTGCGGACCCACGCCCGGCATGCTCCGCAGCAGGTCTTGCTTTTCCCGCCACACGGGACTCGAGCGGATCCAACGATCCACTTCGTCGTCTGTCGTGGCCAGCGCCTTCTCCAGCGCGCGGATGATCTGCTGCACACTCGGGCGCACGTGCTTGGACGCCACCCCGAGCCGATTCTTCTCGGCCGTCAGCATCTCGACGAGTTGGCGCCGCCGCTCCAGGATGGCGACGAGCGCTTGCGTCGCCTCATCGGGAACCGGCCGCGGCGTCGGGCGCACCACGGCGGCAAAGCGCGCCAGCAGCGCCGCGTCGAGCCGATCCGTCTTGGCGAGTTGCCCGGTGCTCCGGGCGAAATCCCGGACCTGCCGCGGATTCACCACGGCGACGGGCACGCCGGCGGCGGCCAGCGCACTGGTCACCTCGCGGTGATACGCTCCGGTGGCTTCGAGCACCACCAACGTGGGGGGCGAGGCCTGCAGCTCCCTCACCACGGCGGCGATCCCTTTCGCATCATTCCGCTCCTGCGTCAGACTGCCCTCGTGCACCGCGATATCCAACGTTGCGGCACTCACATCGATACCGACATAACGAGTCGCGTCCATTCGTCCGCCTCCGCGTGGGGATCGCACGCGCCCGGTCTTGCTGGATGCGGGCTCCTTTCGGCCCCGGTAGCTGTTCGGGCTCCTCGCGATCGAGTTGGCGGCGCTCCCACTCCGCGACGGGCTCTGTAAACCCCGAGCGCTATGATCGAGCTGCCGCCTTCCCGACGAACGAATCGTCTTTGTCGCTAACATACAAGAGCGCTGAGGTAGCGCGGAGGAGCGCGAAGGTCTTTCCGGGCGTCAGGTAGTTCGAATTCGACGCCGTTGTGCACACGTCTCTTGTGCGGTTGTTGTCGTCAATCGCCTTCCTCGGCGCACCTCCGCGTTTCCTTCGCGCACCTCCGCGTTCAAGGGCTTTCAGCCGCGAGAATCTGCACTTCCACCTACTCATTTCCTGGAAGGATCGCAAATCGCAGGACGATGGAGCGCATCCGGGCTCGTCTACCCCACAGGCTTGGTCCGTTTCCTAGCGCGTAGGTTAGCCGGTCGGACTGCGCGTTCCACAGCGGCCAGAACGCCATCTACAACCAACGCGAGCAGGGCGGCCGGTAATGCACCCGAGAGGATCAATCTCGAATCGGCCAGGGCCAGGCCGGTTACGATTGGCTCACCCAATCCGCCAGCGCCGATAAATGCCGCCAGTGTTGCCGCACCAACGGTGATGACCGCCGCGGTGCGTACTCCCGCAACCACGATGGGCGCCGCGAGGGGCAAGCGCACCCAGAGCAGCCGCTGCGCGGCCGTCGCGCCCATCGCCTCACATGCCTCCACCGCCTCAGGATCAGCCGAGCGAACACCCGTATACGTATTCCGCGCGATCGGATACAGCGCATAAAGCCACAACGCCACCAGCGCGGGGAGAAATCCGACGCCAAGCAGCGGAATCATGAAGGCGAGCAGTGCGATGCTTGGAATCGTCTGCAGCACACCCAGCCCACCAACGACCCACTCTGCGCCACGACGTGTTCGTTCCAGCACCAGCCCCAGCGGCACCGCTGCCGCCACCGCCGCCAGCAGTGCGAGGAGGACGAGCTGCAGGTGCCGGACAGCCAACTCCAGCGTCTCGGCTCGCCGCCCCCAGAAGTACGCGAAAAACCCCGGCCGCGTAGCCGGCACTGCAGTTACGCCGGCCGGGGGCTCCGCGCCCAACATGCCTAACGACTTCAGCACGTCGGTCGCGACACGGGCGATCGGTTCGCCATCGACCTCGATGCGCCGGTTCCACGTGCGCATCGACGCCTCATCCAGCCGGCCGCTGAGCAGCGTCAGCGCGGCCACGGCATCGGATCGCCCGGTCGCCAGCCGCGGTGATACGAGCGCTGCTGCTTCATACGGTGGGAAGAAGGCCGCGTCGTCGACAAGTGTGACAAGATCGTACCGGGCGAGCAGGCCATCGGTCGAATAGCCATCGATCACATCGACCGCCGATTCGGCCAGCGCCACATATTTCACCGCCGGCGAGAGCGGACGCACGCTCTTGAAGCGCATTCCATACAAGCCGGAGAGTCCCGCCAGGCCGTCGGGCCGACCAATGAAATCAGAAGTGAATCCGGCGACGAGATCGGCGGATGCGCGTCCGAGGTCGGACAACGAGCGAAGGTTCAATTTCGTCGCCATCTCTCGCCGCACCGCAATTGCGTAGCCGTTCTGGAAGCCGAGTGGCGGCAACCATTGGACGCCGTATTCAGCCATGAAGCGCTGAGCGACGCGCTGGTACGCGCGTCGCGGATCCGCGCGCATTGCGCTATCCCTCGGCTCGTGGAGAATCGCCAGCAGTCCCGTGCCGGTGTATTCGGGATACACGTCGATGGCATTCGATCGCAGCGCGCCGAACGCAATCTCGGTCGCTCCAAGTCCCGGCCTGCGTTCCACCTTGATGCCACGAGACTCGAGCAGCTGTGCGAACACTTCGGCAAGCAGGTACGATTCGCCGAACGGCTTCGACGCGACAATCACCGGTCGATCGCGTGTCGCAGGCGCCTGAGCCCAGGCCTGAACGCTGCTCAACAGCATGAAGATCACGGGGGCGATTCTCATGTGTCGTACCGTCCCAGTGCGGCGTGCCCGGCGCGAGCCTGATCGAACAACTGCTTCACGTACGATGTGGCGGGAGAGTGCTGCAGGTCATGAATGCGTCCCGCCTGCTCCACCTTGCCGTCGCGCATAACGACAACGTGGTCAGCGAGGCGAGCCGCCTCAGCCAGGTCATGCGTGACCAGCAGAGCGGTGAAGCCACGTTCGCGGCGCACCCGTTCGAATGCCTGGTGCGCTTCACTTCGCGAAATCGCGTCCAGTGCGCCGAACGGCTCATCGAGCAGGACCACCTGTTGCCGCGCCGCGAACGCGCGCGCCAGCGCGACCCGCTGGCGTTGTCCACCCGAGAGTTCGTGCGGCAGCCGGTCACCATAGGTGTGGGGCTCGAGCCCAACCTGGCGGAGCGCTTCGTCGCCCATGGTTTCGGGGGAGCCGATACCGGACAATCGCGGGACGAGTGCCACGTTTCGACGAACTGACCAATGCGGGAGGAGTCCGCCGTGCTGGGGCACGTAGCCCAATCGACGCCGTAGCAATTCCGGTTGCTCATTCCGCACGTCGGCCCCACCGATCGTTACGGTGCCGCGTTGCGGTTCGACAAGACGATTGAACGAGCGGAGCAAGGTGGTCTTGCCCGATCCGCTTTCGCCAACGAGCGCGGTCACTGTGCCGGCGGGGACGCTGAGCGAAACGTCGTCGAGTGCGCGGTGGCCGTTGTACGAATGGATCAGTGACTCGGCTACGAGTTCGAGTGCCATCCCAGGTGCGCGCTTTTACGGTGGTAGCGTGCTGCGATCGATCCGCTGCCCACCCTCTTCGAGGAAGCAGACGTAGAGGTCGAGCGGCATGATACCGGCTTTCTCGCGACGCGTGGCCATACCCGCAGGATCCGCGACTGGAGCAACGCGCAGAAGGCCATCGTGGGCCATGTTGAAGTGCGTTCCGTAGACCTGCGGCTTCCCGGAATTCGCGAGCACCCGGTCCTCGAGCATCGCAAGCGAGGTTGGAGGTACTTCTCCAGGCGGAGCACGTTTGGCCATTGCCAGCAACTGCTCCTGAAGCGTAGCGCTGTGCTGGACGACGAGGAATAACGCGCTCGCGCCCGCCGCACCTACCATCGATCTCGTGGGAAGTCCGAATCGATCCAGGATTTCTTTCGCCACTGCGCTCGTCTGCCGATCCACTTCCATGAGCTGCCGAACGTAGATGGAATCCGTTGCACGAGCACCAACGTCGCGCCGTGCCTCCTGGTCCCTCTGCTGGAGAGCCAGCAGAACGCGTCGCAGCGAGTCGTTCGACCAGGTCGAACCCGATTCACGGGACCAGGTGCGACTGACGACGGCCCACGGGGCCAGGCTGTCGACGACACACTGCGTGGATTGGGCAACGGCTGTCGACGCCGGAAACAGCGAAATGACGACAGGGACCGTCCTCGTCCAGCGCATCATTACACCGCGGCGGGAACGGGCACAGGACCACGCTGCGGGTTCCACGTGTGGCGCTCGGAGCGGACGTGCTTCGCCCAGGCGTAAAGTGCGTCGTAGATGATCATGCCGTGCACGAGCTGTTCATGGTCATCAGAGAAGTTGCGGCTCAGGCCTAACGAGATGGCCAGCAGTCCCGCCGCCTGTGGCGCCAGGTCGAGCCGGTCGGTGTCGGCACCACGCACGATGACCGCGATCTCCTGGAGCGCCGGCTCGGAGATCGCGTACTTCCTGAGAATTGCGTCAAAGCTGCACAATGGACCGTCGTGACTCAGTTCGACGCCCTCGACATCGAACGGAATTGCGCTGAGTTCTGTCGCCTGGGCGAGCACCTGGTCGGCGGGAACGAACACGAACTCTGCGTCGTGGTCGACGAACCGCCTGATCAGCCAGGGGCAGGCAATGCGGTCGATCTTGGGACGGGCACGGGTAATCCATCGCATCGGGTGGGACCTCGCGGTAAGTCGGTCACGGAGTGGTCCCATCTAGCATGCAGCAATCAACGCGTAGCGAAAAGGGGTACGTGCTGCAACGTCGCCACAACCCTGCAGCGCGAACCCCACTTAACGCGAAACAGATCCGGGGCGTCTCCTCTGCAAGCCTGGCCGCACGATCAACCAGGTAACTCGAAAGAACGTGGAGGTTGCTCGTTATGCGTTCGACCGCATTGTCACTGCAAACGCTGGCTGTCGCCGCGCTGTTGACTGTCGCAGGTGCAACTCCTTTGCTGGCGCAGGGCCCCGTTCGTCGCGCCGTGGTGCGCGACCGGCTGGAAGACGTCCGGGACCGGCGCGAGGATCGTCGGGATCGTCGCGAAGACATCCGGGACCGGCGTGAAGACCGGCTGGACCGCCTCGAAGATCGCAGGGATGCGCGCCACGTAGGCGGCCGTCGCGACAGGCTCGAGGACATCCGCGACCGACGTGAGGATGTCCGGGATCGTCGTGAGGATGTCAGGGACCGTCGGGAAGATCTCCGCGACCGCCTCGAGAACCGCCGCGATCGGCGGAGACCGAACGGACGTGGATAAACACTGATACGGTCAAAGACACTTGAACGCGGAGGCGCGCAAAGGTAGCCGCAGAGGATCACGGAGGTACCGACCAAAAGAAAGACGTTCTCTGCGCGCCTTCGTGCTTCCTCCGTGCGCCTCCGCGTTCAAGGTGTTTTGATTTTTGTTAAAGCGGCGTTGGTCGTCCGGCATGATTGGGCGGCTCGTGTTGACCAGTTGATCGTTGCGGAGTTGCAAAGCTGAGAGGATCTTCAACTCTGCAACACGTCAACCGCCCTTCGTTCGTTCCTTCACAATCTTCTTCATGTGTTTCACTGAGTGCCTGACGAGCGTCTTCAACGTCGGCACATGGACGTC
This sequence comes from Gemmatimonadaceae bacterium, assembly GCA_035646395.1. Lineage (GTDB taxonomy): Bacteria > Gemmatimonadota > Gemmatimonadetes > Gemmatimonadales > Gemmatimonadaceae > JABWBJ01. The sequence goes on along the minus strand of DASRPK010000028.1, from coordinate 18,781 downwards.
AGCCAGCGACTTGATGTAGAGGCAGGACCTGCCGGTTTTGTGCTTGCCGAGTTTCTCGAGCAGCCCGCTGTACTCCTTGAACCCCGGCATGATGTACAGCGTGAGACTGTCCTTGCGCGGTGCGAAGGCCACCAGGGGCCAGTCCCCCTCCTGCCCGCTTTCGTACTTGTAGTGATAGCTGCCGAATCCGACCATGCTGGTGCCCCACATCGCCGGCTTTTCACCGGTTACGTCTTCCATGATCGCCGACACGGCGCGGGCATCGTGCCGGCGGCGCTCATCCGGAACCTTGGCGAGAAACTGCTTGACGCTTCCGGCGTTGCGCTGAGTCTTGAGTGCGGTGGCCATCTGCCATCCCGTTTTTGATGTGGGGAATGACGATACGTTTTGGAGGGTTCCCGGACAATCATCGCGGGAGCTTCGGTTCATCCCGAAATATCGAGGTCAGCCCGACCCCTATAAACCTTAGGTAAGCGAGCGGTGTCTCAAAGTCAGAACACGGAGACACCATGGCTGATTCAGATCTCGAGCTGATCCGCGGCACCTTCGATCTCCTTATCCTCAAGACGCTCGCCTGGGGTCCGATGCACGGGCTGGGCGTACTTCGATGGATCGAGAGCGTGACCGAACAGCGCCTGATGATCGAAGAGGGCGCCCTGTATCCGGCTCTCCACCGCCTGGAGCAGCGGGGATGGGTCGTCGCCGAGTGGGGCTATTCCGAAAGCAATCGCAAGGCGAAGTACTACCGCCTCACGCCGCGTGGACGGAAGCAGCTCACTACCGAGCTCTCACGCTGGGCACGCTACACCGAAGCCGTCGGCATGGTGATCGCGGCAAGGGGAGCCGACACGAGATGAACACATACGGCGGCCGTAAGCGGGGACTGGGCTTGCCCCCAACGCGGAGGCGCATCGAATCCGAGCTGCGCGATGAATTCCGCTTTCATATGGAAGAACGCGTCGAGCAGTTCATGGCCTCGGGCATGACCCGGGAACAAGCGGAGGCTGAAGTACACCGTCGCTTTGGCGACGTGGAAACGTGGCACCAGATGGCCAGGCAGATCGACGAGGAGACTATGAGACAGGAACGCCGCTTCGAGCTGTTCGCCACAATTCGCCGCGAAACCGCACGCTCATTCCGCGTGCTGCGGCGCACTCCCGCCTTTTCGCTCATGACGCTGTTGACGCTGGCGCTCGGGATCGGCGCGACCACAGCGATCTTCACCGTGCTCGACGCCGTTGTCATTCGCCCTCTCCCTTATCGAAACGCGAATGAACTCGTTTCGATCCTGCATCCAGCGACGGTTCCTGGAAGTGGCGAGAGACGGTGGGGACTCTCGACCGGAGGGTACATCCACTTCCGCGAAAAGAACCGCACGCTGAGCGACATTGGCATGTACCGCACCAACGGTATCACGGTGTTTGGCGAGGCAGAAGCCGATGGTCCGGCTGAAGTCGTACGGGCGGCCACGGTCACCGCGTCAATGTTCGACGTGCTGCAGGCGCGTGCCGCGCGAGGCCGGCTCATCGAACCCGAGGATGATGTGCCGGACGGACCGCGCCGCGTTGTCCTCGGCTATGAGTTCTGGCGCAGGCGGTTCGGTGGTGATGCGGGTATCGTTGGCCGGCTCCTGAGAACCGCCGGCGGCGATTACGAAGTGATCGGGGTGACGGAACCCGGTCTCTCGTTGCCGATGCCGGGACCGTTCGCCTCTGCTGCGGCGATCGCCGGAGTGGCAATGGACATCTGGCTGCCGCTGCAGGTGAATGTGGCCGGCCCGCATCACAATACCCATCCCTACGTGGGAATTGGCCGGCTGAAGCCGGGGATCACGGTCGCCGACGCGCAACGCGACATCGCGGCGCTCACACGCCAGCTGGCCGATGTCGTGCCTAACGCGTACAGCGAGAGGTTCCTCCGGCAGTTCAATTTCCGCGGCGAGGCGGCGTCATTGAAGGACTCGGTCCTCGGGCCCTCCCTGCCCCGTACCATGTGGATGCTGTTTGCGGCCGTGTTGCTGGTGCTCCTGATCGCCGCCGCCAATGTGGCAGGCCTTTTCGTCGTTCGACTCGAGGCGCGCCGCCGGGAGGCGGCGATCCGCGCCGCGTTAGGTGCGGACCGCCGGCATATGGCGGTGCACTACCTGTCGGAGAGCTTCATGCTCAGCCTGGCCGCGGCGGTCCTGGCCATGTGGCTCTCGTTCGCGGGATTGCGGGCACTGCTCGCCATCGCGCCGGCGGACATCCCGCGGCTCGCGAACACGACGCTCGGTTGGCCTTCCATTGCTTTTGCCGTGGTGGCGGCGCTCACCGTGGGCGTCGTGTTCGGCATCGTCCCGCTGCTGCGGGACGCCCGGTTCGGCGCACTGCGCGAGGATGGTCGCGGCCTGACGTCGTCGCGTTCCCGGCGTTCGGTCCGTGATGTTCTGGTCGTTGGCCAGATGGCGATGGCGCTCGTGCTGCTCGCATCGGCCGGCCTGATGATCCGAAGCTTCATGTTCCTCCGCGAAGTCAGCCCTGGCTTTGATTTCAGGCAGGTGCTGGCGTTCGATGTCGACCTTCCCTTCCCCGAGTACGACACTCGCGAGAAGGCGATCGAGTTCCACCGCGCGCTGCAACAGCGGATCGCCGCCGTTCCCGGCGTGGTGAACGTTGGAAGTACCACGACGGTGCCGCTGGAGGGATTCGGCACTGGATGTTCAGTCGTGTGGCGGACAGGCAATCCATACCCGACCGGTCAATCTGCGCCCTGTGTCTCGACGCCAATTGCGTCACCGGGATTCTTCGAGACGCTGCGCATCCAGGTCCGCGGCCGCATGCCGACGTGGGCGGATATCGACAGCCGCTCGCAGGCGACGGTCGTAACGCAAGCCCTGGCCGACCGCTTGTGGCCGGGTGAAGACCCGATCGGCAAGGGCCTCAACAGCAACGGCTCCGCTTCACCGAATGCGTACGTCATCGTCGGTGTGGTGCCCGAGTTGCGAGGGGAGGCGCTTGATCGGCCGCCGTCGGAAGCAGTGTTCTACCCCGCGACCAGTTTCAACCCGGACGAGGTGAATGGGTCGCTGAACTCGCTGACCTATCTCGTTCGCACGGAAGGCATCGATCCCAAGTCACTCATCCCAACGGGCCGCCGCCTGTTAACGGAAGCAAATCCGCGCGTGCCGTTTGTCGAGGCGCGAACGATGGATGAGGTTTTCCAGCATTCGATGTCGCGCACGTCCTTCGTCATGATCCTGCTCGGTCTGGCGGCAGCAGCGGCGCTGGCGCTGAGCGCCGTCGGGACGTATGGCGTCATTTCCTACCTCGTGACGCAGCGCCGGCCGGAAATCGGCGTGCGGATCGCGTTAGGCGCTTCGATCCGGGGCGTGTCCCGGCTGGTGCTCCTTCAATCACTGCGACTTGCCATTTTCGGCGTCGTGATCGGGCTGGCCGGCGCGTGGGCCACCACGAGGCTTCTCTCGCGACTGCTGTTCCAGGTCAGCCCAACGGATCCGGTGGTGCTTGCATCAGTTGCGGCGATGTTGCTGGCGATTGCCGCGCTTGCCGCCTTCGCTCCGGCCAGGCGCGCGGCTCGCATTGATCCAGTGGACGTACTGCGCGAGGGGTGACGGCAGTTGTTGGCTGATGGCTGGGTGCTGGGGCGATTTGCTGGAGGGCTGGCGTTGATGTTCGCGCGTAGATCCGCACCAGCCGAGTCACGCAAATCGCTCCAGCATCCAGCCATCAGCTCTCAGCGTTCTTTTTCAGTGACGCTTTTGCCTTGCCTGCCTTGCTCATCGCCCGCTCCGCCTGGCGCTTCATCGACTTGATGAATTCGGCGCGGCGGAAGCGCACCGCAGACCAGTCCTCGTCTATCGCGATCATTCGCACGCCTTCAAATCCGGCAGTGCCGAAGCTCTGCCAACCGTTGTCGCGATTGATGGTCGACGTGTATCGCTTGGACGAGCCCTTGGGGTACGCCAGCCAGACCACCGCGTCGCCCTTGGCGCGCGGCGTGAGCATGCGGGCTGCGGCGTCGACTTCTTCCTGCGTCATAGCGAACGCCAGCGCGAAAGGAATCTCCTTCAGTCCTTTCGCCGCGCGGTGAACGTTGACTCCCTTGAGTCTCGACAACTCCGGGTCGAATGATTTCGGTGCGTTCAGCACCACAATGTCTTTCTGATCCTTGAGTTGGAGTTTTTCGAAGACCGTTGGCATACGACTCCGCCTAGTTTCGTCTCATTCGCGCGCCGGCAAGCGCGCCGAGCCCAGTCAGCGTTGTGGCGATGAGCGGACCAATGGGACTCGACAGCGTGTTTACCGCAAGTATCGCCGCGGCCAGGAATCCAACCCCGGCACCCACAGCCACGGGCCAGAACTGTGAGGGCTCGATCCAGCGCCGCCATCGCGCAACCCAGGCAGTGACCGGGGCCAGGATCGCGCCACCGATGAACCCTCCCACGAATAATCCTTCGCGCCCGAACGCGTTGCCTGACACGGACCCGAGAAATCCACCCAGGCCGCCGATAACCGAAGCCACGATGAAGAGCGCGAGTTTGTTCATGACATCATCCGGGCACGCCGTCGAAAAAATCGACAATCCCATTCTCCAGCGAATACTCGGCACCGACGACGACGAGGCCTTCTTTCGCAATCAGCGACTCGAGCAGCTCCGAACCGTGGCGCAACTGACTGGCTGAAACGCGCACGTTGGCGCGCACGGCATCACGGATGAGTGCCGGGGGATCATCGCGCAGTCCCGTTGCGAGCAGCGCTTCTACAGACGGGCGAACACGGTCGACGATCGAATGGAGATTACGCGACTGCGTTGCTGACGGTCGCTGCAGTGCCTCGAGTGTCGCCTCTACCGCACCACATCGCGAATGACCGAGGACGACCACGAGTCGCGTACCGAACTTGCTCGCGGCGAATTCAACGCTGCCAACCTGCGAGGGCGCCACGATGTTGCCGGCGACTCGAATAACGAACAGGTCGCCCAGCCCCTGGTCAAAAACGATCTCCGCCGGAACACGCGAGTCCGAACAGCCGAGGATGATGGCGAACGGTTCCTGGCCATCCACGAAATCGCGGTGGGATCGACGAGCGATCGTCGCGTGGCTGCGCGCATCAGCAGCGAAACGCGCGTTGCCTTCGCGAAGCCTATCGAGTGCCTGACGTGCGGGGATCATTCGTGAAATTTGCGCCAAAACCGGACGACGCAATCAACGTGTCGTGTCCGCTTCGCGCCAGAGCGGTGTGAACCGTGTGCCGAATTCCTGCGGAACGCTGATATGCGACGCGGGTCACACGAATACAGTCATGACCAACGGAGGAATTATGGATAACAAGCCCCGCAATAAGCCCGATCAGGGTTCGTCATGGAATGATGAAAGCGAAAAACTGACCAATCCGAACCGTCGTCAGGAAGAAGACAGCAACATAGAGTCGCAACGTGGCGGCCAGCGTGCAAAGAACACTGATGAGGGTTCTTCTGAAACGCCGACGTCGGATCGCGATGAACAACTCCATCGCGATCGCAATCGGCAGACGGATTCCTCAGGGCGTCAGCCACAGGAATAACCATCGATTAACACGCGGCCAGGCCTCAACGGGCCTGGCCGTTTTTTTTGCTTACGACCCGAGCAGCACGGCGTGCTCGATAAACGAATCGTGTTGCGTCGCACATTCGATCATCCACGCGGCGACATCGGCACGACGGACGATCGACGCCAGTCCGTATTTCTGCACCGGCCGCGCACGCCCAAGGAATGCTCCGTTCATCAGCGTCACCGGCCGAACCGCAAGCCAGTCCAGCGAGCTGGCGGCGAGCCGCGCTTCCATGCCGGCCAGGTCTCGATAGGCAACAGCGACATTCCCGGTCTGGACGAGTTGTTGCACTGGCCAGGTGAGGCGCGGGAAGCTGTCGCCGACGCCGCCTGCGCTGAGCACGATGAGCCGACGGACATGCTGGTTATCCATGGCTCGCGCCACGGTTGAGGCGAGGCGCGTCGTGAGGTCCGGCGGGGAAAGCAGTCTTGCGAAGGGGCTGAGGCCGGCGCGGCGCAACCCAACGCATGACACGACCGCATCGTGGCTCGCCACGACGGATTCGAGAAACTCGGGATCGGTAACGTCGCCACGCGCAACGGCAACTCCATCAACCGGATTGAACTGACTCGCCGGTCGAAGAGCCGCCGTGACGGTGTGGCCGGCGCTGGCGGCAATTGCAGCCGCCCAACGCCCCACACGTCCCGAAGCGCCGAGTATCACGAGTCTCACGCGACAGGAATCTCCAGCCTCCGCCGCGTGAGGCAAGTGGCTCAGCCCGATAGAAGACGGTCACACGATCTTGAAGAAGACCAGCGTGTTACCGTCCGGGTCCTTGAACCCGAATTCTCTTGTGCCCCACTCCGTCTCCCGCACCTCGATGTCCTCCTCGAGGACGCCCATCGCCTTGAACTCGGCGTGCAGTGCGTCCGGGTCATCGACCGGAACGCGGAATCTCACGCGCCCCGACGCACCGTTATGGAAGTGCTCTTCCTCCTCGCGGTGCATGTGCAGCCGTACGTCGCCCCGACGGACGCCCGCGTAATTCTCGGGGTCCTTCTCATAGCGGAAGTCGACGTCGAATCCGAGGCGGTCCACGTAAAAACTGATTGCTTCTTCGATGTGACGGACGTCGAGAATTGGAATTGCTGGACCAAGTCTGGCGTGTGTCATGTCACGAACCTCTGAAGCGCATGGAAGCGCGATGTGTATGATCGTTAGGCGTGCCGCCCGGCACGCCATCGTGCGGTCATCCGATGGCTGAATACACTCGCATTGCCGGCGGGAGTCACGCACTCAACCGTGCGGAGGGCGCTCATGCATAACGCGTCACACCGTTGCTGGTATACACGCCACGCGATCGTGCGCGCGCGGGGCGACTTATCTCTTGCGCGGACCCTTCTGTTTCGGCCTCTTGCTGACAGCGCCGGACCGTCTTGCCGTTGCGCGCCGCGAGCGCGTCGTTTTCGCCTTCTTCCGCGTCGTTTTCCGCTTCTTCGGCGTTGTCTTGCGTTTCTTGCGGGCGGCCGGCTTGTCCTTCACGCGCTCAGGCAGCGTTGTGCCACCCGTCTCCTGGTTCCACTCCTCGTAGACCTCGGGTGTGATTTTCCCCTCGACAAGGAGCTGGGCAAACTTGCGGCGCTGAGCCTTGCTCTTGAATGGCATGGCTCTTCGTACTCCGGGCGGCGACTTCTGGTTCGGCTAGTCGCCGACGAAGACGACAGTTGCCCCCTCGTCTGAAGAGGGTCGCTGCACCATCCCCAGGAACCCCTCGAGCGTCGCGGGATCGATGTAAAAGTTGAACCGCGGCAAGTTCGCGTTGCGACGTGCCAGCCGGTCACGCACCTGGTCGAGCGGAAGATCGACGAAGTGAATGACAGTATCGGCTCCCGCCTCGGCGGCAAGCGTGGCGTGCCGCATCCGATGCTCGCGATAGAAGAAGCCATCGTCGAGGATGACATCCACGTTGCGCCTGAGTAATTCCGAGGCGGACTCCCACATCAACTCGCGACACGCCAGCACGCGGCGTGTATGCTCGTCCTGTCCAACTTCGGGGAGCGAGTAGCGGCCGAAGGTGGTGATCAACCATCGATCGAGGTTGAACAGGACTCCGTTCACGCGCTTGCGAAGCTCAGTCGCGTAGGTCGTCTTGCCGGATGCCGGCAAGCCCGAGATCAGGTGCAGCGTGGGCACGCTTATCGGGATGCCGTTCCTGGCAACAACCCCTCGACGTTCACCATGCGTGGCCCGTTGTCGTCGCAGACGCTGTAGCGCACGAACTGCGAGGTGGTTTGCCCGGCCCAGCCTCGCTCGCCCTCGTCCTCTGCGTACATCGCGACGCCGGCATGTTCGCCGCGGGTGTTCAGGATATAGAACAGAATGTTGAAGTTCGGGTCGCCGTTCGGCTTCCGCAGCCTCGGCTCGATCGTGTAGGACTTGATCCGCTGCAGCGCGGCCATGCCCGCATCTTTCGGGCTCTTCCCGGCGCGCATCCCTTCCACGATCAGGAAGGATGCGAGGCTGAAGAGGTTCGCCTCGCCACGACCGGTCGACCCCGCGGCTCCGACCTCACCGTCGACATACAACCCTGCACCGAGAATCGGGGAATCGCCGACGCGTCCCGGGATCTTGAAGGCACGGCCGCTCGTGGAGGTGACGCCGCAGATCTCGCCTGACGAGTTCACCGCGCTGCAGTGAATCGTGCCATGCATGTGCAGGGTGTGCTTGAACGCGGCAGTATCGTCCTCACCGCCGGGGCCGGGTGGCCTGCGGTTTGGATCCGGGAAGTTCGCCGAGTCCGTGCGGCGTTTCCAGTTGAGCCATTCCCGGCGCGAGTACTCGGTGTTGAGGTCCGGCTCAACGGTAAAGCCGGCGTTTCTTGCGAACGCCTGCGCCCCCTGGCCCACAAGCAGGTGATTGTCGGTCAGGTCCATCACCGCCTTCGCGACGAGCGACGGGGTGCGAATGCCCTCGAGCGATGCAACTGCGCCGGCGCGCTTCTTCGGTCCGTGCATGCAGGAGGCATCGAGCTGGACCACGCCGTCAGCGTTAGGCAGTCCGCCATACCCGACGTACGGCTCGGCCGGGTCCAGTTCGTCGATATTTACGCCGGCGATGATGGCGTCGAGGACATCGGACCGCTGGGTGATCTTCTCGAAGGCCAGCTGGATGCAGGTTTTTGTCCCGCCGTTCTTGAACCAGTTCCCGTTCGAAGACGACACAACCATGGTCCGGGCGGCGCGTTGCCGGATGATGGCTGGTGCTTCGGGACGCGGAAGCCCGATGTCCACGACGCTGAGTGCGCTGAGCGTCGTCGCGGATTGGAGGAACTCGCGTCTCTGCATGGATCTCCCCGGCCGTGCGGTTGAGTGTGGCAATCACAACGTTGTCAGGCGCACATGGGCGGCGCCACCCCTCCCGATGCAGAACGGGCTGCCATCCACACGTAACGGATGACAGCCCGCTCATGAACTCGGTGTTTCGTTAGGGTGAAGCAACCAACCGCACGGCGAAGCTGATGACCGCTCCGGCGGTTCCGAACAGATTGAAGTCCGAGTACATCGCCACCTGAGCATCGACCAACGGGGCAGCCGGAGCCCACTGGGCGAGGAATCCCGGTAGCGTCGGAGCAGTCAGCGTAAAGCTGGTGCTCATGTTGTTCGCGGTGAGCCATCCCCGCGTCGCGATGATCGTATACAGGGTGCTTTCACCAGCGCCCTGGAATGAAGCCTCGACCTGACTGTTGGCGCCCTGATATTCGCTGGGGATCTGCCCAGTTGCCGACCAGGTGGGCACCGGCGCGCCATTGACCGCAGCCACCGTAAACGCTGGGACCGCGGCTGGCAGCGCGAAGGTCGCTGAAGCAGGTGGGTTCGGACCGAAGAACCGGAAAGATCCCCGTAGACTCTGGGTCGTGGTCCCGATCTCTCCGTTGGTCACAAAGAACGAGTTCATATCGGTGGGAAGCCTGTCACCCGGCGCCAGGAACAACAGGTTGCCGGAATTCGCCGTCGGATCACCGAAGGTCAGCGCGTTGATGCTGCCTCGCGCGCCTTCGAGGTTCTGGACGTAGAAGTTGAAGGAGCCCGCCGCGGCGCCCGTTATGGTGAAGGGCATCGTCGTGAATGCGGTTGCTCCCGTGCGATTGATGGCGACCGTGCCACCGGGCGCGGTTTCCCCTCGTCCGAGGCGATAGTGCGTCCAGGTTGGTGTGAAGAACGGCGCTCCCCCGGCTGTGCCGAACGCCGCTAACCAGTCATACGTGCCCGGCGTAACACTGACGTTGTAGGTCGTCGTCGCCGGCACAAGCGATGCTGAACCGTCCCCGTAGCCAAGCGAGCCCACTTCGCTGCTCCCCATTCCAGAAACCGTGAACGTCTTGGTCACTGGTGCGGGCGGGTTCGGGGTGGTGCAGACCTGCTGGCGGCTCGACATCTCCGACGTCAGGGCAAACATGACAAACGTATCAAAGTAGGACGACAGCAGTTCGCCCGTCTGGTTCGTTAGGCGCGCACCTGTGCTGATCAGCTTCTGACGGAGGGGGCGGCCTAACGGGCCGAACGTCCCTGGCGCCGCGCTGCGCAGCGAGTTCCGCACGTCCGCGCCGGTGACCGAGGTGGTGTAGGCAATGCCGCCCTGGGTACCCGAGATGGTGAACGCGAACCGGGTGACCGCACCAACGACGGTCGGCGACACTTCCGCCCAGGTGCCTCCACTCTGCCGCCAGAACTTCAGGGGAACGCCGTCGACGTTGCAGAATTCCCAGACGATGTTCTGCCCGCCACCGGCTGCGGTGACGGTGACGCCGAGAGTGGTCGTCGGGTTGCCTGCCGTACCCGCGGCACCGGTGATCGTGAGGTTGTAGGTCCCCGGCGCCACACCGGCGCCGACGTTCACCGTGACCGTCGACGTATTCGCGGTAATCGGGGTCGGATTGAACGCGACCGTCATGCCGGCAGGATTACCGCTCACAGACGGCGTGATGTTGCCGGTGAAGTTGGTACGCGTTGCCGTCAACGTCGTCTGACCCGACGAACCCGCCTGGATGCTGAGCGTAGTGGGCGCCACTGCCAGCGTCACCGTGGAGCCGGCAGCGGCGACGGTGACGTTCACGGTTGTGGTTTGGGTGACTGAACCACCGACACCCTGCACCGTAACCGGATACGCGCCCGGTGCGACGTTCGCGGCAACGTTGATCTGCAGCGCCGACGTGAGCGTCGTTCCGGTCAGTGTTGCCGGCGTGAAGGTACCAGTGATGCCGGCGGGCGGATTGACCAGGGTGAGCGCGACGTCCGACGTCAGGTTCGTCCTGACGATCGTGATGTTCGAGCTCGAGTTGGCGCCCGGCGCGATGGTCAGAGCCGTGGGTGCCGCGGAAATGGTAAACGTGCCGCCGGCAGCAACGGTCACTGTCAATGTCGTGGTCTTGTCGGCCACACCGGTTGCCGTGCCCTTGATCGTCAGCGTGTGGTTCCCTGGTGCGACGTTGGCGGCGACGTTGATGGTTGCGAGCGACGTGACTCCAGTTGCCGCAGCCGGATTGAACGTGGCGGTAATGCCCGCCGGCGGCGCATCGAGTGAAAGCGTGACGGTGCCATCGAAATTCGTGCGCGCGATGTTCACTGTCGCTTGCCCGCTGCCACCCGGATTGATGTTCAGCGTCGTGGGCGTGACCGAGAGCGTGTAGTTCGAAGTCGGGGCGGCCGTGACGGTCAACGCGACTGTTGTCGTCTTGTCACCCGGACCGGTCGCTGCGCCCTTGACGGTCAGGTTGTACGTGCCCGGCGCCACCGTCGATGCGACGTTGATCGTCAATACCGATTGGTCGCCAGTAGCCGGCGTCGGATTGAAGCTTCCGGTGATTCCTGCTGGCGGATTCTCGAGCGTCAGCGTGACCGGTCCCGTGAAATTGGTCCGCTGAATGGCGATGGTCGACGTTCCGGATGCGCCCTGGACCGCCGAGGCGGCTGTCGCGGTGAGGGTGTAAGTCCCCTGTGCCGTGACGGTGAGCGCAAAGGTCGTCGTCGCCGCGCCGATGCCGGCGGCGCTCGCGCGAATGGTGGCTGTATAGGTCCCCGCTGCAACCGAGTTCGCAACCGTGACGGTCACGACGGCCTGCGTCGTAGTGCCTGTCAACGATGTCGGTGCGACCGATGCAGTTACACCGGTGGGGAGGCCTTCAACCGTCACGTTGACCGGCTCCGCGAAGCCACCGCCGCGCGTCAGTGTAACCGTGACGGTTCCGGTGCCGCCTTGAGGTACCGAGAGTGTCGTCGGGGAGCCGGAGACGGATATCGAGCCCTCTGGTTCCGAACCTCCGTCATCTCCGCAACCGATTGCCGTAAGTAGAGCAAGAGCGGATAACGCACGCCATGGCGCTTTGAACATTGTCCCCCCGTCGTCCCGTGAAAGAGCATTCTCCGTCGACTTTCGACAGCGACCAATCCTACGCGAGAGGGCTCGGGCGCGCGAGCGGGTTGCATATCTCCGCGTGACAGCTTTTGACCGCATCGTGGGAAAGAGTGCCCGCAACCACACGTGTTTCGGGACCTCCCCTGGTCCCGCCGTTCAGTACTTGCATACCCGGACCAGTCCGCCAGACTCGTTAGGCGCGTGATGGTCGAGTGCGCCAAACTCCCTACTGTTGAGCTTTCCAGTGCATCGTTGTGTCTGGTTGCTTAGCGTGCGTTATCACACAATCCTGAAGCGTTGCAGATCGCCGTCAGAATCGATGCGGGGTTACATACTGTGTCGCTTCTTGCGGATCATCGCGTCCTTTTCTTTTCAGGAGCGGAGCATGCCAAACCCGAAACCTGATTTCTCCGATGTGAAGAGTGGCAGCTCGTCGTCGGCCGCCACCCCGGGAAACCAGGAACGTGAAGTGACGTACACAGTGCAAAGCGGCGACAGTCTGTCGAAGATCGCGCGTGACAAGTACGGCGACGGCGCCAAATGGAAAGCGATTTTCGAGGCGAATCGTGACCAGATCACCAACCCTGACCTGATCCATCCCGGACAGGTCCTCAAGATCCCCTCGATCGGAGATGCTCAACCATGATAAGGACCCGATTCCCGCTGGCAGCTTTCGTCGCGCTCTCCGCGCTTTCTGCTCTTGCCTGCCGTCGAGATGAAGAAGTGCCGCCGGCTGACTCGGTCGCTGCGGCCCCCGCACCGCCCGCCCCGGCGATGGTGACTACCATCGAGACCGGCCGGCACATCGGCGCCGACAAGCGGATCTCCGATACGGCCAGCACCCTCGCGCCGAGAGATACGCTTTACGTGTCCGTCGTGACGACCAACGCAACCCCGAGCACGACACTGAAGAGCGTTGTGACGTTCCAGGGTGGTCAGGTCGTGGATTCCGCCACGCAAGTCGTGGCCGCACCCGCAACCACAGGCGGCACCTCGGTCACCGAGTTCCATTGGGTGAAGCCGGGTGGCTGGCCCGTCGGGGACTACACGATCGAGGTCTGGCTCGATGGCCAATCGGCCGGCACGCGGACGGTCGCGATAAAACGTTAGGCAGCGTCCCGTTCAGTGCGCCGCCCGGTTCGCCGGGCGGCGCGCTTTTTTTGTGTGGGGTCCGGTGCGCGTCAGCTGAGGCAGGTAAACCCGCCCCAGCTCGCGAGGTCAAGATGAGCCTTTCCCTTCAGGAAACAGCGAAATCGCAACTCACGACAAGGGCCCACTGAGCCCGCTCGCGGGTACGTGTTGAGGACTGGTTCCCCGAGACGGGAGGATTACCGATGATAGCGAACTCTGCATACCGCACCGCGGCGAAACTGATGTTCGCCGGCGCGGCGGCGTTCGTACCAATAACGCAGACAGCCGACGCGCAGGTGAACATCAAGCGTTCGCCGACAGGCTTCAATCTCTTTTCCGTGCAGCAGGACGTCGACCTGGGTCGCCAATCGGCGGCGGAGGTCGAGAAGCAGGTGCCGCTCCTGAATGACACCCGCACGAATACCTACCTCACGCGAATCGTCTCACGCCTGGCGGCACAGGCGCCTGGCACCAAGTACCCGTACACGATCAAGGCCGTGAACGCGAATGAAATCAACGCGTTTGCATTGCCCGGTGGCCCGATGTACGTCCACCGCGGTCTGATCACGGCGGCGCGCAACGAGGCGGAACTGGCCAGCGTGCTGGCGCACGAGATGTCGCACGTCATCCTGCGACACGGCACCGAGCAGGCCTCGAAAGCCTATCTCGGGCAATCCGGGCTCAGTCTGCTCGGTGGACTGGTGGGGAAACGTGGCAGCACCTCCTCACAGATCGTCCAGGCCGTGGGCGGGTTCGGCTTGAACGCCGCCTTCCTCAAGTTCAGCCGGGGCGATGAGCTCGAGGCCGACGCGTTAGGCACGGAACTGATGGCGAAGGCCGGATACGACCCGTTGGCGATGGCGACGATGTTCGCCATGTTGCGCGCCGAACAGGGTCGTGACCCATCCAAGCTCGAGCGGTTCTTCAGCAGCCATCCGCCGCCAGCGGACCGCGAGGCACGCATCCGGACCCTGGCGTCATCGCTGGGCACCGGTGGCGCGCTGCAGGTCGTGGGCGGGTTCCCGACCATTCAGTCGCGGCTGGGCGGGATGACCGCCAGCGCCACGACGAATCAGCCGACGTACACGACGTCGACCGGGACCGTCGTCCAGCCTAACGAAACCGTGACGATCAACGTTCCGGCGCCGTCAGCCACCTTTACGCGGTTCCGCCATGGCAATGACTTCTTCACCGTGGACCACCCGAATAACTGGCGGACCTACCAGTCCGGCCATGCGGTCTCGATCGCGCCAGAAGGCGGCGTGGTGGAACTCAGCAACGGCCAGCCCAATCTCCTGTATGGCGTGATCGTCAACCATTACGCGCCATTCGAGGGAGCTGACGACCGCTGGTCATCCAGTCTCCAGCGGAGCTACACGCCGTTCGAGGACCGCACGACTCCTCCTCGCAAGTTCCTCGAGGATGCAACGGACGACCTGGCTCGCACGCTGATCAAGTCGAACTCGTACTTGAGCGTGTTGAGCGGATCCGTGCGATCGGAGGTGATCGACGGCGCGCAGGGCTATTCGGTCCTGATGAGTGGCCGTTCTCCGGTAACGGGCGAGGAGGAACGCGCGATGCTGTACACGCGCGCGTTGCCGGACAACCACGTCATCTATATGGTCTGTATCGCGCCGGCACGTTTCTCGAGCACGATGGACCAGACCTGTTCACGCATGATGCGTACGCTGCAGGTCAATGACGCCGCGGCGCATCCACGAACGCCGTAGTTGGACGTTGCGATCGTACATTGGAAGAGGCTGGAGCGTCTGCTCCAGCCTCTTCTTTTTGGCACCAGGATACGGAAACAGCGCCTAACGGCTTCGGGCAATACGACCGGATCCCGCTGTCGCGCGGGTCCCGTAAAAAGCCTTTGACACGGAGGCGCACGGAGGAAATGCTCTGACCGAACTTCACAACAGGAAAAAAGAAGCAGGAACCAGAAATGTTTGGAAGAGCGGTATCTCCGTGCGCCTCCGTGCGCCTCCGTGGTCAAAGCTTTTAACGGAGCTCAGAGTTGCGTCGGGAATGGCGGCCAAGCGTCCCAGGCAAGAGGCCGGATATCGGGGATGAGGCACCGCCGGAACAGCAGGCGGCGTTGCGGGTCTCCACCGGAAACTCTTGGACTCGGAGGAGAGATGGACAAGCCGGAACCGAAGGAGACGAAGGGCGTGCCATGGGCCGATCATAACGAGACGGAGTCCACTGAGGCTGACACGCGGCGCGAGGAATATGGCGCCGAAGCTCCCGACGCCGTGAAGGGGGACCTGGAAGACGAGGATACCGAATCGGCGGACTATGGCTCCAGTGCGACGGAACGACCAACCGACGAGGATCGCGGGGACGTAGAGCACGATCTTTAGAAACGGTCAGGCAAGTGAAAGGGCGCCACCTGGAGACCAGGCGGCGCCCTTGCTGCACAACGGTCTGTGCGCGCTACCCTGACAGCCCTTCATCACGCGCAGCCTCGCGCACTTCGCGGGCAGCGTCGCGTACCACTTCCTTCACTTCAGGCAGTGCTCGCTGGACGACTCGCTCGACCCTGTCGGTCGTATCTGCGATCCGTTCACGCGTCTTATCCATCAACCGGTCGCGGGCCTCGCCCATCAACTCCGTTTCCTTCCGTGTTCTGGGAACGGAGAGGCCAACCGCCAGCCCCAGTGCCAGCGCGACGGCGCCAAGTCCGATCGGGCTTTCGTCGTACTGATTTTCCACCCGTCGCGCGGTGGTGCGCGCCGTGTCCCGCACGCGATACATCGTCGCGTCAGCTTTACTCGTAAGGCGATCTCCGGTCTCCCGGACACGCTCCACAACCCGTTCGCCGGTGTCTTTCGCGCGCTGAACGGCTTTCTGCGTGGCTTCCTGCGCGCGTTCAGTGAGATCCTGGGCGGTATCGGCAACGTTCCCCGCGACATCACGCACACGCGAGCGGACGCCGCCACCCGCATGATATGACTCGTCAGGGATGGCAAACTCGTCAGGCTCACCGTTCGTAAACCGTCTGGGCGTTGACCGCTTGTCACTACCGCTGAGCAGCAACCAGCCGATGCCCGCTGCCGCCATTGCCGCCGGCAGAGGATTTTCGCGGATGGTCTGCGCGAGACCGCGGCTTGTCTCGGCGATCCGATCTCTCGTGTTGCTCGCCATGTGCTGCACCCTTCCTATGGTGGCCTCGCGAACGCCGTCCTTCACGCGTTGCTTGAGGTTGGTTGGATTGAGTTGAGCGCCCAGTGCTTCAACGGTGTCACCGAGGCGCGCGCGGGTCTGTTCGATTTCGGCGCGAATAACCGAACTGTCGTCTGCATCCGAAAGGGATGAGGCGTCGCGGTACTCCCTCGGGGTTGTCATAGCGGAGGCTCCTGCCAGGTCTCGGGCTCCGACATGGAGCCACCGGGTTCCCTGGCGACTGGCGCCGGGACTTCACGGTCCATGTACTGTTGCGTGTTCTCCTCGCTCCGCAGTTGCGTCGTGCGAGAGCTCTTGAGGAACCGCGCAGCCAGCAGCCCCGCGGCGAAGGCCGATCCCACAAACAGCGCTGGACGCCGACGTGCGAAGTGTTCCACCTCATCGACCACCTGGCGGAGGTCGGCGTTCTGGACATAGTTCGCGGCGCGCTCGATCTGGCGCGCGGCGCGTTCCACATACTCCCCGGCCATGTTCTGCTCGTCGTCGCGCAACTGCATGCCCGATTGCAGGAGCGTCGAGGCAACACTGCTCAGTGTCGTCGCCGCTTCCTGCTTGCCACGTTCCACGCGATTGCGGGCCTCCGACTGTACCTGGGTGGCGACCTCGCGTGCGCCTTCCGTGGCTTTCCGTCCAAGGTCCGCCGCTTGCTGCTTCAGCGCCGGCGGCGACGTGCCGGGGTGTCCGGCGCCTTCGCCTGGGTTCCCGCCCTGGTTCCATGCCCCCTCATTACCGCTGGTATTTCGCGTGGCCATTGTTTCCTCCGCGTTAGGCCGTCAGTTCGCGCTTGAATGCCTTCACTTCCTCCTTTCCCCACCGCGCATCCTCGCCGAGCGATGCCGCCGTGTGCTGCATCTTCTCTTTCGCCGTTTTCACCCTGGCGATTCCCTGCTTCGCCAGCAGTCCGGCCGCACCGAGCAGGAGCGCGCCCACGATCAGCGCGCTGGCCCAGTACGAGTTGATGGCGTCTCCCAGTGCAATGACCAGGAATGCCGTCAACGCGATAGCGCCCGGAATGGCGAATGCCGCGGCAATCGCCAGCTTCACCACCATCGACTTGACCTCCGCCACCGATTCCTGGACCTCGGCCTTGGCCAGGCTCATCTCCTGCCTGACCAGCAGCGACGCATCGGATGTCAAACGTTTGAAGAGCTCGCCGATGGATGCGTCGTCGAGTCCGTCGCGGACGAGCTGCCGTCGGTCGCCGTCGCGCATCACGAACCGGCGCGCGTCATCTCTATCCGTTCGTTCCATGGCCACGTGACCTCCTGTTGAAAAGCAATGGTCTTGATTGCGCGTACCCGGCACCGCGCGCCGGCTGGTTGCCGAGTTCGCGTGTCGTGCGGTCGTTCGAAGTGCGGGCTGCTGGTCCCGGCGCGTGTGATCGCGTCGTCCGGTCGTTCGCGCACTGCGTTCCTGCGAGACGGCATGATCCAGCGCACTCGTCGGACAATCTGATCACCTCGGCAATCGCGGCGGCTATCCACGCGTCGCGTTTACCGATCCTCGTCGAGGTACGTGGCGATACACGCGGCCTCACCGGGTGATCCTCGCCGAATCGAGTGGCGCCACAATATGCCTAACGCCGGTTCGGCGGGCCAGCAGTTTCTTTGAACGCTCGAGTGCGTTAGCGCCTCTTACAGGTGAAACAAACGCAACTATTTCAGGCCGCCTGAGGCGTTACCGGGGACGCTTGAACGTCGCGATGAAACTCCACCACGCGCCGTCGACCTGCAGGAATTCCAGGCCGGCGCCTTCGCACAATGCACGCACCCGGCTACGCGAGACGTAGTCCGGGTCGGGCACCTGCTCGGCTATGGCCAGAAATCCGCCGGGCTTCAGCACGGCATGCATTTCTCGCAACGCCAGCGCCGGGTCCGTCAGTTCGCCGAGTACGGTGACCATATAGATGAGGTCTACGCTTTCAGCACGTAGCGGAAGGGCGAGCGCGCTTCCCTGCACCTGGACCAGAGAGTCATCCCGAGCGCGCGCCGCCTGAATGAGCGGCCATTGCAGTTCAAGACAGAGGAGGGAGGAAACGCGCGTCCGTATGTGGCGCGCGTAAACGCCGGTGCCGGACCCGACTTCCACCACGGTAAAGTCCGGCGCGAGCGGCAGGCTCCCCGCGAGCCGCTGCGGTGGCATCACCCGCAACCGCAGCTTCGTTTCGAGGAACCAGGCGAACCAGGGCGGGAAGGCGCGGGGGGCCACGCCTGCCTAACGGTTGTACTCCGAGACCCAGTGAAACTGCCGCTCAGACAACTGAAAGTGGCGGGGGACGCGTACCAGCTCCACGTCAATGGAATCGTTTCTGATCCTGGTGTGGAACCGGATGACGCTCGTGTCCGGGACCTCATAACGCATCGTGAACATGAACGTGCTGTCGCGGGGGATGGTCGAGGTTTTCCAGACCGACACCGTCTTCGCGGCTGTGTCCGGGCGATAGCGGAAGTATCCGCGCTGGTACCGTTGCCAGAAGACCCCGTCGCGCGTGTTGACACTTCCGGCGCCGACGTTGTCGATGATGA
>DASRPK010000027.1:0-26837 GCA_035646395.1 Gemmatimonadaceae bacterium | reverse complement strand
TCGATGCTCGATGAGGCTTTCGGCGCCACCAAGACTGGTGGCGCGAGTAAAGACCTCACATTTCGCGGCGACGGCCAGTGCTTCCGCGCGCCCCCCTCGGACTTCGAATGAAGCCATTCCCCCAAACAGCTGCATCTGCCTGGCGGCGACATCGTGGTTTGGATGAGAGCTCAGGCCCGGGTAGTGGACCACCTGAACCACGGGGTGCGTTGCCAAAAACGATGTGACGGCGATCGCATTTCCGGTCTGGGCGCGCACGCGCCAAACCAGCGTCTTCAGCCCGCGATGCACCAGCCACGCATCGAATGGCGCAGCAATTCCGCCAGCGGTGTGCTGGACCAGCCTGACGCGGGCGAAGAAATCATCGTCTTTTCGCGCCACGAGAACGCCGCCCATGACATCGGAATGCCCGCCGAGGTACTTCGTGCTGGCGTGCATCGCGATGTCGGCGCCCAGCTCGAGGGGTCGCTGGCCGACAGGGGTCGCCCAGGTATTGTCCACCGCGACCATGGCCCCTGCCTGACGAGCGATGGCCACGATACCAGCGATGTCACTGACGGTCAGGAGCGGGTTCGATGGCGTTTCGATCCAGATCAACCGCGTGTTCGACTGCACGGTACCCTGAACGGCTGCTAGATCGTTCATGGGGATGCTGGTCGCCTTCAGACCCCACGGGACGAAGAGTTCGTTCACCAGCTTTGGCGTGCCGTAGTAGACCGAATCGGGGAGTATGACGTGATCGCCCGGGTTCAGCGCCTGAAAGACGGCCGCCGTCGCTGCCTG
Source organism: Gemmatimonadaceae bacterium (assembly GCA_035646395.1). Classification (GTDB taxonomy): domain Bacteria; phylum Gemmatimonadota; class Gemmatimonadetes; order Gemmatimonadales; family Gemmatimonadaceae; genus JABWBJ01. Next base: position 26,054 of record DASRPK010000027.1, on the reverse strand, counting down.
TCCTGACGCAAACGCGAGCGCCGCCGCGCCACCTTCGACGAGCGCCATCGCACGCTCGAGCGCCTCACGCGTAGGATTGTTATCGCGCGCGTACTTGAAGCCTCTCCGGAATTCGCCGTCGGGATCACGCTCAAACGTGGTCGCCAGCGAGATGGGCAGTGTGATGGCGCCGGTAATGCGATCGGGGCCGGTGCCGGCGTGAACACAAAGTGTTTCAAGTCGCATGGGAGCGATCCTGGTCAGGGCTTTCCACCGGGATTCCACTGCAATCGCGGGCCGTCTGCCACTAAGCGCACGGCACGCGCAACGAGATTCACCATTTCCGTCATGTGGGCGAAGTCAATGAACTCGACCTCGTCGTTGACGGTGTGGTAGTCCTCGTGCATTCCAAACGATGACAGCGTATGGGCAATAATGCCTGACCGGGCAAACGCGATATTGTCGCTCCGGTTGTAGAACTGCTGTGATGGTCGAGGATCAGCGACTACCGCCAAGCCTGCCGAGTCAAGCGTCGCACCCATCGTAGAACGTTCGTATCCGGTGAGCCAGGCTTTTCCGGGACCAACGGCCGTATCGGGACGCCCGATCATCTCCACCTGGACCTCGGCGACATGCCTATCGAGTGCGAAGGGAGGATTCTGGATGTACCAGCGAACTCCATATCCGCCGGACTCCTCACCCGTAAACGCCACGAAAACGAGTGTTCGCTTCGGTCGCGGTCCGGCCGCGATAATACGAGCCGCTTCGATGACAGCCACTATCCCCGATGCATCGTCGTCCGCGCCGTTGGCGATCGAGTCACCGTCTACCGCCGGACGAATGCCGATGTGATCAAAGTGCGCGCCCACCACCACAACCTCTGATGCAAGCTGTGGGTCCGAGCCTCGCAGTACACCGAGCACGTTCACGCTCGTCAGGCGCCGTTCGGAAGGCACCGTGTCGAAATCTTCGCGAGGCAACAATTGCGGACCGGTGCGCGTGCGCTCCTGTCCATTTTGCGCTCGAGTCCGAGTCGTGGTCTGCGCCAATCGCAGGTGCTGCAGGTAGCCGTCGTCGCCCGCAGGCTCCAGACCGGCTTCACGAAAACGCGCCGCAATGAACCGCGCAGCGCGGGCCTCGCCGGCGCTCGCCAGGCGACGCCCTTCCATGGAGTCGTCCGCGAGGGCAGCGAGGAGAGATCGGGTACGATCTTCCGTGGCAACTGCAGGGACAGAACTGGGCGATGAGCCGGGGCGAAAACAGCCGATCGCCAGCGGAACCGCGAGGAGTATGATCCGACGCATGTCTGGGATGAAAGACGGGGGACGCGTGCGCTTCCAAACCTACCAGACGTGTCAGCGAAAAATCAGGCGGCGCGAGCCGCGAGCAGGAAGACGTCGTACAGCGCGTGGGTCCACGCGGTTATCCCGAAGCCGCGCGTCACGTAGAGGCCACTGAAGGCAAGTCCAGCCACAGTCCTGAACACGAACGACGGCATCTCCAGCGGATCGCCGTAGGGCCCGATGTAATGGAACGCGGAGAAGATGAAGGCGCCTGCCACCACGGCGAAGGCCGTCGCGGCCCCCTTCCCCATGCCGAACAGGGTCCGGGCGAGCAGCAACAACCCCGTGACCAGCAGTACGCGGAAGACCAGCTCCTCGTAGACCCCGGCGCCTAACGACACCATGAACACCACCGGCCACTCCATCTCGAGCGCCTGCCCGATCGCGAGCGTGGGCAACGCATTCAGCAGCTGCGCGGTGACGACACCGACGACGAAGCCGAAGACAATTGCCAGCGCCGCCGACTCGAGCAACATGATGATGAACAGGCGCGGCCGGAGCGACGCGCCACTTCGTCGACGGTCCCGGATCGCGAGCGCCAACAGGAGCAGCGCGACCAGCGCGCCGAAGACCAGCGGACCGCGGTCACCGAGGACTGTGGCGGCCAGGCTGCGCAGCAGGACGTCAGCGCCGTTTCGAATCCCCTCGCCGGTCTGCTGGTTCAAGACAAACGCCAGCCCCTCGTACAGGAGGAGCAGCGGCAGGGCAAAGGAAAGGCTGTACCGCTGGGACCGGGAAAGCTCCCAGTAGGATTGGCGGCCGCCGGCAGCGGCAACAGGCGCGGTCGTCATCGCCTGATCCTTACGGCCTGCGGCAGCTTCCGTTTCACGCCGAAAGCGTTAGGCGCCATGGGGGCGCCCCGGGTGGCGCAGGTCCGCCGGCAGGGAGTCGAGGAGCGGCTTGAGCTCGGCGGCACGCTCGACCGTCGTCACGAAGGTGAGTCCTGGCAGCGTCACCACCAGCAGGCCGTCGACACCGTACAGCACGGCCGCCGAGCCTTCCGCGTGGACGACGTTGCCGCTCGCATCGAGAAAATGCGTGCGGCCAAACGCGCCATTTCCGGTGTCGTCGAGCTCACGGGCTCGTCGCAGCGCGGCCCAGGTGCCCACGTCGTCCCATCCGAACTCGCCCGGCACCACGACAAGGTTGCCGCTGCAGCGCTCGAGGAGACCCCGTTCGATCGAAATCGATTTTGCGCCACGGATGAATCCTTCCTGGTCGCGCGACTCGGCGCTGGCCAGCGCACTCTCGATTTCCACGCAGTGCTGCGCGAGCGCCTTGAGGATGACGCGCGTCCGCCAGACAAAGATGCCGCTGTTCCATAGCGCGCCTTCGCGGATCAGCGCTTCGGCACGGGGCCGTGCCGGCTTTTCCTCGAAGGCGACCACGTGACAGGCGCCACCTTCCATGAGGGGTTGGTCCGACCGCAATGGCAGTCCGGGAAGCAGATAGCCGAATCCTGTTTCAGCACGAGTACTTTCGACGCCGACGGCGACCAGGGCATCGGCGCTGGCAGCGACGCGCGACGCTTCGCGCAACGTATGCCGGAAGGCGTCGACAAACGCGACGGCGAGATCGGCATGCATGGAGCAGAAAATCGCGTTCGGCCCGGCACGATGACGGATTTCTCCTGCCGCCCAGGCCAGCGATGCCGCCGTGCCGAGTGGTCGCGGCTCCACAAGGACGTTGCGTTCCGGAACCATCGGAATAGCGGCACGGATCTGCGTAGCGATATCCGCACTCGTTACCACGAGAATCCGCTCGTTGGGGACCAGCGGTTCGAGCCGAGCTACGGTTTCGGCAATCAGCGGACGTTCGCTGACCAGGGCGAGGACTTGCTTGGGGCGCGCGGACGAGGACAGCGGCCAGAAACGCGAGCCGATGCCACCGGCCAGGACGACGGCCCACAGCTCTTCGTCGGGCGGTGTTTCCTCTACGGGAGCGAACTGCTCGGCCGTCGCCGTCGCGAGCGCGGAGTCAGATGCGGTGGAAGTGGCTGTTGGCAACGTGAGGAGACTGCGGGTCCATCTGGTGGAGCAGTAAACTACCGGCGCGGCAATCATTCGACACCGGTCGCCTTGCCGGTCAACTCCATTCCATGCCAAGCGATCATCCCGGCAACCTTCGAGAGCTCGATCTCGAACAACACTTGAGCGATCCGGCACGGCGGCAGTCGTTCGTGACGCCGATGTTTGACCTCATCGCCCCGCGCTACGACCGGTTTACCCGCTGCTTCTCGTTCGGAATGGATCGGCGGTGGAAGGAGAGCCTGGTCACGGCGGCCGCCAGGTCCATAACCTCGGGTGGTGTCGTCTGTGATGTCGCCACCGGGACCGGGGACCTCGCGTTCGCACTGTCGGCCGCACGACCCGATCTCACTGTGTCTGCGACTGACGTCTCATCGCAGATGCTCGCGCTCGCCCATAATCGCCGGCAATCGCTGGCTAGCGCGGTGGCCGTGGCGGCTGCTGACATTGGAACCCTTCCCTTCCCGGATGGCGCCCTGGATGGCGTGACCGCGGGTTACGCGTTACGAAACACACCAGACTGGCGCCATTCGATCGCTGAGTTGGCGCGCGTGATCGGTACGGGAGGTCACCTTTTCACGCTCGATTTCTTCCTTCCCGAGTCGGAGATGTGGCGGGCAGCATTTCTGGCATGGCTGTCGGCGGCAGGGAACGTCGTTGGATGGTTATGGCATCGGGAGCCCGTTGCTTACGGATACATCGCGCACTCGATCCGGCACTTCACGACGGCTCGCCACTTCGCCATGGTACTCGGCACCTGTGGTTTCGACGTCGTCCAGCAGCAGACGCACCTCGGCGGCGGGATCGCGCTGCACCACGCCGTTCGTCGTTAGGTCTGCCGGGCGCGGACTTGCCGCGTGTATTACCCGACCTCCCGTAGGGCAAACGCAGCTTGCTCACGCCGTTTCCGGGATGTCACTTCCAGTCCGAATTCCTTGCCCCTGTTCATGGACGAAACGGTCGCCCGACTTCTTGTTGCAGCGCTCAGCGGCCTCGCAGTAGGGCTGGAGCGCGAGTGGTCGGGGCACGCGTCCGGACCGCTGGCGCGGTTTGCCGGGCTTCGAACGTTCCTGCTCATCGGCGGTCTGGGAGGTGTGTCGGGATGGCTCGCCGACAGCGGCTCCACCGCCGCCGCGACGGTGCTGCTCGCTGCAGCATCGGCGCTCATCGTCGCCGCGTATGTAGTGGCCGCCCGGCCCGGGGGACACACGGTGGAGGCCACCACCGAAGTCGCGGCATTGCTGGTGTTGGCGTTAGGCGTGCTGGCGGGCCTGGGGTTCCTGGAGCTGGCCAGCGGCGCCACCGCCATCATGGTGCTGGCCCTGAGCGAAAAGGAGCGGCTGCGGGAGTTCGTCACGCGGATCGGTGAGCGCGAGCTCCGCGCCGGCCTGCAGTTCGCCGTGCTGGCGCTGGTCGTCCTGCCACTGTTGCCGCCAGGCAGGTATGGTCCGCTGGGCGGGATAGAACCACGTGGCCTCTGGATCATAGTGCTGTTGTTTTCGGCGCTCAATTTCGCGGGCTATCTGGCGCGCAGAGCGGTCGGCGCCGAGCGAGGATATGGCGTGACGGGGCTGATGGGGGGACTGGTCTCGTCGACGGCGGTGACGTTCCAGTTCTCCCGTCTCAGCCGCAGCGACCCGTCGTTAGGTACGGGACTGGCGGTTGGCGTGCTCGGAGCAAGTACCGTGCTCCTGCCACGCGTCCTGATCGTCAGCACGATTTTGAACGCGGACGTGGGGCGGGCACTCGTTCCCTTCGTGATTCCGCCGTTCGTGGTGGGAGCCGCCATGCTGCTGTTTGCTGTCGCGCGGCGCTGGGAGCCGGCGCAGGTAGCGAAACAGGCCGATGAGCTCCAGAATCCCCTCCGACTCTCTTCGGCGATCAAGATGGCGCTCGCGTTTCAGGCGTCGCTCATGTTGATCTCCTATGTCAGCAGCACGATCGGCGCCTCGGGCGTGCTGGCCTCGGCGGCGCTCCTCGGACTGACCGACATGGATGCGCTCACGTTGTCGATGAGCCGCCTGGGCACCACGCCCGACCTCGTACGCCTGTCGGCGCGCGCCATCGCGATCGGACTACTTGGCAACGCCGCGCTCAAGATCGCGCTGGTGATTGGACTTGGCGCGTCCCGGTACCGGTGGCTCGCGGCGATGGGTCTCGGCGCACTCGCCGTAACGGGCGCGATCGTGCTGGCGGTGTTCTGGTAATTCAGGCGAGAGGCCAGAAGCCAGAGGCCAGCCTGCTCTTAACTCGGGGCTCTGGCCTCTGGCTTGAGTTTAACGCGTCAGCGTAAGAATGGTCTGGCCCGGAGGATGCGCGATGCGCAGGATCCAGTCGCGACCCGCTTTGTCTGACAGCAAGTCGATTTCGGTTACCCCCCCGATTCCGCGTGTCAGATGGCGGCCCGCACCCTCGAAGTCGCCCACCATGATCTCCACGCGCTCGTCGTGGTGGTCCCAGGTCACGCCCAGCAGTGGATAGCCATGCTCCTGCGCCTGCGCACCAATCTCCGGATCATCGACTTCGAGCGATGCCAGCCGACCGACATTACGCTTGGTGAACGCGTCGAGTTCTTCCGCCCAACGGTTGCTCTCGAAGCCGACGCGAGTTCCCGCATCAGGCCAGGCGAGTCGCTGGTCGGTCCTGGGCGCGGGCACTGCCAGGACGGCGCATTGTGCGCCGCGAATGATGCCGGTCGCAGTGCTCCCCACGAGCACGCGCTCGACGAGCCCCGCGCCACGGTTGCCGGTAACGATCAGGTCCGCCTCCTTCTCCCGCGCGAATTGGAGAATCTCGCGTGATGCCTTTCCGGTTCGCGTTACGGTTTCGACCGAAACCGAATCCGGCGCGCCAATTTCCGCCCGTACTCGTTCAAATGCCGGATTAATGCCCTCGCCGAAAACCGCCATCCACGCGGCAAACGCATCCGGCTGGAGTTCGAGTGCGGGCGAAACGTGAACGAGGAACACCTGGTTCAGGCTGTCGAAAAGTGAGAGCGCGGCTCTCGCGGCGGCAACGCTCGCCACGGTAAAGTCGGTAGCGATGACGGCGCGCCGCGGAGGTCGGTCGAATTGTGGCGGAACCGCGAGCACCGGGGTCCGCGCGTGTCGGAGCGTGTGGAGTGCCGTTTCACCGCCGAAAAGCCGGTCGAACAGCTCGTGGTGGCCCAGTCCGATCACGATCATCCGCGCGTCGAGTTCGCGGGCCGCGCGCGCGATCGTCGCGGCCGGATCTCCTTCGCGAACCTCGATCGCCCATCCTTCGGTCTCGAGACGAAGTTTCTGGAGCTCGTTACGGACACGCTCGAGAAGTGCCGCCCGTCGCGCCGGCGGTTCGTCAACTGGCGGGATGAGTATCCCGTAGTCGGCGGCGACAAGAGGCAGGCCCTCGGTCACGGCGAGGACCGTGACGCTGGCGCCGGAGTGACGAGCGTACATCGCGGCGGCCCGCACCGCCCCGTCGGATGATTCCGTACCGTCGGTCGCAACGAGGACGTTCCCCAGTGCCGTGGGACGGTCATCGTGAACCAGCGTGTCCATTCCGGGCCTGTCAGTCGCGGTGGTCATGGGACCCTCCGAGGACAATGCACTCAGGAGCCGGGTGGCTCCGCACCACATGATCGTACCCTACCGCGGAGTGGACGTCCGCTCCGGAGCCGAAATGTTGTCAGGGTGAGGCCGATCCTCCCGTCGGGATTCTCCCCAAGCGAGCGCTGAAGCAACCCCGGCGGCATGGCTGCCTAACGCGGCCTGCGGTGCAACACAGGTTCCGGACTTGCGGCGGCCCTGCCTGTGCGTCTCGCCTAGCCCGGGGGCGTATCGGCGGTGCTGGAAGGTGGAGCGGCGGTCCATTTCCGCACCGTGCGCCACACGACGAGTCCTCCCAGCAGCACCGCAGCAAACGGCACGAGATACACAATGAGATTGAGGCCCTCGGCCCGCGGTGCGAGCAGGATCCACTCGCCGTACTTGTCGACGAAGTACGCGCGGACCTCGTCAGGCGTCTTCCCCGAACGGAGCTGGTCGCGAATCACATCCCGCATCTGCTGCGCTAGCTCGGAGGGAGAATCCTGGATCGAGTTGCCCTGACAAACAGGACAACGGAGCTCGGACGCCAACCGCGTGGTCATCGCCTCGAGCGCCGAGTCCGGTTGCGCAGCCGGAGCCCGCTGGGCGGGAGTCTGCGCGGATAACGGATGCGACGCCAACACGACGGCGGCTGCAGTGAGCACCGTCAGGATGCGCATCATGGTGCGCTGGCGCCAGCGCGAAGGAGCGAATCGAGTTTCTGTGACAGCAGTCTTTCGCTGATCGGGCCGATGTGCTTGTACGCCACGCGGCCGTCAGCCGTCACGAGAAATGTTTCCGGCACGCCATACAATCCATAGTCGATCGCCGTCCGTGTTCGCGGATCGAGGAGTGACGGATAGGCCTGACCACCCATCTCGTTTATCCACTTCAGGCCGAACGGCTCCTGATCGTTATAGAGCACGCCATAGAACCTGACGCCCTTGTCGTAGTAGGCCCGAGCGGCGTTCGACAAGTCCTGGTGTTCGTCGCGGCACTGCAGGCACCATGACGCCCAGAAGTTCAGCACCACGATTCCACCCCGGTGGGCCGCCAGTCTCACCGTGTCGCCAACGTTTCTGGCGAGCTGTCCTTCACCAGGAGCGAAAACCGATAGCGCGAACTCCGGCGCCGGTTTTCCCGGCAACGGCGAGTCGATCATCTTCGGATCTGTCGTCAAGCCGAAGGCCAGCAGACCGATCACCGGCAATATCAGACCGGTAGTGATGGTCGCGCGTTTCCAGTTCATCGGGCGCCCTCTTCCAGGCTTGCCTGTCTGATGCTTGCCTGTCCCAGGCTTGCCGGCTCCAGCGGAACTGGTGCGTGGCCTGGCGAGGGGGCAACGCGCACTTTCGCGGGCACAGTGGCGAGTTCACGCTTGCCGCCGCCCAGCGATACCAGAGCGCCTAACACGACGATCATCCCTCCAGTCCAGATCCACGGAACCAGGGGCTCCTGGATGGCACGCAGCGTCGCGTTGGATCCATCCTGTGCAAAGGCCTGCAGGTTGAGGTAGAGGTCCCCGGCGGGCCGGCTGCGAACCGCCGGCGTCGGAACCGGCTGGTCCGACGTTGGATAGAAATTCATCCTCGGTTCCATGCGACCAACTTCGCGCCCGTTGCGGAGGATCGTGACCCCGGCGGCCAGTACTTCGCGCTGTGGCTCCCGCCGGCTGTACACCTCGTCGAGACGGATCGTGAACTTCCCGATGGCCATTGTCTCGCCCTTTCGCAGCGTGGCCTCACGCTCGGTCCGGAACGTCGACGACGCCCCGACGCCTAACGTGAACATGAGCACCCCGAGGTGGGCGATGTAGCCGCCATAGCGGCGCCGGTTGGCCCCAATGAGGCGAGCCAGGGCCACTGGGGGATTTTCGCCATGCGCCCGCCGCCGGGCCGCGGCGCCATCGAGGAACTCGCGTACGTTCGCTGTGAGCGCGAAGGCGCCGAAGGCAAACACCGCCAGCGCATACGGCGACCGCACGCCGATCACGAAACTCACGACAAGCGCAATCGCCGCGCCGACGGTCGGTGGCAGCAGTTGCCGGCGCATCACCTCGCGCGACGCGACGCGCCACGGAAGCGCGGGGCCGACTCCCATCAGGAAGAGCAGCGCCGCGCAGATCGGCAGCGTCATGCGATTGAAGAACGGCTCCCCAACACTGATTTTCACGCCCCGCATCGCTTCGGCCACCAGGGGAAACAATGTCCCCACCAGCACGGTGATCGTGAACGCGGTCAGGAACAGGTTGTTGAGGAGGAAGACTGATTCCCGCGAGACCGCCGCATCGAGTGAACCGGTTGGCTTCAGTCGCTCGGAATTCCCGGCGACGAGTGCGAACGACGCCACCAGCACTATCGCGATGAAAGCGAGGAAATACGTCCCGATCGGTCCCTCCGAAAACGCGTGCACCGATGACAGCACGCCGCTCCGCGTCAGGAAGGTGCCGAGGATCGTCAACGCGAACGTCGCGACGATGAGGTTGAGATTCCAGAGCTTGAGGAAGCCCCGCCGCTCCTGAACCATGACCGAGTGCAGGAAGGCCGTCGCGGTAAGAAAGGGAATGAATGACGCGTTTTCCACCGGATCCCACGCCCAGTACCCGCCCCAGCCTAACACTTCATACGACCACCACATTCCGGCCACAATCGCGGCGGCCAGGAACATCCAGGCCAGCAGCGTCCAGCGTCTCGTCAGTCGGATCCAGCCATCATTTTCGATCTCGCCTGACAGTACGGCGCCGATCGCAAACGCGAAGGGGACCGACATGCCCACGTACCCGAGGTAAAGCAACGGCGGGTGCACCGCCATGAGCGGGTGGTTCTGCAGCAACGGGTTCGGTCCCGGACCATCGGGCGGTAGCGGCGACACCAGGCTGAACGGATTCGCGGGCCCAACGAGAAGAATCAGGAAGAACACGCTGATGAGCAGGAGCACACCGCCGGCGTACGGCACCAGCGTCCCTTCCCGGTGCCGGTTCTGGTACACCACCAGAGCCGACAGGCAGGACAGCACGAAGATCCAGAAGAGAATAGAGCCTTCGAGGGCGCCCCACAGCGATATCACCGTATAGAACAGCGGCGTCGCACGACTGCCGACCATCGCCACGTATTTCACGCTGAAGTCGTGCGCGACCAGCGCATACACCATTGACAGCGTCGCGACGGTCACCAGGCCCCACACGGCATACAGCGCGAGCTCGCCGCTGCGCAACAGGTCTGTGCGTTTGGTGCGCGCGCCCAGCATCAGCGCGAAGGCGCCAAAAATCGAGACGCCTAACGCTACAACGAGAGAGTACGAGCCGAGGAGACGCGTCACGACCCGGCGCCTTTCTGCAATGACTTGTACATCTCCTGCGGCCGCCCGCCGTGTTCCGGCTTCCGGTATTCGTTCGAGTGCTTGATCATCAGGTTGGTCGACTCGAAGACCCCGCTGCGGTGATACCGACCTTCAACCACGACGCCCATGCCGTCACGGAACATCTGCGGCGGCGCGCCGGTGCTGTGGACGTTGACCGACTGTCCACCGCTGTCGGTGACGACAAAGCGCAGGTCCAGCTTGTCGGCATCCCATTTTACGCTCCCCGGCGCCACCAGGCCGCCTAACCGGACCGGCACGTCATACGCCGATGGGCCGCGCGCAAGCAACTCCTGTGGTGTCAGGAAAAAGACGACATTCTTGTCGATGCCGCCGTAGAGCAGGAAGCCGAATGCTGCCACGATGATCACCACCGCTACGGCAACTGCCGTTCTGCGGCGTCCCTGGGCGCTGCTCATGCTGTCCTCCCATCGCGCGACGCGTCATCCAGCCGTCGCCGTGACTCCCTGAACACGAGGTGCAGCCGGATACCATATCCAACCAGTCCGGCCCACATCACGACATACGCGGCGATCACGAAACCGTTCGAACCGTTCATCTTACGCTCCTCCCAATGCAACTCGTTCGGCGAGATGCTCCGCCGCGCGCTCCATGCGAGCCGCACGATACCGCTTGGTAATGAAGTATATGAGTACGAGGAGGATCGCGACGCCATTCGTTCGCAATCCCACTACAAATTCGGGATCGACCGTGCTGGGACTCGACTGCATCTGGTGCAGGGTGCGCCACCACTTCACCGACATGTACACGATCGGCACGTTGAGCGCACCCAGAAGGCCGACCGCCGCACTCCACTGGGCCCGGCGATCGGAATCTTCCACGAACGAACGAAGCGCCAGGTACCCGACGAAGACGATGAACAACACCGCCGTTGACGTGAGCCGGGGATCCCATGTCCACCAGACGCCCCACGTCGGCCTTCCCCAGATCGAGCCCAGCGCGAGCGTAAGGCCCGTGAACAACGTTCCGACTTCGGCCGCAGACGCCGCGACGAGGTCGTAGCGTTCCTCGCCCTTCCACAGATAGAGGAGACTGGCGATCGCCACCGCGAAAAATGCGATGAACGCGTTCCAGGCGGCCGGCACGTGCACGTACATGATCTTCTGCAGGTGACCCATGTCCCGGTCGGGCGGGCTATTGAGGACACCCAGCACCTGCGCCGTCATCACGGCCAGCAGCGCCACAATGCCTAACCATTCGATGGACTGCGCTGGCGCGGTGGTGACGGTCTTTCGTCGTGTGTCGATTGGAATTGCCGTGCTCATTCAGACCTCAATGACGTGATCGAACGCGAGGAACGACGCAACCAGGAAGATGACGTCGAAAACCGCGAGGAGCTGCGCCCACGCCCCCGCGTCGCGCATCGGATTCCCCGCCAGTAAAGATGACGACGCCTCCGTCGCGGCGAGAAGCACCGGCACCAGCATCGGGAACAGGAGGAGCGGAAGCAGTACTTCGCGGGCGCGGCTGCGGCTGGCCATCGAAGCATAGAACGTTCCCAGCGCGACAAATCCGACACTGCCGAGCAGGTTGACGCCGATCGCCGGCAACCATCCGGCTCCCGACTTCACCTGGAACAGAACGATCGCCACGGGAACGATGATCAACTCCAGCAACAGTACGAAGAGCAGGTTCGCAACAAATTTGCCGGCGAAGATCGTCCAGCGCGGCGCGGGATACAGAAGGAGCGGTTCGAGTGCGGCTCCATCGAGCTCGAGCTGGTAGGACCTGTTGAACGCAAGCACACCGGCAAAAAGAATGGCCAGCCAGAGGGCCCCGGCTGCTGCATCGCGTAGCGCTTCAGTGTCCGGTCCTAACGCGAAGCCAAACAGCAGCAGGATCAACACGCCGAGAAATGCCACGGCGTTGAACCCGGCCTTGGATCGGCGCTCCGAGGCGAGGTCCTTCCAGACTATCGCGCGCACTCGGCGCATGTCGTGGGCGAAAGCCATTACGCCGGCAGCCCGGAGGGTGTCGCGAAGGTGAGCGGCTGCACGTCTGCTGGATTTACCACCAGCGCTCCGCGATTCAGTTCGATCACGCGATCAAGCACACGTTCGCCCTGCCGTTGGTCATGCAGCACCACCAGGGCAGAGCCGCCGGCATTCGCAACATCCTGGATGACATCATTCACCAATTCGATGCCCTGCGGGTCGAAGTTGTTGTACGGCTCGTCGAGCAGGAGGACGCGCGGCGCCCCGAGTATGAGCCGCGCGAGCGCCAGCCTTCTCTGCATCCCGGCGGAAAAACCGCGCACGCGCTCGGCTCTGGCGTGTGCCAGGCCAACGCGTTCGAGCACCCCCTCAATGCCGTCTTCGGCAATCCCGAACATCCGAGCCGCGAAGATGAGGTTTTCGGTCGCGGTCAGGTCCTCGTAAAGCCCGGGGGCGTGCGCCAGGAACCCTATGTGCCTGCGGACGGTTACCGCCTCGCGAACCAGATGATGTCCGTAAATCCATCCGTCCCCGACCGAAGGACGGAGGGCGGTCGAGATTACGCGGAGCAGAGTGCTCTTTCCGCTCCCGTTATGTCCAATGACGCCAACTATTTCGCCAGGCTGGACTTCGAGCGTGACCGCCCGCAGCGCCCACCGCGTTCCAAAGCGGCGCGAGAGGCGATCGAGTTTGACGGTCGGCGGTGGAGCGTTGTTCACCCGGTTGGTTGCGCAGGTCTGGAGGATGCGAAGGAGCGACGCTGAAACGTATAGTCGAGCTTCTTCCACTGCGCGCGCCGGGAGCGACTTTACCCCGGCGATGTTGACCAGCGACTTAGCTTGGGCACGTCCGAAATCCATTCATCTTGACGCTCCCCGCCCCGAAACCAGCGGAAGAAGCCAAACACGCCCGTTCTTTCTATAGAGAACCGGGCGGGGTCGTTTCTCGCGACCTGTCGCTGAAGGAGCTGTCCGCCTGCGTGAAGGAGGCCCGTGGTCCGCTTTGGGTCGACATCGACACGTCGGTTCGCCCGCAGCTGGCACTGCTCGAAAAAGTCTTCGGTTTTCATCCGCTGACGATCGAAGACGTCATGAATCCGAACAGTCGTGCAAAAGTGGAGGCCTACGACGGCTATCTGTTCATCATCCTTCGCGCGGTGCGTCTCGACGAACAGACGTCGGATCCGTACGACCTCGAGACAGAGAACGTCCATTTCTTCATCGGCCAGAACGTTCTCGTCACCGCGCACCACGGTCCCTCCAGGCTGGTCGACTCCGTCGCCGACATCGTCGTGCGAAGCACGGACCTTATCGGCCGGGGACCGGGGCGCCTGGCCCACCAGGTCATGGACGCGGCAGTCGACTCGTTCTTCCCGGTACTCGACCGGATCGACGAGTTCATCGACTCGCTCGAGGAGCGCGTCTTCAAGGATCCCATGGAAGACGCGCTGCGGGACATTTTCGCGGTAAAGCGCATGGTACTCTCCCTGCGGCGCTACCTCGCCCCAGAGCGCGAAATCTTCAACGTGCTCACGAACCGACCGTCACCGTACCTGAATCCCGACGTTCAGCTCTACTACCGGGACATCTACGATCACATCCTCCGCATCAACGACGCGCTCGACACGTACCGCGACCTGCTGAGCAGCACGATGGAAAGCTACCTGTCACAGGTGTCGAACAAACTCGGACAGGTCACGAAGGGCTTGTCACTGGTGGCGACGCTGTCGGTTCCGTTTGTGGTGGTCAGCGGAATGTGGGGAATGAATTTCGCGAAAGTACCGCTCGCCGATCATCCGTACGGATTCATCATCATGCTGGTCGCCCAATTGGCGTTAGGCGCAGGCCTGGTGTGGGTGCTCCGCCGGGCGGGGCTGCGGTGATGTCGCACCTTCTGCACCCTTTCACCCTTTCACCCTTTCACCCTTTCACCCTTTCACCCTTTCACCCTTTCACCCTTTCGCTTAAGGCACAGGACCCTTCCACGCCGCAAGACCCAACTCCAGCACCAGAGCCAGCAGCGCAATCGCCAGCGGCCACCGGTACAGCTCCGAATACCGCGTGTAGATCTTCATTCGAACTGGCGTCCGCTCGAGCCTGTCGATCTCCGACGTGATCCGGTCCAGCGCCTCCGCATCCCTCGCGCGGAAGTAACGGCCACCGGTCCGCTGCGCGACCTCCGTCAATAACGCGTCGTCGATTTCGACCGGACGGTTTTCATAGCGTAATCCGAACACGCCGCGGCCCACTGGAACCGGCGCCATGCCTTCGGTACCCACGCCGATCGCGTAGATCTTCACACCGATCGCAGCCGCCGCCTGCGCCGCGGTCCTCGGGTCGATCGCCCCACGATTGTTGACGCCATCGGTAAGCAGCACGATCACGCGCGACCGACCCGGCGCTCCCCGCAATCGATTGGCCGACGTTGCGATTGCTGTTCCAATCGCTGTTCCGTCATCGAGCTGGCCGGGTTGGAGGTTGTCGACCGCGGCCAGTACGACAGGATAGTCCGTCGTGAGTGGAACCTGCGTCAGCGCTTCGCCGGAAAACGCTACGACGCCGATGCGGTCGCTGTTCCGTCTCGTTATGAACTGCTTGACCTTTTCGCGCGCGACCTCGAGACGGTTCTGCGGCTGGAAATCTTCGGCAAGCATTGAGCTCGAGATGTCGAACGCGATGACAATGTTGATGCCTTCGGTGTTCGATTGTGCCGCGCGGCCCGCGGCGCGTGGTCGCGCCAGCGCCACCACCAGTCCCACGATCGCCAGAGTGCGCAGAACGATCAGCGCTCTGGTGACGCCGTGGCCGGCTCGAGGCAGCTTTGCCAGAAGCGCGGTTCTCGAATAGATGATCGCCTCGTCCGGCCGCTTCCTCCGCCACCACCACCAGGCCGGCAGCGCAAAGAGCAGCAGGAGGGCGAACGGACTGTGGAAATCGATGACCGGCAGTCGGGGGATGTTCGAGAGCAGCTCGTCGAGCATGGCGTTGGGCTGAACGACGGTCTGGCGGGCAACCGGTCACGGGTGAGCCTGGGTGAACGGAAGATCGACACGCGGCCCACCTGACGGAAGTCGAAGGGTACCAAGCGTTTCATTCCGGGTCACCTCGCAACGACGGGGGGGCTCGCGCGTCAGTGAGGCAGGCGAGATCTTCTCTCCCCCGCCCCACCCCCCGCACCCCAGAAAGACCCACTTGGACCAGGACCGCCGGAGACTCGTCGTCGTAGCCGCCGCGCTGTTGTTGACGGTGGGGGCCGGGCTGCTCGTGGGCGGCACGCTCGTAGAGCAGTGGCCGGTGACCATTGGCGGCGCCGCAATTCTGGTCGGCGCCACCGTGGTGCTCTCGCTGACCATTGTCCCGTTCGAATCGACCCCGAAGAAGGATCCCGTCGCGCATTCGGTGGCGTTCGAGGTGCCGTTGTTCGAGCGGCTTTCCGACCCGGTCCTCCTCGTTGACCGGGCCGGACGAGTCCTGCGTGCGAGCGCGTCGACGGCGCGACTGCTGGGTCATGTGCCGGCTTCGCTCGCCGGCCGGCCACTCGGAAAGCTGATGCACGAAGACGACGCGGCATCGCTGGATCCCTTCCTTCGCGATGTCGTGGACGGCGCCGAACCGAGCACCAGTCCGCGATGGCGCATGCGTCGCGCGGATGGCGGCTGGCACTCCTTCCGCGCCGCAGCCACCAGCCTGCTCGACGAGCCGGCCATTGCCGGAGTGGCCATCGTGCTTCGAGACGATCCCGAGACCGTCACGATGGCCGATCCGCCGGCGGATCCTCCGCTCACGGATGGCCTCACGGGTCTGGCCAACCGCGCCCTCTTCCGCGATCGCGCCGAGCATGCGCTGGCCCGCGCGCACCGTAAGCAGATTCCGCTCTCGGTGGTGCTGCTCGAGTTCGACGATTTCCGGTCGAACGGAGTGCGCGCGACCTACGAGGAACTGGAACAGCTGCTCGTCGCAGCGGCCACTCGGCTGAAGACCTTCCTCCGCGCGTCGGACACCGCAGCGCGTCTGGAAGGAACGCGGTTTGGTCTTCTCCTCGAGGACATGGCCGAGGGACGTCATTTCGCCCACGTCAGCGAACGCGTTGCGCGCCTGTTCACGACTCCGCTCAGTGTGTACGACCGCGAATTCATTGCCAGCGGCAACATCGGCATCGCGAGCGCGTCGCCGGAAGACGGAGTTGAGGAACTGCTGCGAAACGCCGACGTGGCGCTTCGCGCGGCTCGTCGCCGCGGCCGTGGCGCCGTGGAGCTGTTCGATCCTCGCGAGCACGCGCCGGTACTGGGCCATCGCCACCTGCAGGACGACCTGCGCCGCGCGATTGCCGACGGCCAGATGACGCTCCTCTACCAGCCGATCGTCATCCTCCGGAATCGTCGCATCGCTGGCGTGGAGGCGCTGGTGCGGTGGCAACACCCCGATCGCGGCGTCATCCCGGCCGCCGCCTTCATTCCAGCCGCGGACGAATCGGGGTTGATCGTCCCGTTAGGCCAGTGGGTCATGCATGAGGCCTGCGCCCAGCTTGCCCGGTGGCAGTCGGAACTCGGCGCCGGCCGCGCCCTCACGTTGACCGTGAACATCACGGCCCGGCAACTGCTCGCGCCGACGTTCGTGACGGACGTGAACCGGGCCATCCTCGATCACGGCATCGACCCCAGCCGACTGGTGCTCGAAATCACGGAACAGGCGCTGGCGCGCAACGTGACCGACACTCTCCGCCGCGTTCGCGAGGTGCGTACCCTCGGCGTTCGCTTCGCCATCGACGACTTCGGGTCGCGGAGCGCGACACTGGGTGACCCGGCCGACATTCCCGTCGACATCCTCAAGATCGACCGGAACTACATCAGCCAGCTCACACGCCGCGCCGAGGATCACGCCGCCACGCGCGCCATCATCGCGTTAGGCAGGTTGAAGCAGCTCCGCACGGTGGCGCCGGGAATCGAGGAGGAGGACCAGATGACCGAGCTGCTGCGGTTCCGCTGCGAGTATGGCCAGGGATCCCTGTTCTCCGAGCCGCTCGACGCCGATGGTGTGATGCGGTTGCTGCGCCGCGACTGAGCTACTCGGGCGGGACCGACCCCGTCGGGGGATTGATCACGGTCCGCTGTGTCCCGTACTCCAGTTGGTAGAATCGCAACAACTCAAAGAAGTACGCGATGGCCAGCGGTCCGAGCAGCAAACCGGGCAGGCCAAAATACTTGATGCCCGCAAACGCCCCCACGAGCGTCACCATCGGGTGGATGTTCGACACGCGCCGGTAGACCATCGGGCGGATCAGGTTGTCGATGTTACTGGCGAGCAGCCACCCGACGACCAGCATCACCACCATCGCGCCGTAGCGTTGCTGAAAGAAGAGCACGAGCACCGCCGGCATCCAGACCAGCCCCGTGCCCAGCACCGGAAGGATTGACGCGAAGGCCGCCATGCTTCCCCAGACGAGCGGATCGGGGAGTCCGACGAGGAGAAACGCGAGCCCGATCAGCGTGCCCTGCGCGGCCGCGGTGGCGATGGTGCCTAACAACGTTGCCTGCGTCACGCTATAGAAGTGGAGACGCAACGCGTCCGCCGTCGAGCTCGAGAAGGGGACGTAACCGTGGAAGCCGGACCAGAGCGCGTCACCGGAATGCAGCATGTAGTACAGGCCGAAAAACGCGATGATCAGGTTGAGGGACGCACTGGCGGCGCCACCCACAAACCCGATCGCCTGCGCCGAGACCCACTGCACCAGGGAGCCCGAAGCCTCAGCGATGCGCGCCCCGACGTCGATGCGACCGATGCGGAGCTGCGACAACCGGTCGAGCAGCACACCGCTCTGCAGGCTTTGCAGCGCATCGGGAATACGGTCGATCAACACGCCAATGAGCCACGCCAGCGGCAGGGCTATCACGACAATGGCGAGAATGAGCGTGATGGCCGACGCCAGTCCCGTCGGCATGACTGCGTTCAGGCGCTTGTACGTGCCGATGAACATGACGTACAACACCGCCGCGCCTAACAAGCCGCTCAGGAACGGCGTGAGCGCAAGGAGAATCGCGACGCCGAGAGCGAGGATCAGTATGCCGGCGCGGTCTTTGGGCGTTTCGAGGAATCGCATGCGGATAGACGGTCAAGAAGGCCGACACCGGCGACGCAATCTGTCGCCCGCGCAGGCGTCGCGCGACCAGGTGCATGGTGATCCGCGACAGCAGACGCCTACTGCGGGAAGAGACGCCGCCGCGTTCGGGTCTCGGACTCTATGCGGCCGCACATCAGGTCGCAAAGCTTCAGCACGTCGCGGTCGGCGAGACTGTAATAGATGTGCAGCCCGTCGCGCTGACGGTTGACGAAGCCGAGCTGGTGCAGGCGAGCCAGATGCCTGGAAGCATTCGCCTGGGTAAGACCAGCGTCATCGACCAGTTCTCCGACCGAACGCTCTCCGTCGCGCAAGGCGTTCAGCAGCCGCACGCGCGCCGGGTCGGCAAGCGCCTTGAAGCGCTCGGCGACGAGCAATGTCAACTCTTCGGACATCTTCGCTTTCGCCATACGGAGTCTGCCCTGGGCTGACGATGATCGGCCTGAGCCGAAAACGGTGCGTCGGGGAAGATACGATCGGGCGAAGCCTTCTGTCGCCGGATCATCGCTTCAGACACACCGCGAGCAACCCGGGAATCCGAGGCGGCCCAGAATTCTCTCCAGCGGACACAGGTTGGTGAAACTCGACTGCAGCAGGTTGAACCCTACAAAGGCCGTGAAGGCGAACCATGCCGGATGCACCCACCAGCCCAACGCCAGCGTGGCCAATACAAACACTCCGGCAAAACGACGGATCAACTTTTCATCACACATGATCGATCGACTCCAATGGTCAGAAGAAATGTTCGACCGGAAGGACCGCGACATGCAGCCGCTCGCCGGATGCCGCGCCGGCCGCGAGGGCCCGCAGGGCGCTTTCCAGTTCGACGATACGTTCGTCGGGCACGACGGTGAACAACACCGCTGTCTCGCCCGGCCAGGCCCGTGTGCCCTCAACCCGACCGGTCGAACCGCGACCGCGCGCATGGTCGATTTCGGTGAAGGCGTGCACCTCGTGCTCGTCGAGGATCGCCGCGATGCGCTGCGGGTCGGTACCGGTGTACAGCAGCATGAGCAGTTTCATCGCGTGTCCCCCGCGATTCGCGGTCGCCGCAAGTCCCAGTACAGCAATGGCACGACCATCATGGTCAGCAGCGTCGCCACGACCGCGCCGCCCATGAGCGCGAGGGCCAGCCCCTGGAAAATCGGGTCGAGCACCATAACGAGTCCGCCGATGACGACCGCCGCGGCGGTCAGCGCGATGGGACGGAAGCGCACCGACCCTGCCTCGATCAGGGCGTCGCGGAGCGAACGGCCGCGAGCCTGCGCAAGCTCGATGAAGTCCACGAGCAGAATCGAGTTCCGCACGATGATGCCGGCCAGCGCGATCATCCCGATCATGGATGTCGCCGTGAAGAACGCCCCGGTCGCCGCGTGCACCGGAAGGATGCCGATCAAGGTCAACGGGATCGGGGCCATGATCACCAGTGGCGTCGCGAACGACTGGAACCAACCCACGACGAGCACGTAGATCAGAATCAGCACGACCGCGAACGCGAGACCGAGGTCGCGGAAGACCTCGATCGTCACCTGCCACTCGCCGTCCCACTTGATCGCCGTTTCGGTGAGGGTTGCCGGTTGGACGGCGTTGTACCGGGCGATCTCCAGTCCCGCGGCGGCCACACTGTCCAGCCGCCGGTTCATGGCCAGGATCGCATAGACCGGCGACTCGATGTCGCCGGCGACGTCGCCGGTCACGTAGATCACCGGGCGCAAGTCCTTCCTCACCCGCATCCCCTCGCGTGGTACGGAATCGATGCCGACGAACCTGCCTAACGGCTGCTGGCCTGACGCGGTGTTGACGGGCAGCGCGAGCAGCGACGTCATCGAGGCCCGGTCGCGGAGGGAGAGTCCGGTCTCCACGATTACTCCCTCCCGCGCGGTCGGCTGTGACGCAAGCGCCAGCGGCGTGCCCGACAGCGCCATCCGCAACACCTGCGTGACCTGGCCGGCGCCGACACCGGCCGCCGCGGCGCGGGCACGGTCGAGGCGCACGACGCGTCGATCCTGGGGAGCCTCCTCCGTCCAATCGACATCCACGACCCCGCGCGTCGTCTCGAAAATCGTCTTCACGGCCTGCGCCGCGGTTCGGCGCTCCTCATCCGTGGATGCGTACACCTCCGCCACCAACGTCGAGAGAACCGGCGGCCCTGGCGGGATCTCGGCGACCTTGACCGACGCCCCATAACGGGCGCCGATGGCCGCGACCGCGGGCCGCACCGCGACCGCCAGGTC
This sequence comes from Gemmatimonadaceae bacterium, assembly GCA_035646395.1. Classification (GTDB taxonomy): domain Bacteria; phylum Gemmatimonadota; class Gemmatimonadetes; order Gemmatimonadales; family Gemmatimonadaceae; genus JABWBJ01. The sequence continues at coordinate 5,479 of DASRPK010000027.1, read as the reverse complement.
GTGGCTCTGCCGCGAGCGCTCGTGTTTGTCGGCCAGCGTAACCTGTACATCCACGACGTTCGCTCCCCGGCGCAGGAAGTAGTGCCTGACGAGTCCATTGAAGTTGAATGGCGCAGCCGCGCCGGCGTACACCGTGGTCGCGCGCACGTCCGGCACCTCACGGAGGTGCGACGCAATCTCCTCGCCGAGCGCCAGGCTCGTTTCGAGCGACGTTCCCTCGGGAAGGTCCGCGATTACCTGGAACTCGCTCTTGTTGTCGAACGGCAACATCTTCACCTGGACCGCGCGGAGCGCCACCAGTCCGACGGACGCCAGCAGGAGGAACGCCGTCGCACCGTAAAACGCGAGCCGACGTCCCCCGTGATCGAGGAGCGGCGACATGAGACGGCTGTAGAGGCGCCCGAATCGCGACGACTCCTCCGGCTCGTGCGCAAGGTCCATCGCCGCTGTCGACTGCGGGACGTGACCGCGTAGCAGCCGGATGGCCAGGTACGGCGTCACGATGAACGCGACACCGAGCGACGCGAGCATCGCCACCGAGGCGCCGACCGGAATCGGCCGCATGTATGGCCCCATCAATCCCGACACGACGGCCATCGGCAGGATGGCCGCGATGACCGTGAGCGTCGCCAGTATCGTCGGGTTGCCCACTTCGTCGACCGCCTCGACGGCCGCGGTGTCCGGGTCACGCGACCCGCGCCTCAGGTGCCGGTAGATGTTCTCCACCACCACGATTGCGTCGTCGACCAGGATGCCGATGGAGAAGATCAGCGCGAAGAGCGTGATCCGGTTGAGCGTGTAGCCCAGCGCGTAATACACGAACAGTGTGAGCGCGAGAGTGACCGGCACCGCCACCAACACGACAATCGACTCACGCCAGCCGAGGAAAATCCCGACCAGCAACGTCACAGAGAGCGTCGCCAGGATGAGGTGACGGATCAGTTCTTCGGCCTTCTCCCCCGCGGTCTCGCCATAGTCGCGCGTGACGGAGAGGTCGACCTCGTCAGGCACCAGTCGCTCACGCGATTGTTCGACGCGCTCCTCGATCAGTCGCGTTACGGTCGTCGCGTTCGCACCCGGGCGCTTGGCCACGGCGAGCGTCACCGCCTGGCGCGGCGTCCCATCGGCGTCCGCGTGCATTACGTAGTCGGAGGGCTCCGCAAACTCCTCGCGCACCGACGCTACGTCACGCAACAGCACCGGAGCGCCGCCCCGCACCCCGACGACCACGAGTCCAACGTCTGCCGCCGAAGTGAGCGCGGCTCCCGCGTCCACGCGAACGACACGTCCGGCATCAGGGAATTCACCGGCTTGCACCTTCGACCCCGCGCCCGCCAGCGCACCTTGCACCTCGGCGATGGTGAGGGCGCGTCCACCGAGCCGCGACGGGTCGAGCTCGACGCGAATCCGGCGCGGCGCTCCTCCGGTGACCCAGGTCGACGCCACCTCGCTCACGGTCCGAACCTCATCCTCGAGATGCACCGCGATCTCTCGCAACGCGTTGGCGTCGTACTGGTCGGACGACAGCGTCAGCGTGTACACTGGCACGTCGTCGATGCTGTGGGGCTTCACCATCGGTGTGGTCACGCCCTGCGGAAGCGCTGACAATTCCGCCATCAGCTTTGCGTGAACGCGTGTCACACTGCGTTCCTGGTCTTCACCAACACGGAACCGCACGGTGACAAGCGACCAACCCTCTCCCGACGACGAGTACACGTGATCGACGCCCGGAATCTCCCACATGCGGCGCTCGACGGCGCGCGTGACGACGTTCTCGACTTCCTCCGGGCCAGCTCCGGGCATCCCCGTCTGGACGTCGATCATCGGGACTGAGATCTGGGGCTCCTCCTCCCGAGGAGTGGCGATGATGCCGATCGTGCCCACCGCGAGCGAGGCGATGGTAACGAGCGGCGTCAGCTTGGACCGCAGAAACGCCCGGGCGACTCGTCCGGCGATACCCACCTCAGGCTCCCGCCGGCGCGGCCGGCACAACGATACTGTCCCCTGCTTTCAGGCCCGATAACACCTCGACGGCACCGGCCCGTTCACGCCCCAGCCGCACCCATCGCGTCACGGGTCTCCCCCCGACCGAGACCCGCACCCCAGCCAGGTCGCCGTTGCGCACGAGGGCCGTGAGCGGAACGAGAAGTGCCTTCCTTGGCGCGCCTGGTACCGACACCGTGGCAGCACTGCCTGACGAGAATCGACGCGAGGCGTTGCCAACCAGAACCTGCACGTTGACCAGCGCAGCGCCGCTCACCGGGACCACACCTTCAACCGTGCCCGTGATGCTCGTGCCTTCGATCGACACGCCAACCCTGGACCCACGATGCACTGCGGACGCCGTCGATGGAGGCACGGCCGCGACGACGCGAAGGCGGGATGGGTCCTCGATGCGCACCAACGGCATGCCCGGGGCGACGAAGGCGCCCGGGTCCACGAGGCTCTGCACGATGACGCCGCCAAATGGCGCCCGCACTTCGGCGTAGTCGGTGAGTGCCTCAACTTCCGCGGCCATCGCGCGCGCACCCCGCACCGCCTGCTCCGCCCGCACGAGGCCGGCCTCGGCGGCGTCAAGATGCGCGCGCGGAGCGGCGCTGTCCGCGAAGAGTGAACGGAGTCGATCCGCCTGGAGCCGCGCCTCGTTATGCGCCGCGTCGGCCGCACGGACGCCGGCATCGGCCTGCTCGCGGCGGGCCGCCAGGTCGCGGTCGTCCAGCCTGACGAGAACGGCGCCGGCGGCGACCACGTCGCCCTCGCGGACGCGCACCTCCATGACGCGCCCCATCAGTTTCGTGCTGAGCACGGCGCTCAGGACCGGCTCGGTCGTCGCCGGCGCCTCGACGTCATCGGGAACCAGCGTGTCGCGCAGCACGAGGATCTGTACCGGGTCGGCCACTGCAACCGTCGCGGCGGATTCCGTGGCCGGCGCCACGCCGCAGGCGGCAACCGAAGCGACCGCTATGATCGAATACGGGAATCGAAGTCCCATGTGAGTTCTCGGGTCAGGGTGTTGAGCTACGCGCAGTCGCTGGATCGCCAAGCACGGCCAGTCGGGCGGGCTCATGCCCGGTCGACAGCAGGCGCTCGGCGATGGAGGTGATGAGGAGATGGCGAGCCGCGGATAATCCGAGCAGCGACTGGGTTTCCGCGACTGCCGCATCGAGGAGCTCGACCACGGTAGCGAGCCCACCTTCGTACTTCCGGGTCACGATCCGATGCGCTTCCTCGGCCTGCTGGGCGGTGGTGCGCGCAATCGCGAGGCGGGCCAGCGCGGACTGCAGCGACAGCGATGTCCGTTCCAGGTCGAGGTTCGCGTTTGCCATTGCGCCAGCGAGCTGCGCGGCCGCCCCGGCGCTGCGCGCTTGAGCGTTCCGCTGATCTCCGAGTTCCGCGGCACCCGAGAACAACGACCATGAGGCCATGACGCCAACGCTCCAGTTGGAGGAGCCGCCGAACGGCCGGTCGGCCGAGTTCAGGTCGCGGCGCGCAAACGAGATCACGCGCGGCAGCAGCGCGGCACGGGCTCGCTCCACGTTGGCATTCGCGGAGGCCGCACCCGCCTGTGCCGCTTGCACGTCGGCACGGGGACGAGACTCGAGCGAGGCAACGTCGCGCGCCAGGTGCTCTACAATGGTGTCAGCCGGGAAGCTGCCGAGTAGCTCGGGCACGATTGGTGCGCCGTCCCCGAGCAGGACCGTCAGGCGCCGACGGGCCAGGATCGAGTCGCGCGCAGCGTCAAGCCGCAGCACCTCGAGATCGCCGGCGCGAGCCGCAGCCAGGAGCACGTCGGACTTCGTGACGAGCCCCGCCTCGAGCATGGCGTCTGCCTGACGCACGTGCGCCTGGGCCGCATGCGTGGCGGCGGTCATGGTGCTCGCGCGTTCGGCAGCCAGGATGACGCCGAACCAGGCGTCGATGACTTCAACCTGCGTCGTCAGGCCAGTCCACGCGGTGCTCCGGTGTGCCCCATCACTGGCACGGGCGCCGGCGCGGGCCGCCAGCCAGCCGTCGAGCATGAAGACCGGCTGCTCGATGACCAGCGCGCCGGTGAAGTTGTTGCTCGGGGCCGGGAAGTTCAGGCGGGCCGGGTCGAAATCGGCGGCGGTGATCCGCTGGTGCCGGAGGGCAGTCCCGAAGGCGGCCACCGGGTCGGAGGTTCGCACGAATCCGGCGTCGACGCGCAGCGTGGGGAGGATGGTGCGCCAGGCGCCGATCCGGGCGGCTGACGCTGCGTCGCTCGAGGCCCGGGCGGCCCGATTCGGCACGGCGCCACCGGCGGCGTGGGCGAGCGCGTCGCGGAGGGTGAAGGCGGCGGGCTGCGCGCGACCGGTCATGGGCGTGAGGGCAGCAATGGCAGCCAAGACCACCACGCGCCGGAACGGGCCGGTCGACCGAGGAGAGAAAGTAAGCATACGTGTATATGATCATATACGCATGTACTCGGATGTCAATCCATGACCCTTCGGCCATTCTCCGCCGGCTACCGGACTTCCTTGCCGCCGCGCCGATCGTCCGGCACGAAGCGGTCTGTGGCCGGCATGCGGACCGCCATGAGCGACGTGGAGTCCAACGCAGCACCGGCGGGAAGGATCTCGTTGGCGACCAGGAGGTACGCGGTCACGGCGTAGACCTCACTGTTGACCAGGGTGCCCGGTGCCGTCAGCGGCATCGTTCGCCGGATGTAATCGAAGAGGCCCGTCGCCGACGGCCAGTAATTTCCGATGGTCCTGACGAGCTTCGGGTCGTTACCGAATGAAAACCCTTCCCGGGGTTCACGACCAACGAGAGCAGGGTACGGCGCGACACCTTCCCCCTTTGCGCCATGACACGACGCGCATTGCGCCTGGTAGATCCGCTCGCCCGCCATCGCGTCACCACGACCTTGCGGGAGTCCCTCGCCCGATGGCGACACGTCGAGGTTGAGCGCGGCGACTTCGGCCGGTGCTGCGGGCGTGCCGATGCCGTACAACGACGGCGCGGCGGTCTCGCCGCGGTCCGCGACCTGGCACGCACCGAGCAGCGCTCCCAGGACGACAACCAGGGAGCCTCTGGCGTCCGGCCTGTGGCCTCTGGCCCTGTAGTTAGGCATCACGTCTCCCAGTGGAACGCGATGTTGCCGTCCGGCTCGATGCGCCAGCCGCGGATCGCATTATTGTGGTAGTCGGTGCCGGCGCCTCGTGCGTCGAGCAGCGCCTGACGTCCCGGCTGAACGTACCCCGTTTCGTCCGTGGCACGACTGAGCAGCGTGGCGGGACTCCCGTCCCAGTTCCACATCATGGAGAACCGCGTGTGCGCCTTGGGAAGCGCCGTGCCCTGAAGTTCGGCGTCGTGCCACGAGGTCCCGTTGTCGGCACTGACCTCCACTCTCGTTATGCGGCCGCGCCCCGACCACGCGACGCCGCTGACCGGGCGCCACCCGTGACCCGTGAGCTTGCCGGGAACCGCCGGGGACGTGATGATCGACTTGGCATCCATG
>DASRPK010000026.1:0-28934 GCA_035646395.1 Gemmatimonadaceae bacterium | reverse complement strand
CGCAACCGGATCGAGCCACCCTCGATCAGCGCGTCACGCAACGACATTCCGTCGCGCTCCCGCGCCCACTTGGCGAAGTCGATGAGCAGGATGGCGTTCTTCGCCACGATGCCCATCAGCAGAATCACCCCGATCAGGCTCATGATGTTGAGCGTGTCGCCCGTCAACAGCAGCGCCAGCACCACGCCGATCAGCGACAGCGGCAGCGACATCAGGATCGCCAGCGGATCGACGAATGATCCGAACTGCATCACCAGGATGAGGTACATGAGCAGCACCGCCGTCCCCAGTGCGGCAAACACCTGGCCGAACACCTCGGCCTGGTCCTTCGCTTCACCGCCCTGCGTGAGCCGGTACCCTTCCGGCAATTCGGCAATGATCGGCGCCAGCGAAAGGTTGATATCGGCCATCACCTCGGAAAGGGACCGGTCCTGCGTATTCGCCTGCACCGTCACGACCTTGGCACGGTCGAGATGGTCGATCTGCGCCGGCCCAATGCTCTGCCGGACGCTCGCGATCTGGCCTAACGGCATTGTCACCGGCCCGGTGGCACCCGCCACCGTAATCGGAAGCTGCTCGAGGTCCGCGGTGCGACTCCGGGCCTCGGGCGAGAGACGGACGTAGACATCGCGGGTCTCCCCCTGCGGATCCACCCAGTCACCGGCGTCGATGCCGGCAAAGGCCGGCCGCAGCGCCTGGGCAACCTGACCGACGGTGATGCCTAACGAACCGGCGACGCCGCGGTTGAGCTGGACGTCGAGCTCCGGCTTCTGCCCCTTCGTCGACAGGCCGACGTCCACCGCGCCCGGTACCGACTGGACGGCAGCCTTGATCCGCTCGGCGAACTGCGCCAGCGTGCGCGAGTCCTCGCCGCGCAACTCGAGCTGGATCTGCTTGAAGTTCCCGGCCCAGACGTTGTTGAAGACCGTGAACGTGGCGCCCCCCACGGCCGCCATGTCCCGGCGCAGCGACGACGAGAAGTCCACCTGGTGCAGGTCACGCTCGGCTTTCTTCACCATTTTTACGTACACGTCGGCGCGATCGACACCGCCCGACGCCCCGCCAATCGTGGTGTACGTCGCGGCCGTCTCCTTGTAGCCGCGCGCGATACGTGCCGCCTCCTCAGCCTTCAATCGTGTGTACTCGAGGTTCGATCCCGGCGGCGTCTCCACCACGATCAGCGCCTCGGAGTTGTCCGACTCGGGCATGAAGCCGCCGCCGCCAAACATGGCCTGCAACGTGATCGCGCCGACGAACGAGAGCACCGACAGGCCGACCACTGTCCAGCGGTGATCCAGCGCCCAGGCGATCACCTTGCGGTAGTTCCCTGCCTGACGATTGAACCACTTGTTGAACCGATCCAGCGTGCGCGAAATGACATTGCGATGCTGTCCTGCCTCGAGCTCCGGATCCGCCCAGTACGCCGACAACATCGGGTCGAGCGAGAACGACACGAACAGCGAGACAAGTACCGAGCAGGCGATCGTCAGCGCAAACGGCTTGAACCACTGGCCGGCGATACCACTGATGAATGCGATCGGGATGAACACCGACACGATCGAGAACGTCGTGGCGGCCACGGCGAGTCCGATTTCATCGGTCCCCTCGCGTGCGGCAGTGAAGTGGTCTTTCCCCATTTCGATGTGCCTGACGATGTTCTCCCGGACCACAATGGCGTCATCGATCAGGATGCCGATCGCCAGCGAGAGACCCATCAGTGACATCGTGTTGAGCGTGAATCCGAACACGAGCACGGCAATGAACGACGCCAGCACCGATACCGGCAGCGCCAGACCGGTAATGACCGTCGACCTCCACGAGTTCAGGAAGATGAACACCACCGCCACCGTCAGCAGCGCGCCAAGGAAAAGGGCTTCTTCGACGTTGGCCACCGACGCTTCGACGCGTTCGCCCGAGTTCTTCACGATGTCGATGCGAACACCATTCGGCAGCGTACGCTGGAGTTCTTCCAGGCGAGCGACGACTCGTTCGGCGACGTCGGTCGTGCTGTAGCCTTTCGACTTGCGGACGTCGATGCCGACCGCGTCACGACCATTATAGATCGCCGCGGTCCGTTGCTCCTCGGTGCCGTCGCGTACCGTGGCCACCTGGCTCAGGCGAATCACCTGGCCGTTCCGTTCGGCGACAACGAGTTGCAGGAAATCTTCGGGCGCGTCAAGCCGCCCGCGAAGACGGATGGTCTTCTCGTCCAGCGATCCGTTGATGCGACCCACCGGCGCGGCCAGGTTCTGTGCCTGCAACGCACCGACGACCTGCCCGATACCGATGCCGGCCTGCTGCAGTGCCTCCGGCCGCAACTCCACGGTCAGCTCGCGCTGGATGCCGCCGTTCAGCCTGACGTCGGCTACACCCGCGATGGCGCGCAGCTCACGCGTGATCTCGGGGTCGACGAGCCGGGTCAGCTCGGCGCCGTCGAGCACATTGGAAGCCGCAACAATAGAAAGGATCGGCTGGTCGGTTTCGCTGAACTTTCCGAGGATCGGTTCCTCGATCTCGAGCGGAAGGTCACCACGTATCTCGCCGATCTTGTCGCGCACCTCCTGCATCGCTTCCTGCAGGTCTTTGCTGAACGCAAACTCGGTGATGATCATCGAGTATCCGTCGAGCGATTGCGACCGGACGGTGCGCACGCCGGAAATACCGGAAATGGCCTCCTCGATGGGATCGGTGACTTCACGCTCGACCACGTCCGGTGAGGAGCCCGGGTAGATCGTCGATACCGTGACTACCGGTGCGACGACGTCGGGGAATTCATCGGTGTCGAGCTGGAACAACGAGAAAAGGCCGAACACGACCAGCGCCAGCATCACCGTGACGGTGACGATGGGGCGCTTGATGGCAAAATCGGAGATCAACATGGAGTCAGTTCCTCACTTGGCCGGCGGCTGGTCAGACGGCGAGCTCACCCGGACGACCGTACCGGGCGTGATTCCCTGCGCGGCGCCGATCAGCAGCGTGTCGCCCGCTGCGACGCCCGACAGGATTTCGTAGCGCTCGAGGTCTTCGTCACGGACGCCGAGTTGCACTTCGACCCGCTCGGCGACACCACCCTTCAGGCGCAACACCGTGGGCTTGAGGCCACGCATGTCGACCGCCGCGTACGGGGAGGTCATTCCCTTGCGGCGTTCCGTGGCAATGCGGCCGTCGGCGAACAGTCCCGACACGAGGTTCGAGGATGTGTTAGGCACGGACACGACGATGCGCACCTGGCCCGTCCCGGCCTCCACGGTCGGGTTGATGCGGGCGACGCGACCGTTGAAGCGGCGGTCCGGGTATCCGCTCACGGTGAACGTCACCGGAGCACCGATCTTCACCTGCGACAACTGCGCCGCCGGCACCGACGCCTCGAATCGCATGCTGGCCGGGTCGACGATCGAGAACAGCGCCGTCCCCGGCGAGACGACGTCGCCCTCCGACACCGATCGGATGCTCACTACTCCCGCGAACGGCGCCCGGATCTGGGCGTCGTCCAGTTGCTTCTGGGCCATCGTCAGGCGCGCCTGGGCGTCGGCCAGCTGTGACGTCGACCCCGCGTTCGAAAGACGCGCCTGTTCCAGGTCGCGTTCGGCGATCGCACCCGCCTGCGCCAGTCGTTCCATGCGCTCGAGATCGCGCTTGGCCCGCTCGGCCGCGTTCTGGGCCGTGTTGAACCCCGAGCGCGCCGAGAGGAAGGCATCGCGCAGGGTACGATCATCGATCTGCGCGAGGCTCTGACCGGCGCGGACGCGCATACCCTGGTCGACGTTCACCTTCATGACCGCGCCGGGCACCTGGGCCCGGAGCGTTGCTTCGCGCTCGGGGCCTAACGCGCCCGAGATCGCCGGTCCAGCGGACAGTTCGCCCTCCGTCACGACGGCGATGTTCTCGGGTCCGATCGCGACGCTGGGCGGCGTGGTGGGCGTCGCGCTTTCGGCTTCCTTGCCTTTGCAGGCCGCAACGGACAGTGCGACCATCGCCATGCCGACGAGGGGAAGTCTGGTGTTAAAGCCTTTCATTGCAGTCAGTCTCAGGAATGAGTTCAGGAAATCACGTGGCACGGTTATGGCTCCTGCGGAGGCACGACGGCCGCCGCCGCCGACGAGCGTACCGGGGTCACGTTCACGTTCCCGCCTTGCGGCGCGATGAACTGCGGGGCGGAGGGCACGGCGGGACTACCGATCGACAACGGGATCGAAATCGTGCCGACGCCTAACGGGAGGTCACGCAGCAGGGCGACGCGCATGCGGGCGACCTGCATGTTGCGCACCGCCAGCGCCGCGTTTGCGCTCGCCTGCTGCAGGAGGAGCCGCGAGTCATTGAGCTCGACCTGCGTCGACAACCCCTCGCGGTAGCGCACTTCAGCGATGGTGTAGGCGCGCGACGCCTGCTGCGACGTCCCCTGGCTGGCGGCGAGAGCCGCTTGCGCCTGGGTGAGCAGTGCCAGGGCGTGTTGCGCGTCGAGCGATGCCGCCTCGCGCACCTGCTCGTACCGGGCCTCGGCTTCGCGCACCGCCGCCTCCGCAACCATCGCCTGGCCGCGCGTGCGACCACCGGTGAACAGCGGCACCGACGCCGTGAGGCTCACGGTCCAATTGGTGAGGAAGTTGCCGAGGTCCGGCAATCCGGACGTCGGGAATGCGACCCGCCCGTACTGTGTCGACAGCGACACCGTGGGAATCCACGACGATCGCGCGATGCGAAGCTCTTCGTTTTGTGCGCGCAACGCCTCACCGAGCTGCCTGACGGGTGCACGTGCCAGGGAGTTCGTGTCGGACTCCGCGCCTGGCGCGGCTCCGGTGGTGCGCGCGACCTGCACCAGCTCCGCCTCGTTGCCGAGGCCCGTGGTCAAGGCGACCGGCTCCGTCGCGGGAACGTTCAGCATCTGCTTCAAACGTGCATAGGCGAGGTCGCGATCGGTCCGACGCTGCAACAAAGCAGGCATTTGGTTGTCGCGAGTGACCTGGGCACGCAGCAGCTCGAACTCGGACTGGTTGCCGACCTGACGGGCCAGGCGCGTCTGCCCGAGCACGCTTTCCGACTGCGCGAGCGACGACTCGGCGATGGCGACGAGACGATCGGCGAGCACCGCGTCGAAATACGCTTCGGTGATATCGAGTGCGAGCCGCGCCCGTTGCGATACGAGCTCGATGTCGGCGGCGGTGCGTCCGGCGGCGGCAGCGCGGTTCTGGGCCTGGGCCCGACCGCCGGAATACAGGTCGATCGAGCCCTGCACGCCAAGCTGATACTGGTTTTCGGAACCGAAGCCGACTTTGCTGAAGTCGATTGGAAATCCGCCGGCGCCGGCCGAGCACTTTGCGAACGTTTCGAGGCTGGCAAGGCGTTGCGCCTCGGTCGTACCGGCCGCCGCAAGATATCGAGTACAGGGTGTGTAATAGGTCGTGCCATCGTCAGGCGGAACCGGTGGCGTTCCAGCCGGCGGCTGCGGCGGGCCGGCGTCGGCCAGTGCCTCGAATTGAGACGCGAGCGTGCGCGTGTAGGTGAGGCTTGCCCCGACTTGCGGCAGGTACTGGCTGCGCGCCTGGATCTGCAGCCCACGCGCGCGATGCACACCAGCCTGCGCGATGCGCACCGCTTCGCTCTGCGATTCGGCGACGCGAAGAGCTTCGTCGAGCGAGATCTGACGGCCTTGCTGTCCGCGTGCAACAGCGGGGAGGGTGACCGTCAGGCTCAGGATTCCGAGGACAATTCGTTTCATGGAAGTCTCGTTAGGTACCACTGGGCCGGTGTCGGCCCTGTCCGTTCCGTTTCCGCCCGCCGGTCGATGACCGGCGGCCTTTCTTCGCCTTCGTGTGTCCATCGCGTTCGACCGCGTCGCTCGCACCATCCGCGTCGCCGTTCGCCCCAAGCATCCGGAGAAACATCCGCGCATACCCTTCTCCGGCGCGGCGCGGCGGCAGGTACATGTCGGGCATGATGTCGCGTCCCATGGCGTCGGCGAACAACGAGCCCTGAAGCATCCGGCAGGCGACGTTGATGTCCTCGGTGGCGAGGCTCAGCCCACGCTGCCTGACGAGTTTCTGCGTGTACTCGAGAAGCTGCCGGTGCACGACATCAGGGCCGCGGCGCATGCACGGCACCATCTGCGGCATGTCGTCGACTTCCGCCATGCATTTCCGGATCATGTCGCGGCTGTTCCGGAGGAGCGCGAGGTGCGCCTGGCACCATTCCGACAATTCCTTCTGCGGTTCGACCGGGTCTGACGGCAGTGCTTCCTCGGAGCGGCGCCGAGCGTACAGTTCGGCCACTTCATTGATGAGTGCCGTCTTCGATTTGAACTGCCGGAAGAGCGTGACTTCGTTGACGCCTGCCGCTTCTGCAATTCGCCGCGTGGTTGCTCCACGGAATCCCGATTCCGCAAAGACGCGCATCGCAGCCTCGAGAAGTCTCTGGCGGCTGATCTGGGTACCGGTTGAAGTCACTTTGCTGGGGCTACGTGCGGCGAGGTGGAGTTGCTTGCTGAGTGCCGGAAGCAGTGAAAGTAGGCGCTTGCATACAACGGGGAACCCCTGATGGAGTTTCGTGACAGAGATTTCCAGAACAGACCGGAGTCATCCGCTGTCGGCGCTGTCGGGGTCAGACCCCAATCTGACCCCAATCTGACCCTGGTCTGACCCTGGTCTGACCCTGGTCTGACCCTGGTCTGACCCTGGTCTGACCCCTACTTACTCTGACCCCTTGCTAAGTCGTGAAGGCCAAAAGGGTTGAGCGCGAATTGTGTGGCGGCGATCCAATAATGTGACGATTTGTCCCAGGGCGTGATGGCTCGTCAAGCACTTGTCGTACAATGAGTTATGCGTCGAAAACTGCTGGCACTGGTTCTGCCTTGTTGGCATCGCGGGAATCAACCTGGACAGAGTCTGATGAATCGACGCAAAGGGTTCACGTTCGTAGAACTTCTGGTGGTCATGCTGCTGATCGGTGCGCTGAGTTCGATGGCGGTACCGCGATTCCGCCAATACAAGGCGCGGGCGTACATCGCCACCATGCAGTCCGACCTCGGCAACCTGAAGATCGCGCAGGAGGAGTACTGGACCGAGCACCAGAAGTACGCGACGGACACGACCAACCTCGAGATCCGCATCTCCGCGAACGTGGCGATTGCGATCACCAGCCGGGACGTCATCGGCGGCTACACCGCCGTGGCCACGCACAGCAACGTGCCGGGACAGCAGTGCCAGACGGCGATCGGGCGTGACGCGTCGTCACGTGAATCAGGCGCAGTCGCCTGCGGTGCCGCCATCGGTAGTGGTAGCGGCGGCACAAACACCCTGCCCTCATCTCCATGAGGAACCGCCGGTACTCGACATAGCGCGGTGAGGTAATTTGGGCCCGACTTGTTCGAAGTCGGGCCCAACGTCGTTCTGGAGTCAGTCGAGATTGATCCCTTCGGCGCCGGTAATACGCACCGCCATCAAGCTGCTCCGGGTGACGCCGGTTCCCCTTGCCCGGGCGCTCGCGGCGGCCAGCGGAATGGTCGCGTGGCTGGTGCAGAAGGACCGGAGGGAGACTTTGCTGAAGAACCTCTCCCACACCGCGCCTGATCGATCTCCAGCTGAACGGCGCCGCCTGGCGCGGCGAACATTCCGGAACCTCGCCGTCACCGCAGTCGATCAGTTCCGTCTGCCGAGTATCGATCCGAAGGAGCTGCGCAACCTGTTCGAGATCCGCGGGTTCGAACACGTCGAGGCGTCGATTGCGCGTGGTAAAGGCACGGTGTTGGTCACGGCGCACTTCGGTCCTTATGAACTTGCCTCGGCCTGTGTTGCATCGATGGGCTACAAGATGCACGGCATGGTGGAGGATCTCGATCCGGACCTGCTCGATGCGTTGGCGTCGTATCGAGCGGCGACCGGGATGCAGCTGGTGAACATCAAGGACGGGCTTCGAGCCGCCTATCGGATCCTCGGGCAGAACGGTCTTTTGGCGCTGGTCGCGGACCGGGCGATCGGGGATGCTCGTGGCGCGGTAGAAGTGCCATTTGCCGGTGGTGTCCGGCCCATGCCGATTGGCCCGGCGGTGTTTGCCCAGGCGACCGGGGCTTCGATCATCACGGCGTTTGCGTCCTTCAACCCTGCCGGACGCCCACGTTACGTCATGGAGTTCGACCCGCCTCTATTTCCCGAGAGCCGGGATGACGCGGAACGGATGCGACTGATAACGCGCATCGTGGAACGAATGGAAGCCGCGATCCGTCGTAATCCGGACCAGTGGTTTGTCTTCCAACCGAATTGGATCGAGCGTCCGAGTGCCTGAGACAACAGTGAGCGCCCCGAAGTCTTCCATCGGAATTGCCGGCGTGCTGAAGCGCCCGGAGTTCACGCTGCTCGTTATCGGGCAAACAGTCTCACAGTTGGGCGACCGGCTGCACAACATGGCGTTGTTCGCGCTGGTCGAAGCCGCGGCGGCAACGGAAACCACGGCTCTCGAAGTCAGCAAAATCGGCGTCGCCACGCTCATTCCCACCGCGTTTGCCCCCATCGTAGGCGCGCTGGTGGATGGGTGGAACAAGCGGATGACGATGATCGGGTGCGACCTTTTTCGAGCCATCGCCGTCGCACTCATTCCCTGGGTGTATCTCACGTTCGGCTACATCTGGCCCGTCTATGTCGTCGCCTTTTTTGTCGGGCTGGCAGGGGTGTTTTTCAATGCGGCGAAGATGGCGCTCATCCCCGACCTCGTTGATCACGAGGACTTGCTGCCTGCCAATGCCGCCCTGAACACGATCGGCCGCGTCGCGACCGTCACGGGCCTGGTCGGTGGAGGCCTCCTCGTTGGTTGGGCCATATGGCAGCGCATCGGTTGGCAGGGATGGCAGGCTGGTTTCTATATCGACTCCATCTCGTACTCGATTTCCGTCCTGACACTCGTCGGGATCATGCTGCTGAGCCATGCCGCCGTACGGCGCAAGGGCCATCATCATCCGATTGCCGAATCCGCCGAAGTTGTGCGACAGGAAGTCGCGCACTTCAGGGACAACATGCGCGAAACGTTTCGATTGATCAAAACGCACCACGGATTGCGGTTCGTTTTCCTCATGGTCGTCGTGCTGGGCGCGCTCGCCGGTTCGATTTACAATATCCTGAGCGCGGCGACCTTATCCGTCCTGCGTGCCGGGACTGAGGGGCTCGGAATCCTCGGCGGTATTCTCGCGGGAGGGATGATCGTCGGTTCACTGGTGGTGGGCACGGTTGGCGCGAAGTGGGACAAGCGCTGGATGATGGTAATCGGCTGCCTGCTCATGGGCGCGCTGATGGTGTTAGGCAGCGCGTGGTTCAGCTACGCGGTGTTCCTGCCGATCGCGTTCTTCGGTGGCGCGGTGCTGGCTCCGGTGATGGTTTCGATGGACACGCTGCTCCACGAGTGGTCGCCGCGGAGGGCGCGAGGACTGGTATTCTCCACGCGTGACACCGTGCTCGGCGCGTCGTTCGTTTCCGTGAACCTGCTCGCCGGTGTCGTGATCGCGGCGCTTCCCGCGATCGCTGACACGCCCTACGCGGTCGGGTTGTTCGTCTTCGGCCTCGTCGTCGTCCTCGGCACGTTAGGCGCTTCGTGGACTCAGCTTCGCCTGGACCGCGCCCTGCGAAGGGATCCAAAGGAGTGACCAGCGCGCGGCCGCTGCGCATCGTCCAGGTCTCACCGTACAGCTGGGACGTGCCCGGCGGCGTGCAGGTTCACGTCCGCGAGCTCGCGGCTCAGCTTCGTGCCCTCGGCCACACGGTACTGATTCTTGCGCCCGGCTCGGCTCGCGAGCAGCGCGACGACACCGTCATCGTCGGTCGCGCAATTCCGGTCCGCGGCAACGGCTCGGTCGCGCGCATCGCCTTCGGTCCGCAGGTCGCCAGCGCGGTGGGACGCGCGCTCCGCGAGTTCAAGCCCGACGTCATCCACGTCCACGAGCCGCTGGTGCCAAGCGTGTCGATGCACGTGGTACTGAGCGCCAACGCGCCGGTCGTGGCGACGTTCCATTCGAACGTGGGACGGGAGCGCACGAGCAGCCTCTGGTTCAAGCTGGCCGTGCCGATGATCCGGCCCGTATGGAACAAGCTGGCGAAGCGCATCGCCGTCTCGGAGGCGGCGCGGCACAGCGTCTGCTCGCGCATGGGGGACGGCGACCTGCTCATCGTGCCTAACGGGGTCGACGTGAGCCGGTTCGCGGCGGCCGCACCGGCACCGCTGGCTCCCGGCCGCCATCTCCTGTTCGTCGGGCGGCTGGAAGAGCGGAAGGGATTTCCCATCGCGGTGTCTGCGTTCGCCGAGCTGGCGCGGTTGTACCCCGACCTCCGGCTGCTGGTCATCGGTGATGGAACCGAACGTACGGCGGTCGACCAGCTGAACGCCGACGCCCGCGCACGCGTCGAAATGCTCGGCCGCGTCGACGACGACCGGCTCGCGTCGTACCTCAAGGCCGCCGACGTCTATATCGGACCGGCGTTAGGCGGGGAGAGTTTCGGCATTGTGCTGGCCGAGGCGATGGCCGCCGGCAAGCCGATCGTGGCCAGCGACATCGATGGCTACCGGGATGTGGCACGCGACGGACTCGAGGCACTGCTGGTCGCCCCGGGCGAGGTTCCGCCGTTGGTGGCCGCGGTTCGCGAGGTGCTGGACGATCAGCGACTGGCGCGTTCACTGGGCGATGGCGGGGCGCGGCGGGCGCGGGAGTTCGATTGGGAGGTCGTGAGTCAGCGTGTGATGGGGGTATACGAGGAAGTGTTGGGGACCCAGCGAGCAGGGATCAGCGACAAGGGAGCAGCAAGCGCGCAGCGATCGGCGACCAGCGGGAAGCAAGCGGGCCGCGGCAAAGGGTGAGCAGCGATGTCGTGAGCGCTGCTCGCTTGCTAATCGCCGTTCTCTGCTCGCCAGTCGCTTGCCGTTCGCCGTTCGCTGCTCTCTGAGCGCTGATCGATTATCCGACCAAGCATGCCCTTCAGGCGATCAGCCATATGCCCCCAGGTCCACTCGGTGTGCATCCAGTGCGCTCCGGCCTTCCCCATCGTGTCGCCGCGATCGCGATCGAGCAGGAGCGACGTAATGGCCTCTGTAATCGGGCCCGTGCGCGTGGGGTCCACCACCAGGCCGGTCTTTCCATGGATGATCGCCTCGGGTGCGCCGCCAGAGTCGCCGGCGATGACCGGACGGCCGACGGCAGCGGCTTGCAGGAACACCGCACCTAACGCCTCGACGTCGAAGCCGAACCAGCGGAGCCGGCATGGCATCGCGAAGACGTCGCCCGCCCGGAAATACGCCGCCAGTTCCTCGTAGGGCGCCGCGCCGGCGAATACCACGCGATCGGCAACGCCGGTGCGTCTGGCGAGTGTTCGCAGCGACGCCTCGTACGGTCCGATGCCCACAATGAGCAGGCGGACATCGGGCACCCGGCGGGCAATCCCGGGCAGCGCCTTGATCAGCAGGTCCTGTCCCTTGCGCGGCACGAGCCGCGACACGCAGCAGATGACCGGAGCGCTGCCTAACGCATGGCGCTCACGCACCGCCGCGTCACTGACCCCCGGGTGGAATCGGTCGGTGTCGATGCCAGACGGGAGGACCGGCATTCGCCCTTCCCAGCCGAACGCCGGCTCGAGCTTCTTCTTCGACCACTCCGACGCTGCAGTCAGCATGCCGGCGTACTTCCCGATGGGCCGCATCAAGCCCGGGACGAGGGCACCGGTGAGCTCCAGGCCGTGGGTAAAGCCCAGGTACGGAATGTCGAGTTTCCGCCTGATGCCCGGTCCCATGTGGCCGAGTGGCCAGGTCGCGCCGAAGACGACCACGTCCGGCTTGCGACTGCGCAGTTCATCGTGCAGGCGTCGGCGAACGCCCGGTGTGGGCAACATCATTTCGGTATCGAGCCGGATGACGTCGTGCGGATATTCGCGATCAAACGCTTCCCAGCCCGGGTGCCGCGACGAGAAAATCGTTACGCTACCCGGCGGAAACCGCCGCATCAGTTGATCGACGTAGTAATTGATGCCGCCGAGGCGGGGCGGAAAGTCGTTGGTAACGACGAAGACGTTCACAATAGGACGGGTAAACGGGTAAACGGGTAAACGGGTAAACGGGTAAACGGGTAAACGGGTAAACTTGCGGGTTTGAAGAGTCCATTGCTACTCGTGGTCACGTGGCGGATTATCCGTGGTGATCGCGACCACGGCCTTTCTGCTGACGGCACTCGTACAATCCGATTCGACGCCGCAGGACACCACCCAGCGATCGAAAACCACGGTACTTCCGGTGGTGAGCTATTCGGAAACCACGGGACTGCAATACGGCGCGACGCTCTTCCGTGGTTTCCGTGTGTCGGACCGGACAGAGACAAGGCCATCCTCAGTCTCGCTGTATGTGGCCTTCACCGCGAAGAAACACGCCAAGGCTTACGGGCAACTGGATCGATGGTCCGACGATAACGCGACGAGATCTCGTGCGCGCCTCGAATACATCTCCTATCCGCTCCCATTCTTCGGCATCGGAGGATCAACGCCCGACCGCGCCGAGGAGTGGTACAGCAGCGGGGTGACCACGGGTCATTTCTTCGTCGAACGGCAGTGGCGGGGCTCAGTGTTTGTTCATGGCGGTGTGCGTTACACGCGCTCCCGTCTCCGCGACGTCGAGGCGGGCGGGTTGCTGGACCAGCGCGCCGTTCCGGCTGCCGCCGGCAGTGATGTGCTTGCGGCGTCTTTCGGCGTTGTCGTCGATTCGAGAGATGATGTCGGTGCGCCAGGCGCGGGCACGTACATGCGCCTCCTCCCCTCGGTCGCGTCGAAAGTGCTGAACGCCGACGCGGCGTTCCGGCGCCTCACGGTCGACGTGCGCCAGTACAGGTCGTTAGGCGCCCATGTCGTCGCCGCCCAGGTCCAGTACGATGGGCTGAATGGCGCGGCACCCTTCGACCTCATGCCGATGATCGGCGCCGACACCGCGCTTCGTGGGTACCCGCGGGGAAGGTACCGCGACCAGCACGCTTTCACGTCGCAGGTCGAACTGCGCTCGACGCGCTGGCGACGGTTCGGAGCTGTGGTGTTTGCCGGTGCCGGGACCGTAGCGCCTCGGTTGTCGGAGCTTACATCCGGAGCCTGGTTCCCTTCGTTCGGCGCCGGCGCCCGTTATCTGCTGTCCCCGCGATACCGGACAATCGTCCGCGCCGATCTCGCCGCGGGCCGCAACTCGTTCGGCATCCACCTTGGCATCGGCGAAGCGTTCTAAGCGCCCGTCTCCCCGCCTGCCCTCCTGCCCGCCTGCCCGCCTACTTCGCCAGCGTCGAGTTCAGGTACGCCACATCTCCCGTGACCTCGCGCTCGACGAAGGGCTGAAGCCACTCGGGGATCGTCACCTCGGTATCCGCCGCGGGCAGCTCTATTTCGGCCAGCACGAGCGCGCGGTCCGTGAACTCATCGATCTCCCAGGCGAACGCGCCATCAGGAACGCGATGACGCCGCTTCGTTAGGCGCTTTCCCTTTGTCAGCGGCCACATCGACTTGAATACCTCGACCGACGTCTCTTCCTCGAGCTCCGTGCGCACGATGCCCGCGCCGACCTTCACCGTCCTGAAGTACGTGCGCTGCCGTCCGACCTCCACCGCGCGGAGACGCTCGACCAGTCGCTCGCCCGGCAGATATCCCTGCTCAATCGTGACCGACGTCGCGTCGGGCATGGATTGCGGAAGCCCCTTCAGCAGGAACTTGCGCTCGATTTCAAGCTGCGACGGATTGCGCGCCTCGAGACGCCCCGCAAGGTCGATCAGGTCGCGATAAAACGCCTTGCCGTTGCCCTCAACCCACTGGCGGTGAAAACGGTCGAACGAACTTTCGGCACGTTGATGTGCCAGCCGCGCCAGCGCGATCAGGCCGGACCGCGGTGGCCCCTTGTCCGTGCGCTTCTTTGGCTTGGGTGTGGTGGTGAGTGCGCTCGCCATTCGACGCCCTTCTTCCATCGCGAGTTCGGCGACGACGTGGCGAAGCACGAGCAGCCACACGTGCGCGTCATGCAGTTCGCCCAGCGTGTCCTGCAGACTGCGCAGCTGCGCCAGCAGCGCCGGCCCTGCCGCCACCTGCTGCGCGATCGGCTCGAGCAGGTATCGCAGTCGCTTACCGGCAATGCGCGCCTGGTGTGATTCGGCGATGTCATCGACGGTCCGCACTCGCTTGAGGCGGCGCCGCAAGTCTTCGGCTAGCTCACGCAGGAGCGTGGCAATGACCGCGCTGAACAACGGTTCCCGCACGCCCGCGTGCACGTGTGCCTCGACACGATAGATGGCGAGGCGCTCCTCGAGGCGATCCCGGGTACGCTGAAAATCTCGCTTGAGCCGCGACTCGAGCTCTGATTCAGCTTCACGTTCCTGACGCTGGAACCGTTCGATCAGCCACGTCACCGCACGACGGTCGCGCACCGACAGTTGTCCATCGGTCGTGGCCAGCCAGGAGAGGAACACCTCGGCGTCACGTCCCGCGTTCGATTCGCGCGCCATCCGCCGCAGCCGCCGCATGCAGGCGTCAGGCAGGCTTCCCTCGAGCCACGGCTCGAGCGCACGTAACCAGCTCCGCACACGTCGCAGCGCGACACGGAAATCGTGCAGCGTTTCAGAATCCTTCCCGGCGCCGAGGCGTTCACGCTCGTGCGCGAGGCCCTCGATCAGCGACAGCGCGACAAGACGGGCCGAGCGCGGTGCGGTATCGTCGAGTAAGGAGGCGTCGAATGGCATCACTGATCAGTCGGCGAGGCCACGCAGCTGCGCGGGGGGCAGGTGCCACTGGAGGATCGCGCTTCCGGCGTCGACCTTGCCGTCGATCTTGAGCAGGCACGCGCCGCCCTTCTTGAACTCGACCCGGCTGCCGCTCCCGCCCAGGAGCCAGGTCACCACCTCGCCCAGGTGCGGTTCATGACCCACCGCGACGACGGTACCGATGTCGCCCTTCCCATTGAGCCACTGCGCCAGCTCGCGGGGATGATGATCGGGCGTCATCTCCTCGATGGTTTCCATCTGCTCCACGCCTAACGTTTCGGCGATCACGCGAGCCGTGTCGGCGGCCCGCAGCCACGGGCTCGTGACGATGAGGTCTGGATGGGGGGAGATCCGCTGCAGACCGCGCGCGTTTTTCCGCATCCGTCGGCGCCCGGTATCCGTGAGCGGCCGGTCCGAATCGGGACGGCCGGTCTTCGCGAATTCCTCGCGTTCCATGGCGATCGCATGTCTGACGATGAGCAGCTGCATGAGGTGGGCTCCGTTCTCCCGGAACTGCAGGCTGACCTGAAGGGCACCAATTTACCGCGCCCCACAGCATGACGGAGGGTGGCGTTCGGTCCTGTCGGGGACGCGTGCGCGAGTCTACCGTAGCGGGGTGCCGATCAAACGTCTCCGAAACACCGCAACGCACGCCGTCCACCGGGCCCGGGAGGAACTGAAGCATCCGGTCGGGAAGGCCATTGGCGTCGCCGTGCTCATCCTGCTCGGAGTCGCCGGCTGGTATGTGTACCTGACGCTGACGAACCCGCTGAGCATCAATGCACCGCCGCCCGAGGTGGTCGCTGACTTGCCGGACTCCGCGCCGCCGCTGCCGGCGTCGGTGGTCGAAGCACCGATCACGTATGACTTGTCCACCGCACTGGACTCGCTGGAGCGGGCGATCCCACGGCAATACGGCGACATCACGCAGCGAATGCAGTTGGGGAACAATCGGCGAGCACATTTCGCATTCGCCGTGTCACGTTCGCCATTCGACCTGAAGGTGGAAGGAAGGACGGTTTTCCTTTCGACGATTGTGGAATACGAAGCGCGAGGCTGGTATCTCCCGTTCATCGGCCCCCAAATCAGTGCCGCCTGCGGGACCGGAAACGTGCCAAAGCCACGCATCGCCGCCACGCTCGTCTCGACGGCAGAAATCACCCCGGACTGGAGGCTCCGCACGCGCACGCGCATCGGTCGCCTCGAACCGGTCACCGACAGCGTTCGCGATCGTTGCCGGGTGACGCCCTTCCGCATTGACGTCACCGATCGTGTGCTCGTCGCCGTGCGCAGCCTGCTCGATTCGGGGCTCGTCAAGATCGACGGCGGGGTCGCGCGCTGGGATTCGCGTTCTCGCTTCGAGCAGCTATGGCGCACGCTGCAGCGGCCGGTTCGGTTCACCGACAGCGTCTACATGATCATGGCGCCCACGAGTGCGCAGCTCGGACCCATCACCGCCCGAGGAAACACCGTCATCGCCCGGTTACGGCTGGTGGCGGCACCACGCGTGGTGACGGGGCCATACCCTAACGAGTTCGAGCTGATGACGCCGATGCCCCGGCTCGGTCCGTACGCGCGCGTCGGGGAAGGCGCTCGCGTCCAGATGGAGGGTTCACTCGCCTACCCCGTCGCCAAGGCGCTGCTGTCGCGCGTCGTCGTGGGCCGCGAGTTCGAGCAGGCCGGCCGGCGGTTGCGAATCGAGGACATCGACGTGATGGGCATCGGCGGCGGACGTGTTGCGCTGGGCGTGACGCTGAGCGGCGCGGTGCATGGACGGCTGTGGTTCACCGGCACGCCGGCGCTCGATCGAGAGCGGCGTGAGCTCTTTGTGCCTGACCTGCACGTCGACGTTGGAAGCGAAAACCTCCTCGTGCGCGGCTTCGAGTGGTTGAAGGGTGAAGAGATGCTGAACTTCCTGCGCAGCCGCGCACGCGTGTCGGAGGAGGACCTGATCGAGCGTCTTCGCAAGCTCGCGGAAGAGGGGATCAATCGGACGCTCACCGAGGGGATCGTTCTGTCAGGACGCGTGCGGAGCGCTGAGGCTACCGCTGTCCGCGCCTCAGTGTTGGACATCCGCGTGCGCGCCGTGGCGGAGGCGAACATCCGACTCTCGATCGACAAGGCGCCGAGTCTTCCGCGCCCTCCCGTGCCTTCCCGAGCGGACTCGCAAGCCGAAAAGCCGAAGGGCCGGGGTTAACGCTCCGAGGCCGGGGCCGTCAGATAGGGCGAACGGCAGACGGGGAGCGGGACTGGGAGAGGGAGCTGGAATAGGCCCTGCCACGCCATGCCAAAACTGAAGGCACCGTGGAGGTAGGAGAAACATGTTGACCAAGTTTTCGCGCGCCGCCGTCATCGCATTGGCGATGATGATGCCGGTTGCGATGCACGCGCAGCAGGGCAGAGTCGGAGGGCGTGGTGGGCGTATGGGTCCCGGCGGAAATCCGGTGGCCCCACTCATCGACATGCGCCGCGAATTGAACCTGAGTGCGCGCCAGTTGACGCAGCTCGATTCCATCGAACGGACACTGGTGCAGCGTAACGAGTCGCTTCGCGACAGAATGCGGACGCGGCTCGATTCGATCCGTCCGCGCACGCGTCAATCCGGTGAAGCCGAGATTCAACGGTTCCGCGCCGAAAGCGATTCGGTTCGCGCCTTGCGGCAGCTGATCTCGCGCAATGATTCGACAGCACGTGTTGCAGCGATGAATGTGCTTTCGGATTCGCAGCGTGTCCGTGTCACCGAGCGGATGGCGGAGCGGCGCGGATTCGAGCGTGGCAGGATGAGCACGATGCAACGTGGTGGTGGGCGCGCCATGCGTGGCCGCCAGGGTCAGCAGGGCTTTGGTCCACGCATGCGCCGCGGTCAGGGTGGTGAGGGACGGGGGATGGTGGGGCCCGAGTTCCGCCCCGGCGGTGGTATGCGTGGACCCGACGGTTTTGGTCCGCGTGGTCTCGATAACCGCGGGATGCCTGACGCGCCGATGCGTCGATTCCGTCTGCCGCCTGGGGATATCAGTCCTGACAGTCAGGGCATCGCGCCTCGTCGCGGTCAGCCTGGTGACAGCCTGAGATTCGACCGCGGTCGACGCCGTCCACCCGGTAGCGAGCGCTGATACCGAACAACCGAACCGCCCCGGTGTTTAGCCGGGGCGGTTTTTTTGTGCCTGGGTTCGCCAGCAGCCTTCGCTCGACGAACTCAGCTTCTAGATTTGACTCAGCCGAAGTTCAGACAGGAGATGTGATGATGTTCAAGATTCTGGCGGTAGCCGCCGTGGTCGCGCTTGGAGGACCAGCGGGTGAGGTCTTTGGCGACCTGCGCGTCGGCGAGGATTACGTGAAGGAAGCGGCGCTCGAGCTCAAGTGTGGCGATGAAGTCGTGAAGGGAAAGACCGACGCGAGCGGTTCGTATCGGCTCACCGCCAAGGCCAGCGGCAAGTGCACGATTTCAGTGACGCACGAAGGACAGTCGCCCAGCGTTGATGTCGTCCTGTTCGAGAAGGCCGCGCGGTACCGTTTGGTACTGGAGAAGAAGGGAGAGACCTGGACTCTCCGCCGCGTCTAGTCCGTGACGAACGGCACCAAGCCCGATCACAAGGACTTCTGGGACCGGCTGCAGATCATTCTGTCTCCGGTCGGCGGGCTGCTCACCGCGATCGCGGTGGCAAGCCTCGGCATGGTTGGGTCGCGAACGCTGGAACGGCAGCAGAGCAACGAGGCGAAGCTCCGTCTGTACTCGGAGTTGATGACGCGCCGGGAAGAATCCGAGGCAACACTCCGCAAGGAGATGTTCCAATCGATCATCGGATCATTCTTTGATGCGGGCGCGGCGTCCCTCGACACGCGGCTGCTCAAGATGGAGCTGCTGGCACACAACTTTCACGAGGCGTTGAATCTCGTCCCGCTGTTCGAGCACATGCAGCGCGACATCGACAAGTCGGCGACCGCCTCGCGTGAGGAAAAGAGATTCTACGCATCACGTCTTGGCGACCTGGCGCGCGAAGTCACGCGAAAGCAGATGATTGTGCTCGAGTCGAGTGGCCGGCGGCACGACTGGACGGTGTTGATCAGCGATACGCTCGCTGCGGGCACCGGGTCCGAGCAGCTCGATGACGTCGAATTTGCGCTCGACGGCATCCGTCGCAGATTCCGCGTGACATTGTCTCGCGCCGATACGGTGCGGCGCGTGCTGCGCGTCGGCCTGGAGATCGAAACAGCCGCGCAACCCGGCGTGCCAGAGAATGCAGTAGGACGGTACAGTGTCGATTTCGATGTCGGGTTTTACAGCACACCGATGATCGACAACACACGCCTGTCGAATGATCAACGCGTGTCGTTGGTGCTGACGGACATGAACCAGTACGGAGCGTCACTCAGCCTCGTGTACTTCCCGGGCTCGCGTGCGAGTCTTCGCGAGAAGCCGTACTACGAAGAGATCCTTCGAAAACTTACGGATACAAGTCGCGTGCCTTGAGTGGCTGGGCACGAGTGATTCATGAAAACCGGGGAACTTCGATCTCCCGGATTTTTCCGGATTTCACGAATTCCATCTGGTGTCACACCAAAATGATTCATTCGTGTGATCCGTCGAAATTCGTGTAATCGATTTTCCCTGGTTTTCATGAATCGCACGAGCTTTCGGAGCAACGCTCAGGGGCTCCGCGACCAGATTCGAATCGTCGGCAACGACTGGTGATCAATCACGGCGCCGGCCTTCATAACCATCTCCAGCTTGCGGATGTTACGGATATCGGCGGTCGGATCCGCGCCTAACAAGAGAATGTCGGCGGCCTTCCCCACCTCGATCGTTCCGTAGTCCCGGAGCGCCTTGCTGGCCAGCGCGCCGTTTTTCGTCGCTGCCGTGATAGCCTGCAGAGGGGTCATTCCCAGTTCGACCAGCCCCTCGATGGCGGCGAGCGAGCCAAGGCCGGCTTCCTGCCAGTCAGGCTTGGGATCCCTTCGGAATTCCGGTGCCAGCCCGAGATAGTTGTCGGTGGCGATCGCCGTTATGCAGCCGCCCTTGATCAGCTTCTCGGCGTTCGCACGACGTACGCCAGGCCCGATGTCGCCGCGGTCGCGTCGCCGCTCGGCTTCCGTGCGCTGCCGCAATGCTGATTGGGTCTTCGCACTGTCGGCACGCGCTTGACGCGCTGAATCTTCGCGAGAGCGTCGCTTGACGTAATCCTGCCACGGTTTTCCGGTAATCGTGTTCGACAACATGCCACACACGACGTTCCGCTCGACGAACGTCTTCACCAGCTCGTCAGCAATCGGCACATCGAGTACTTCCGGATGCTGGACGAGATCTACGCCTGCTTCGAGCGAAACGCGCAGACCTTCGGGCGTCGTGGAGTGCGTTTCCGCGACGAGGCCACGTGCGTGGACCGCGTCGACAATGACTTTCTGCGCGCGTTCGGAAAAGCCGATGAAGATGGGATACCCGAAATGCGATGTCCCACCGAACTTGAGGAAGTCGACGCCAAGATCGAGGTACCGATTGATCGCGATGCGCAGCGAATCTGGCTCCATGTTCACCAATTCTTCGCCGCCGCCTCTCGTGATGGCGTCCTGCATCTGTTCCTGGAGCAGCCCGAGGTTTTCGGGCGGTCGCCCCGTGAACGAGAAGGACCACGGCCCTCCCCAGCCTACGATGTTGCCGGCAAAGAGGAGTCTCGGACCGACGGCCTTTCCACTACGGAATGCTTCGCGCGCCGCCGCGAGCGGCGCGATCATACCGTAGGAGTCGCGGATTGTGGTCACGCCGACCTTCAGGTGCTGCTGCGCGGCCTCGATCACGACGTCCGTAAATCGATCCTGGTAGCGGGCGAAGTTTTCGAGACCGCTGTAGATCGAAACATGGACGTTGGCGTCGACAAACCCCGGTGTAACGAACTTTCCGGCGGCGTTGATCACGCGCGCTCTACGGGGCGCGGTCACGCTGGCGGCCGGCCCGACGGCCGTGATCCGGCCGCGTTGCACCAGGACAGTGGCGTCAGGCAGCGGTGAGCCGCCGTTCCCGTCGATCAGCGTGCCGCCGACGATGGCAATGATCGAATCGCCCTGTGCCAGCAGGACGGATGGGAACAGGAGCGCGAGGAAAACGCGACGAAGCACGGGCATAATTGGCGCTGGGTGAGCGCCAATTATGCCGGGCGGTCGTCCTCGCCAACAGGGACGGCCGCCGCAGGTCGCAGGTCGCGGTTAGTGCGCCGCTGCCGGAACCGGGTCTTCGGTCGAGACGATGCCGAGACGGATGGCCATACGCACGAGCTCCGGTACATGCCGGGCGCCCAGGCGCGCCATCACCTGCGCGCGGTGCGTCTCCACCGTCTTGCGCGACAACCCGAGCTGGCTGGCGATGTCACGCATCGTGACACCACTCGCCAGTAGCCTGAAGACCTCGCGTTGGCGGCGCGACAGCCGACGGAGCGGCGCACGCTCGGACAGGACCGTTTCCACCGCCGACGGAAGGCGTTCCAGTTCCTGTTTGCTGATGAAGTCGGCCGCACCGGCGCGCAATGACTCGAGCACTCCGCGGTCGACATTATCGGCAATCACGACGAACGGCACTTCCGGATGACGTTGACGCGACATGATCAGCGCGTCGTGCGAACTCAGTCCCATGATTCCGCTGGAGACCACGACATCCGGGTCGAATGTCTCCAGGGCGTCGGCGAACGCAGACTCGGACCCGACGCGAAACACTTCAGCGCCGTGCCCATTGGACCGCAGCACCTGCTCAACCCTTGCGGCGTCGTGCTCATCGCCTTCGAGGAGCAATACCCGGTGATGCGGCTCTGATCCGTTGGATTTCCGTTGACTCGACATTGATCACTCGTTGGTTCACGGGTCCAGTCGGAAAGCCATCCCCTGAGGGATGAAAGACTTCAGTCGTTCCCGGATCGAAAGCCTCGCGGCTAGGGCGCCGGGCTGAAGTCCTTTTGGAAAACGTAGTTTCTCCTAATGATATGACCCCGAAGCGACCAATATGGCTTGGGCGAGCACAAGCGTTATGCAGAGGCTGAGCGCGCTTCAGTACTTACAACCTCAGCTGTGTGACCGACGTTTCGCACAGGGCTCCTGGCCAGGAGGCTGTTCCAGTTTGCGAAACAGCCCGCCCCGATAAAAGGGCGGGCTGTCCACGTTAGGCATGTCTGCGGCTACCAACCCGGTTGCAGCAGGAAGCCCCATACCCCGGTGCGGCCCGGACGCTGGAATGGCCGCGCGTAATAGACCTCGAGAATCGCGAAGCCGAACATGTTCAGACGCGAGGTGACGCCCGCCGACATCACCGGTGTCCGATCGGTCGAATTGGAGTTGAACTCCCATACCGGCGAGCTGTTGCCCGACCAGGCGATGCCGGCATCGAAGAACGGTGAAATCTCCAGTGGCGGGAACGCGCTCTGGATGATCCCGAGGCCCGCAGCGCCGAACAACGGAATCCGGAACTCGACATTCGCCACACCGACACGACTCCCGAGCAGGCGGTCGAACTCCGGGCACTGGCTCCCCTGCAATTCCCCGCTGCCCTGACTGCATTCACTCGCGTCGAACGAGTCATAGGAATAGCCACGCACGAGCATGGGATCGCCGAGGAACACCTGACCGATTCGATCGCTATCCCCGTCGCGGCCATAACGCCCGAAGTGCAATCCGCGGAAGGCGAACGTGAACGGCCGCATGAAGAAATACTTCCGCATGTCGGCGCTATACGACTGATAGTTCAGGGTCCCGATAGTCGGACTCACCTCGAAGCGATAGCGAGTGCCGGCAAATGGTGAAGTGAAGCCCATCGAGGCATCGTCGCCAACGTAGGCAAATGCCGCGCGGCCAAGACTCAACGACGGAGGTGCATCGAGCTCGAACGCGTCGTCAACCAGCAGCGAGCGCTGCTCGAAGTAGTAGTCATATCGCTGGTAGCCGGCGCTCATCTCGAACCGGGTCGACTGGTTGCGCGCGTATTGCGTCAGGAACGATCCGCCGGTCACGGCGATGTGCGCCAACACATATTCGTATCCCGTTCCGCCGGTCGTGGAGAGCGCGTACACGTACGGTGACCGCTCCGCGCTGAGTCCCCACGTCCAACGCCGCTCGGAATTGATGTACAGCGCCTGGCCCCCGATGTCGCGCAGGCTGCCCGACGCCTGCAGTCCGACACCCAGGAAATGATTCCCGAGAATGTCGGAGAAGTACGCGGACGCGGCGCCACCGACCTGTGTGCCGAAGGGTCCGCCGACGCTGACGCCTAACGACGGCGGGCCTATGTACGCCAGCTTCAACCCGGGCTTGTAGCGCCGTTCATTGAACGCTGTGTCGGCCGGCAGGCCTGTGCTGTAGTCGGTCACGTAACCCAGCACCGTGCGCCCATTGACAGCGCCGCCCGGAAGGAGGGCGGCCGTTGCCGGGACGGCGTTAGGCGTCTGGAGGCGCTCGCCCGCCAGTTCGGATGCGGTCATCGTCGCCAGCATGAGACCACCCTGCTCGAACACCGAAAATGCCACGGTGCCGGACCCACGCGAGACGCTCAGCGCCGGTGAAAATTCGGAAATTCCGCTGATACCGGTTGCGGCGCGGGTGACCTGGTAGATCGCGCCTCCATCCAGCTCGAGGCGATAGATGTCGCTGAACCCACCGCGATCCGAGACGAACAGGACGCTGCGACCGTCGGCGGTGAACTGCGGACTGATATGCTTGGCGCCGGCGATCGCAGGCAGCACCTGCACTCGTCCACTCGTCGCGTCGACGACGCCGAGCCGCAGCGGTGCATGCGACAGGCGGCGGAAGTCGGAACCGGTTTCCATTCCTTCCGGCACCGGCCCTTCACGATCGGTGACGAAGACGATCGCCGAACCGTCGGGCGACCAGGAGGGCTGCAGGTCGGCAAACAGGTCGTTCGTCAGGCGTCGTGTCATGCCTGACGCGAGCTCGAACAGGAACAGGTCGCTGATCCCGCCAACCATGCCCGAAAACACGAGCTTCGAGCCGTCCGGCGACCACGACACCGTGCTGATGGCGCCAACGTTCGTTGGCTTGATGCGGCGCTCGATGTCCTTCGAACCGACATTGATAATATCGATCTCGTTGTCGCCGTCGTTATACGAAATGAAGGCGAGGCGCCGGCCGTCAGGTGACCAGCTGCCGGCGGAATAGAGGAAGCTGAGCGCGTCGAACTTTGTCGAAAGACCGGGCGCCGCCAGCGACCCGCGATCCTCGCCCGTGGCTGCGTCGGCGAGCTTCAGTTCCACGCCGCGTATGCCACTGTGGAAGTAGGCAACCAGCTGGCCATCAGGACTGATCGCCGGGCCGACGAAGTATTCGGGGCGGCCGGG
The DNA here is from genome assembly GCA_035646395.1 of Gemmatimonadaceae bacterium. Classification (GTDB taxonomy): domain Bacteria; phylum Gemmatimonadota; class Gemmatimonadetes; order Gemmatimonadales; family Gemmatimonadaceae; genus JABWBJ01. The sequence goes on along the minus strand of DASRPK010000026.1, from coordinate 4,874 downwards.
TTTCGGCGCCAGGAGCGACTTGCCGGTGGCGCGCGGCGCCGTCCGTCCTTCGATGAACGGTGTGTACGCCGTGCGAATCGCCTCGTGCCAACGCTTCGACAACGTGTCGGTCCGCATGCCTAACGTCTTGATGGCCGCCTGTTCGATGCCGACTTCGAGCGCCGACTTGAACATCGCCGCAACCCTTTCGTCGCCCCACGTGCCGCCGATGAAGGCCCACAACGCCTCGCCATACCGATACGGGAAGTACTTGCCGCTGTTCGTGAGCGCGTCGATCGTCGGGAGGTCGTTCCTCTGGAGGGCGTCGCGCAGCCACATCGCGGTGTGCGGGTCCTCGGGTCCCACCGACAGATATTCAGCCATGCCCTCGACAAACCAGAGCGGCATGCGCGCGAAGTTCATGGCCTTTTCCGCCTCGTTGGCGATGTCGTACTGGAACACGTGCACGGCTTCGTGGCCGAGTACGTGATCCGTTTCGGCGTAATAGCCGGTCATCGGCATCACCATGCGGTCGAGCAATGACTCCGTGACGCCGCCTGTGCCTTCTGTCAGCGTGCCGCTGATGACGTTCGTTTGCTGAAAGTCCGGATGGTCAGCATACAGGATCACCGGCTTCCGCCTGGTCAAATTGTGCGCCATTACCGACGAGAGCCGGCTGTTCCACCGCTCGAGCATGCGCGCCGCATCGCGCGCGGCGGTGCCTTGCGGGTCGTAGTAATGGACGTCCCAGTGCGGAGTCCTCAGCACTTCGAAGCGGAAGCGCTCGTAAGGCACCTTGTTGCGCCCGAAGTACTGAGCGCTACTGGTGGCCGGCACGAGAAAAGCCGCTACAAGGAGCAGCGGCATGAGCGGCGACCGCAGCATTACCAGCGGCCGGTTGATCCTGGTTTTCATAGTGGAGTCTCCTTCCGATGCGAATCGGGGGGCGTAGTTCGATCCACCGTCTCGAACGGAAAGTTCCAACCGCGAAGTGTGGTGCATATCACGATCGTGTGTGGGTCAACGTGCGCGTCGTCGCCAGAACGTGACGTGACTGCCGGACGCATGTACTGACACGTGTAAGTCGCTGTCACACGGACATCTGTTAACGATCGAATTCACCGGCACATGGCGTGTCAGGGTGAAGCGTGGGCCCGGTGTCATGGAAATCCATCGAACGGCGATCAGCGAACGGCGATCAGCCTGGGCGACGTACCTGTCTCATCGTTGTCATCACGAACGCGGCCAGCACCAGCGAGCCGGCGACGCTGATGCCGGCGCAGAGCTGGAGCGCGGAAATGAACGCACCGCGACCTGCATCGATGAGCACGGCGCCTTCTGATGTCGACAGCTGGCGTGCCGCGGCCAGGGCGCCGCCTAACGTGGCGCGGGCGGCGTCGGCCTCGGGTGCCGAAAGGGAAGCGGGAATCCCGTCCGCAATCGCGAGACGATAGATCGCGATGCCGATGCTGCCGAACAGCGCGATCCCCAATGCACCCCCCAACTCGGCGCTGGTCTCAGACATCGCCGAGGCTGCCCCTGCTCGTTCCGGTGGCGCCGTGCCAATAATGAGATCGGTGGTGAGCGTGAAGGCCGGCACCATGCCGAATGAAAACAGGCTCGAGCCCGTCGCGAACCAGGCGAAGGACGTGGTGCGATCGATCATGGTGAACATCGCGAAACCCAGCGCGGACAGAATGAATCCGCCGGCCATGAGGAACGCAGGGCGAACACGCCTGGCGAGCGCGGGTAGCGCGATGGCGCCGACGATAAAAGCGATCGCCCACGGAATCGTCCACAGGCCGGCTATGAGCGGCGAAAGCCCAAGTACCAGTTGCAAGTATTGCGGCAGGAACAGGAATCCGCCGAACATCACAAGAATCGAGAATCCGTAAGTCGCGAGCGAGGCGCTGAAGCCAGGTTCGCGGAACAGCCGCAAATCAATGAGCGGCGACGCGAGACGGAGCTGCCGTCGCCCGAAGAGAATTGCGAGCGCGACACCGACGGCAATCGTGGAGATGGCGAGCAGCGAGACACCTCCCTGCGCGATTTGCTTCAAGCCATAGATCACCGAGAGCACCGAGAACAGGGACATTGCTGCGCTCGTGAGGTCCAGGGGACCGGGCGTCGGGTCGCGGTATTCGGGGAGCAATCGCGGCGCGGTCACGAGAAGCAAAAGCATCACCGGGACGCTGATCAGGAACACCGAACCCCACCAGAACTTCTGGAGCAGCAGGCCACCGATGAGCGGCCCAATGGCGCCGCCTATCGAGTAACTCGTTATCCAGACCGTAACCGCCACCGTGCGCTCGTGCGGATCGAGGAACATGTTGCGAATGAGCGAGAGTGTTGACGGAGCAACTGTCGCTCCCGCTACACCGAGAATCGCGCGTGAGGCGATCAGCGTGCTCGCGGACGTCGAGAATGCCGCGAGCAACGAAGCGAGGCCGAAGGCGGCGGCTCCAATCATCAGCAATCGCCGGCGTCCGATGCGATCCCCGAGCGTTCCCATCGTGATGAGGGAGCCCGCCACCAGGAAGCCGTAGATGTCGATAATCCACAGAAGTTGGGCACTACTCGGCGCCAGTTCCGTGGTGAGCGACGGAACGGCAAGGTGCAGCACCGTCAGGTCCATCGAATACAGGATGCACGGCAGGGCAATTATGCCGAGCCCGATCCACTCCCGGCGAGTCGCGCGTTGCGGCGCGGTTTCGCCGAAGTCGGTGGTTGTTTTCTGCATCGATTGAATCGTACGAGGTGCGCAGGTTGAGCGCGGGACGATAGGCAGGAAGACAACGACAATGCAAAGGGGACCCCGTCGCCGAGGTCCCCTTGTGACACCTGTGGTCAACGAGCACAGCGCTGGACGCAGCTAATCCAACCCACCTTGCGTTGTGGCAAGAGTGGCTTTCATGGCGGGCATGGTGATCTGCACAGACCTGGCCGTTCCGAATAGCGACGTCGACGCCACCGGTGCTGTTCGCAACCGTGTGAGTTGCTGGATGAGCCACGCCCGGTATTCGCTCTTGAGCCACGCAGCACCGGGACGGAATGTCTCCGGCCGCGCGCGAAGATCAGACTCGAGGCTGTCGCCGAAGCGTGCGCGGAGGGCGTTGAACAGGGCAAGCGCCGCGCCGAGATCTTCAGCGGTGGCGTTCCGGTCGACGATGATGACATTGCGCGGCGTGAGCCTGGCATACCGCACGACTTCCGTGCGACCTCCACGCGCCGTTGCCGGACCCGCCACGAGCGTCACGCGAACTGCTCCCGTGCCGGCGACCGTCTGCGTCGCTGCCGTGCCAGGTATGGAGAGGAGCAGACCGACGGCAAGGGGTAACATGAGATGGACCGACATAAGACTCCCGTGTCAATTCTGGTGAAGTTACTCGTTAGGTTTCGTAGGTGTAGTAGCAGTACGTGCCCATGAACGCCTGGAAGAGGAGCGAGTACTGGCCTGTCAGGAGGTTGTAAGTCCAGAACTCACGCCAGAGACTGAAACAGACCAGCGTGGGTTCCGGCTCATCTGATCCTCCGCCACCGACAGGTGGAGCAGGCGCATCCTCATCGCAGTCGTCAGATTCGGATCGCAGAACGTCTGACGTTCCGCGGATGACTCGACTGCTTGCGGTATCGTCGCAATCATCGGGCGGGCACTTCGGCTGTAACACGTCGGGACCGGACGTTTCACCGACCGAGTGCTCATAGATATCGACCGTAAAGAGCCCGGCGGCGAGCGCACGTTGTGCCGCCTTTCCGCTTCCACTGCTCTTGCCCGTCAGGCCGCAGGTCGTGTTGTTGGTGGCGATGCGTACCGTGAAGGTGGTGTCGCCACTGGGTACGGGAACGACCATTCGATACCACGACAGCGCTGCCTGGCCGCTGTTGACCTGCTGACCGCTGGCGTTGATCAGCCAGGCCTTGATCGTGGCCGACACGTAATTGGCCCAGGTGAAACTGACTTTGGCGTCGACGATGAAATACAGGTTGTCGGTCGCGAACCAGGGCGTGAGGGCGACGGTCATGCCGATCGCGCTCGATATTCCAGCGGCAGCGATTTCCTCTTCTGTTGGCCACTCGTTTGCGACCGGAGTGACCGGCATCGCAGCGGGAGGTGGTGCCGTGACGTCGTCAAGGCGTGCGTCGCCGCAAGCGAGGGTTACGCTTGTTGCGATCGTTGCTACCACACTGAAATACCGACGGTCCATCTGTCCTCCGGGTGAGGGTGCCTAACGCCGCCCCGTTGGGCAGCGCACTTCGAGCTCCGTCACGAAGGAAGCCGCCATCGGCTCGCTGTCGGTGAGTGCGAGCTTCTGCGTGAACAGGAGAAAACGGTTCCCTGGCAGCGCCAGCGTCGACGGCAGCGGATTCCGGAACGGAGCCACAACGGACGGCAGCCTGGCGATCGTGGAATCGAGAAGGACCGCCAGCGCCACCAGGTTACCGGCGGGAGTGCCGCGGTAAAGCCAGAGCGGATGTCGTCCGCCGACCATCGTCAGTTCGTACGGATAGGTGGGCGGACCTGAATCGACGCGACCCCTCACGATGCTGCGACCGGTGGAGTCGATCAGCATCCACTCCAGTTTGGCGCTTTGCGCGTCCATCCAGCGCCACTCGATCCAGGACGCGACATGATCGTTGTCGCGGGGGACGAGCATGGGGGCGGTAACGGGAAGAGTTCCATCGCCCGCAATTCTCACTGGCCGGCTCCAGCCGCCTTCGAACCTGCTGAAGTACAGGCCCTCGGATCGACCGACGGTCGTATCGGTGAAGGTCAGCAGCGAGATGATGCCTTCGCCACGGTACAGCGCCCTGATGATGACGGGCGCCGCAGACGTGCGAAGCGTGTCCGCCAACCAGCGACCAGCGCGTCGGCGAAGCAGGATCGCCCCACCTTC